>JBEKQE010000019.1:0-41758 GCA_049520035.1 Syntrophobacteraceae bacterium | reverse complement strand
GATCCATGTTTTTTTCGCTGAGAGGGTCGATACTGGGCGGCATCAGATACTGGATGTGCGGCAAGGGTTGGGCAAAATCCGCCAGGGAAAAAATACTCGCATCGTATTCCATGACATACCTACGCAAGTATTGCCACACCGGACGATAAGGATGGCTAAGATCGATATGACATCGCCAGATCCACTTGCCTTTTCGGTTCGGGCATGACCTCAAAAGGGGCAGCGGTTGCGGATCATGTATAATAACTATGTCGGCTTCCTCAAGGATCGAACGGAGTTCTTCCGAGTTTTGCACGCCGGTTTCCTCGTAAACCTTGAAAACCCCATCCCACAGTTGGACGGGTACGCCTTGTAAGGCGTTGTGGAAGCTCTTGGTGACCTTGAAAAACGCCTCTTCACCTCGAATTACTTCCCACCGCACGTCGAGGCCCAGATCTTTCTGGAGGGGGACCAGCTTGCTCAGAATTTCCGCGACGCCGCCACCTACATAAGTGGAATTGACGTGCACTACCTTCGTGCCTCTTAACCGCCTGGCAAGTTGACGGAGCAGATCGATCACGTTTTCTCCGGTCACTGCCACATAATCTTGAATAGATGTCATCCGGTCACTCCCCGGGAAAAATATTTTGCGAAGAGATCTGTCAGTTGCTCGCGCAATTCCACGAGGGACCCAAAATAGGGATCAACTGCGGCCACTTGTGAGCAAAGTTCATCATCACCGCGAGACCTCAACCATGTGCGGAAATCGTCCATCATTTCAGGGCTGCGGCGTCTCGCATCAATAAAGTGATAAAATATGCTTCCCACGGACATTTTGGGCATAGCCTCCACTAATTCCTCCGGCTCTTCAATTTTGCCGTGGGTATCGAAAACCACCATTTGAGAGCGGAGAAAATGAAACTGCATGTCGGGCTTGGCCCAGGCAACCGTTTCGATCTCATCCAACCTCTGTTCTAAGACCTCGATCAGCTTTTGGCGCAGGGATTCCAGATTTACAAAACGATCGGGGTCGATAACAGATAATCGTTCCGCAAGGGTATTGTCTTGAAGAGCATAATGAGCCCATTCGGCAAAATCGTTGTTGTATTCAGGCTCATCGAACCTGGGCCTCAAGAGCCCACCCCAAAAATGATGGTATACGCTTCCGAGATGGATGTTAAGCAAATGCTCTCTCATTTCCTTTAGGTTTTGCGCCTTCTTCCCGGTTGCTATGGTCACCAGCGCACAGTCTTTGACGGAAAATGGTTCAATGTTGGCATTTGAAGACATCTTACCCCCTCAAGTTCATGGAAGTACTAATGAGCAACGCCACTGGAAAACTAAGTAATA
The DNA here is from genome assembly GCA_049520035.1 of Syntrophobacteraceae bacterium. GTDB lineage: Bacteria > Desulfobacterota > Syntrophobacteria > Syntrophobacterales > Syntrophobacteraceae > SbD1. Next base: position 40,429 of record JBEKQE010000019.1, on the reverse strand, counting down.
TATCTCCGATAGACAACGCCCTGCCCGAAGAAAGCACCTCGCTCGTGATAACATTGCGCCAGGCGGCAGGCGCCCCGTCAGGCATTATCACCTCTGTGTCCTGCCAAACTTGCCTTCCCAGAGGAAAACATCCCTCTTGAATAAGGTGGCTGAGAAACCTCGGAGCAATGACCAGGGCCCATTGTTGCTCATACCTCCAGGCAAAGGCGATGACATGGTTCCTGAATCTTCCCGCCGGCTCGAGGTGAAGATAAGCGCCGGAACGGAAGATCTCTCGATTTGCTTTTTTCGCTTTGAGCGCCCGATAAATGAGAAAGAGTTTAATCCTTCCATCCTCTCTCGTTGAAAGGAGATCCTGGACCAGCTGGCCAATATCGGCATCATCCTGTTCACGGATGCCGGCCAGCATGGCGCGCCTTTTTTCAAAATCTACCGGCCGGCGATTGTCAGGATCCACCAGGCTCAGGTCCCATAGTTCAGATCCCTGATAGAAATCAGGCACACCGGGTGAGGTGATCTTGAGCAGTGTCTGCGAGAGGGAGTTGAGTATCCCGTAGTGAGAAACTTTCCGGCAAAACGGGATAAATTCTTTCAGAAATTCGTTGGCTTCTGATGGGGCCAGGATTTTCTCGACAAATGAGACGTAAGCGTTTTCATACTCAGTATCCGGTTTCAACCACGCGGTATGGACTTTGGCTTCCCGGACAGCTTTGACAATATATGCCGTAATTCTTTGAACGAAGCCGGGATAATCGGCGTCTGAAAAGGGAAATGCTCCGATGAGTGTCTGGTACAAAAAATACTCGTCGTTCCTATCCGGAACGGCCAGGCCTTGGACGCGCTTCTTTTTGCCCCTGTTTGTCTTGATCCAGGTCCGGAGTTTTTTTTCCCACTCGTCCGGCATCTCGGACAATACGTTTATTCTGGCGCGCGCGTCTTCGCCTCTTTTGGTATCGTGAGTCGAGGTCGCATTTAAGGAATCCGGCCACAAGTCTCTTTTCTTCGCGTTGAACTTGTGGAATTCTTCGAGCGAGCAGCCGAAGTGATCCGGCCGTCCACCCACCTCATTGAGTGACAAGAGCCGGTTGTACACATAATGTGTGGTATCTTCGACTCCCTTCGCCATTACCGGCCCGGTAAGCTGCTGGAACCTCATGGCAAAGTGGAGCCAGTCCCGCTTCTCTTCCTCGGAAACATAATCGGGAAAGTCCAGGAGAAGGAACCTTCGTATGAACGCAAATTCATGTAACAGGGCGGGAAGATTTGCTCTGGCCCGGTCCACCGCTGCCAAAATGTATTTCCTGTCGTCGTCCGGGACCACAACATTGCTGATGTAGGTCCTGTATACGGGAAAGACTGCCAGGACCTCGGTCAAGGCCCTTTGCAGCGCATTGAGAGTTATGTCGCTTCCATGGCGGTCCCGGCTGGAGATATTCTTCAGGAGCTGGGCGAGGTTGTGGACGTCGCTCGCCATATCTTCCTGGATCATCAGTTTTTTGTTGTCGCGCACGACATCTTCATAAGAGTTCTTCAAGCCGGTTACGCCGGCATAGATTCTGCCAAATGCTCGCTCATTTTCCTTTTGGCAAAACAACTCATTGACATGATCTGTAAAATCATAGCCGGTGGTCCCCTGGACAGGCCAGGAACGTGGCAGGTCTTCGTTGAGATTGAGTATTTTTTCAACGAGGATATAGGCTGCCTGCGCCCTGCTCCTCACTTTTTGAAGATAGCTTGCCGGATCGTACAGCCCATCAACATGATCAATTCTTAAACCGGTTACGATGCGTCTTTCAATCAGATCGAAAATCAGGCCGTGCGTGTGGTTTAGAACGTGGTCGTCTTCCACTTTGAGTGAAATCAGCCCATTGACACAAAAAAAACGGCGATAGTTTATTTCTTCCGCGGCCACTTTCCAAAATGAAAGCCTGAAGACTTGCCGGGAAAGAAGGTCATCAAGGGAGTTGAAACTTTCGGCCTTCCCCTTTTCACCATTGAAAATCCGCACGTTTTCATCAACAAACGCCTTTATTACGGCGTTGCTGTTGTAGGCTTCCGACATAGTGTGCTGGATGAATTTTATCTGGTTATTGCGCTCTTCGGGTTCATCGCTCGCAGAGAGCATCTTTAAGACGTAGAGTATACCTAGAAGTTTGATGAAGTCGGGGTCGTCTTCGGCAAGTTTCTTTTTCAACTGGGACAAATTCTTAAAGAGATCGGAATAGGATTCTATTCGTAACGGGAAGGCGAGGTTGTAGTAAGCGGCCTTGAAGCCGTCAGGACCGTATTGGAGGGCGATCTCTCCATCTTCTAGAGACTCCCCATAGAACCTGCCAAGAAATGGCGCCAGAATTCTCTTGTTGAGGCTGGCGGCTGGATAATCCCAATCGACGTCGAAAAACTGAAAGTACCTGGAGCTGGAACCATTCTCCAAGATATCCATCAGCAGCCGATTTTCCGAATCTATCGCCATATGATTCGGGACAATATCCTGAATCCACCCCATATTGTACGTTCTCAGCTCCGCGGCCAGCCCCTCCAGGTCAGAGGGCCCTCCCAGCTCAGGATTCACCTGATTGGGGTCAACCACATCATAGCCGTGAAGGCTGCCCTTGACGGCTTTGAATATGGGAGAAGCGTACAGGTCGGATATACCCAGGTCCGCCAGGTAGGAAATGACTGTCTGCGCGGCCTGAAAGCCGAACGCAGGATTGAATTGAATCCTATAGGTCGCGGTTGGCATATTCATGAGAGGCTTCCCGGTCTTCTATCCGTGTGTGGGTTTGCCGTTCGCGTTGCATATGGGCGCCCGCAGCGAAAAATTCTCGGCCAAGACCGCGTAATGGCGTAGCCATTCCTTCGTGTTTTGGTCGTCCGGGCCGGCCTTCTCATTTAAGTTAGGACAATGGGTGTGAAGGATCTTGTAGCAGATGTTTTGGGTTTTCCAGAGATTGACCTCGAACGGCAAGGTCCGGACCAGTTGTGCAGCCTTATTCAACCTCTCCAGGCGAGAAAGGTCGTCAGGTTGCTCGAGAAGTTGTTCGGCCAGACTCTCAATGTTGGCTGCCAGTAACAATCCCAGGGCAGTAGCATCCAGGGTTGCGCCGGCCAAACGAGCTTCTTCCAGAAGAGGTCTGACTACTTCGGGGTCAAGCCCGTCTCCTTGAAGCACCCTGCGAAGCTTTGCATTCAAGCACAAGTCCGCTGCGACCGACAGGACCTGGGGCCGTGGCGTGCCGGACCCGGTCAGAAAGCGAATCAAGGGAGCATGGTGCTCATAAATCGAGCTATATGCGGCTTCAGCCTCTCTAAGAGTCGGCCCCATGATGATGTTCAGGACTTTTCGCCGCTCATCGGCAAAGAGCGAGGTCAGAGAGTAGGTGGACGTCCCGAAGTGTTTTCCCAGCAGAAGTATGGTCTTTGGGAAGTCAGCTCCTGCGAAAGCCGCTGAAATCTCTTTGGCCAGCGCTTCATATTTTTGGGCGCCCTGATATTCACCGGTGCCGCAGGCGATACTATGATCACCAAGATGTAGAACGCCAAAGCACAAGCTGGTGGATACGCGCGTAACCTCTGAAGTGACCGTGGCCCGCCCGATTACAAGCCTTGAGCCTCCTACCTGAAAGCTGCGGTAGTCCTCCCGGGTGGCGGAATACGCATAGATCGAGCTGCGTTCGCCGATATCCTGAAACAGCGAGCTTAAGGCATAGTGGGCGCCCACATCTTTCATATCGAGCATGGCAGGCCGGACCCATTTCTCATAAACGGTGCGGCCGTCGCGGTGTTCAGGTATGTTGCTTTTGGCGCGTTCAAGATGTTCGAGAAAGCCGGGTTCGAAGGAGTCGTTAAAAAGCTGGTCGGCCAATTGCAGGACCCTGCCGGCGTATTGTATGACCTGAACCGTCTCGAGACCGGAAAGCTCGTCAAAAAACCAGCCGCAACTTGTGTACATGAGCATGGCGTGGCGTTGGAGCTCCATAAGGTTCAGGACCGTGATCTCGTCCCCGGAGTTTAAGGGGCGGGTTGCCTGGCGGTTCAAAAACGCACTGATGCAGTCGGGTGATCGATCCACGATGATGTCGATGTAGTCGTCTCGAGCCGCCCAGGGATCGGTCAGAAACTGTCCGGCCAGTTGCTCAAAAGCCGGATTCACGGCATCGCGGAGCCAGTCCAGGGCCGCACGCAGGGGGGCTCGCCAGGCCTGGTTCCAACCCGGGTTGCCCCCGCTGTTGCACCCGCAATCGGACCGCCAACGTTCTATGCCGTGAACGCAGCTCCACGAGCTGTTCTCAAAGATCTCCACTTCGTGCACCGGTGGGTGCTCCTCCAGGTACCGGCCATAATTCGTCACATGTGCCAGTCCGTTGGACTCGATGTAATCGAGCGCGTGAGCGAGGGCCATGTCGCCGTAGCGATGATGATGACCATAGCTTTCGCCATCCGTAGCTATATTGACAAGGCGGGGAGAGTCGTCGGCGAACGCGGACAGCAGCCGGTTGGCGAACGCCTCGCCGTTGTCGAGCAATCCTTCAAATGCAAGGGCCTGTGCAATGGGACCGTCGTAAAAGAACAGGGCCATGACGCGGCCCGACGGCAGCGATACCCGGTAGGCTATGGCAGGATAGATTTTTCCACCACTTACGTCCTGCCATTCATCACCATCGATGGGCCGAACCCGGCTTGCCTGCCTGGGGGCAAGTATGGCAAAGCCGATGCCGTGCTGCGCCATGAGGTCCAGACTTTCCAGATCTACCGCCGTCTCCGGGAGCCACAACCCTTCGGGCTTGCGTCCAAAGCGATATTCAAAATCTTTTATTCCCCAGATAATCTGGGTCTTCTTGTCACGGCTGTTGGCCAGCGGCAGGATCATGTGATTGTATGCCTGGGCCAAAGCATTTCCATGCCCTGAGAATTTCTCCAGGCTCTGCCGGTCAGCCTCAAGAATTGCCTCATACGCTTCGGTGGCATACTTCTGCATCCAAAGCAGGACCGTCGGACCGAAGTTGAAGCTGATGCTGGCATAATTGTTCACCAGTTGGGCGATTCGCCCTTCCGTATCCCAGATTCTCGACACTGCGTTTGCCGCGTAGCATTCGGCTGTAATCCGCTCGTTCCAGTCATGGTACGGGAACGCCGAATCCTGGATCTCAATGGCCTCCAGCCAGGGGTTTTCCCTGGGAGGTTGATAAAAATGTCCATGGATGCAAACAAATCGGTCCATCAGTTAGTCCTCCGGTTGCAGACTTACAATGAGAAAGGCATGTTTCGTCAAGGTCACCGAGACTTCTCCGTCTGAATACAGCACTGTGGGCAGGTCCCGGCCTGGACCGCTCCATCGTTCATCTCCCGACGCCAGGCGCTTCAGCCATCGTCCGTAAGGCAAGGGGACGTTGACAGACACGGCGGCGTCACCAAAATGAAAGATGGCGGCAACCTGCTCCTTGACGCCCCAACGCCGAACGACCAGGGTGCTCTCCCTCTCCAGGCAAACAACTTCCATGCGCTCCTTGCTTAATCCCACGCACGCCCGAGTTTCATTTCGGAGCTTTATCAATTCCTTGTATAATTCATACAGCATGCGATGCCTCCCCTGATGCCGCAGGCTGTGATCCAAACCGGCGCTCTGCCGGGTCGCTTCTTCCTGGGGGTCCGGAGGCTCATCGGCCCCCTGCAAATATGCAAACTCTTCTCGACGCCCGCGGCGAACCGCCTCTCTCAGGTCCGGGTCCGAATGGCTGACGAAATAGGGAAACGGTGCTGTTTCCCCGTACTCTTCGCCCATGAAGAGCAGGGGTATGAAAGGCGAAAGGAGCACCACGGCAGCCGCCAGCTTCAGACCTTCAAAAGAGACCAGTGCACTGAGCCGATCGCCTTTTAGACGGTTTCCCACCTGATCGTGGTTCTGGGCAAAGACAACGAACCTGCGCGCGGATATGGTTTTGGAGGTGTTCCCGTGTCGCCGCCGCCGCGCCGGGGAATACGCTCCCGAATAGACAAAGCCATCGGCAAAGGCCCTGGCAAGATCTTGAATACGTCCGAAATCTCCATAGTACCCGGTTCGTTCCCTGGTAAGAAGCGTGTGGAGCGCATGATGGAAATCGTCGTTCCATTGGGCGTCCAGCCCATAGCCGCCCAGTTCTTGAGAGCGAACCAGCCGTGCATCGTTCAAATCACTCTCGGCAATGACATAGATCCGGCGATTAAGCTGCTCGGCCTGCTCATGCACCGCACAAGCCAATTCCTGCAGAAAATGGAGCGCGGAAAAGTCGAAAATCCCGTGAACCGCATCCAGGCGCAAAGCATCTACTTTAAATTCCGTCACCCAATAGAGCGCGTTTTCAATAAAGAACCGCCTGACTTCGTCGCTGTCAGGCCCATCAAAATTGATGGCTGAACCCCACGGAGTGCGATATCGGTCGGTGAAATAGGGTCCAAAATCATTGAGATAATTTCCCTCCGGCCCGAGGTGGTTGTAGACAACATCCAGAGTCACAGCCAAACCACGCTGGTGGCACGCATTGACAAGTCTTTTGAGGCCTTCAGGACCGCCATAAGAATTTTGCACAGCGAAAGGGTAGACGCCGTCATAGCCCCAGTTGCGATCCCCGGGGAATTGAGCAACGGGCATGATTTCAATAGATGTTATGCCCAGGTCCTTCAGTTCATCCAGGTATGGGACTATGGCGTCAAAGGTGCCTTGAGCAGTAAAAGTCCCCACATGGAGCTCATAGAGCACATAATTGGAGAGAGGTATTCCGGACCAGTGAAGCTCTTCCCATGCAAAATGGAGGTCAATGACCTGGGATGGCCCATGGACCCCTTCGGGCTGAAACTTCGAGGCGGGATCGGGACGCTCTTTGTTCCCATCGAGACGATAAAAATATCGGGTTCCCGGCTTAACCCCCTGCGCCACACCATAGTGGTAACCCCGCGAGACTTTTTCCAGGGGCGCAATTCGTTGTTCCGGAGAAAGAATATGGACCTCCACCTGGTCGATCGCGGGGGCCCAGACGAGAAATCCACATGTGTCGTCTCCCAGGGGTGTGGCTCCCAAACCGCATTCGGAGTTCACAGCAATCCCTCCATCATGGAAACGAGGCGGCCCTAAGAACTGAAACAAAGGCCAGGACTCGGTGAGGAAATCTTGCGACCTCGACGTTCTATACTGACGCACATTGCATTGCCGCTTTCATATCCGCCTGTGTCGGGAAGGCAGAGGATCAAGGGTCTCTTTAGGAACTCGATTCAGGCCGCGAAGTTCGAATTTATGGCGCCAGCCACCCCATGATCGGCACTGTGCTTATACTGTTCTTCGGGCTACCCTCGATAACCCGATCGCTATACGCCACGTAAACCAGCACATTGCGCTCGCGGTCGAAAAACCGGACGACCTGAAGCTTTTTGAACACGAGGCTGCGGTGCTCGTCGAAGACGCGCTCGCCGTCCTTGAGCTCACCGACGATCTTGATCGGGCCGACCTGCCGACAGGCAATGCTGGCGTCACTCGTGTCCTCCGCCACGCCCAATCCGCCCTTCATCCCTCCCGTTTGCGCACGGGAGATATGACAGGCGACGCCCTGGACTTTGGGGTCGTCGAAGCCGTCGATCACGATCTTGTCGTTGGGCCCGAGCAAGCGAAAATGCGTGCTGACCGAGCCGGTCGCACCGCGTTCGGGGCGACTGAAGATCCACCATCCGAAGAGCACAACGACCAGGAGAATCCCGCCGCCGAGAATAATTCCGATCCGTTTCATGATGGTTTGCCATCCTGGAGTGAATTTCCACCCCACCTTGGAGTCATTGAGGAGATGAGGCGATAAATGAGATGATGGTTAGCGATCACACGTTATTCCATGAATGCGACATTGGAGACCACGGTCATATAGCCACCCTTCCTGCCTTTGTCTACACAGGGGAAAGATAATGCTTCGACCACCTTTCTGCTCGTCAAATATTTAGGCGGATCTCATTCCGGAGCCAGCTCTTCTTGCTCCATGAACTGACGGGCTCACCCATTAATCTATCCGTAAGAAACCAGAACACGGGATGGAAAAATGGCAAGGGCAGTACGGATAGAATATGAAGGGGCTGTGTATCATGTGACGGCGCGGGGTAATTCCGCGGAGAGATTGGAGAAATATAAGGAAAAGAGTAGAGAGTATCCATGCAGAGTATTTAGGGTTTGCCCGTATTTCATTCTAATTTCATTGCCAATTTCCATTTTCAAGGGCTGACCCCACCCCCTTTCAGTGATCTCGGGAGTATTGTTTATTTGGCCTCCAACTTCGGGACCGACAGCAATAACATTAAGATGGGCTTCGAGCAAATACACCAGTGCGGACAATCCTGCCGGTCCCACTCCGATGACCGCAACGTCGTACATTTTTTTCTTTGTCATATTTTCCATCCCGTATCCCCTCTCCACAGCAAAAATCCGCCTTCGTAAAGCCTTGTTAGTAATGGATGAGAAACAAGAATTTCTCTGCTAGGCTTGCACGGGGACCGCAGAGGAATGTTGCATACGGAAGAGAGGTTGAGATGGTTTAAAAAGAGAAAAGGCAAAAGGAAGCCTCACCTCTATGATTAGTGATCCGGCAGGGTATCACGAACAAAGAGGCCTACGCGCCGGATTCGAAGTTCTCCAGGAATTGCGATATTTGAACTCCCAGATAGATGCACTGAACCCCCTCGAAACAGGCGTCGGCATCTTTGCTCTCAAGGTGGGTTGTCAGTTTGTGCTTTCCTTTAACCAGCTTGACGATCCAGGCATCTTTCTCACGGTCAAAACTTAAAGACAGTGAAAGATCGTGCTTTACGATCTCAGGGTACATCTCCCGAAGTTTGGAATCTAAGGCTCTTGGGTCCACGCTCATGGGCATTTTCTCCTTTTTACCAAGATAAGACATCTTGGAGAGCAGACAATGAAAGGGCGGGTATAAAACTGCCAGCCTCTCCATCGTTTCTCGTGTTGTACAGGTAAGGAAGATCATGGCCGCGTTCGCGCCGATTCATCTGTCGGCGTGAACGGCCGGTTTTCTGATTTGGAACTCACGACTAACTGCCTGCAATCGGAAATTTTCTCCCCATCTCTTCCCTTTCCCGGGCGCGTTCATGTTTGTTTTTAAAACTAAACCAGCAACCTAGTCCCCGGCGTACGAGTGCCAGCGGACTTCACCGGTAAGCCAATCCGGGATGCCAATTTCCCGGTTCAGAATATGATAGTAGTAGGCGCAGCCGGAATAGGGGTCGAAGATATGGAAGACCGGCATGGCCACTATCGCGGTCCCCTCCAACGGCAGATCGTTCATTACCGCGACGTTCTTGACCGCCTCGAAAGCCATGGCACAGTTGGTTAAAGACACGAAAATTTTGCAGGAGCGGGCCGGCAGACGTCCGGCCAGCATGTCTTCCCGCACCTGCGGATAGAGCTTGCGCTTTCGGCCGGGATAGAAGGACAGGGTCTGGAACTTGGCGACAAGAGAGGGATAGTCTATATCGGTCAGCTTCAGGTGCTCAGTCCCGTAGTCGGCAACCTTCTCGAAAGTGATGTCGTTGTCGTGCAGGAATGTGGAGACCACATAGGCGCCGGACGAGGCGGGTCCCACGATCATGCGCAGGCCGAGCCGGGCGCAGACGCGGCTTGCGACAAGGTTCGCCTCCAGGTCGGTGGTCCCGAGAAAGGCCAGGTTCGCCCTGGCCAGGAGGTCGGTCAGCCATGGGCCGTCGTACCTGCAGATGGCGTGCTGATGGGCTTTGACCTGGCATGCCGGGTTGACCGACTTGAGAAAGTGCTCCCAAACGCTGACCTTCGAGCGGCCGATCTCTGCTGCCGTGAACGGCAGCCGATTCAGGTTGGTATCCTCGACGACATCCGGGTCAACGAGAATGAACTGCTCGAAGCCTATGCGCACAAGGTGGTCCAGGACGACGCCGTTACCCCCGGCGCCCACAGCCGCGACCACAGTCTCCCGCATGGCGGCGGCCAATTTCGGCGTGAAGTTCAAAAAACCGTCCTGCCTGTTTACAATTGCGTCCCACATGAGTTTGCATCCTTGAATCCGGGCGTCGGTGGAAGCTTGGAGAGCGAGTGGCAGCAGGCCAGGCTCAGTGCCTTCCACGAGGAGGTGTCACCGGGACAGGGGCGGACCCTGAAAGCGGTTTTGGTGAGGATTTGGTCAAAAACCAGGACCTCCGCATCGGCAGTGACGATGAATCGTGTGAGCGGGGAGGCCGGGTCGAGCAGCATGGAGGTCCCTACGAAGGCGCCAGAATACGCGAGGGTGTCTGAGCTGGGTTCCCGAAGCTCCCCGCAAAGGACCATGCAGAGGAAATCTCCGGCAAGAGGTGCTGCGTGGGAAAGCCCTGCCTTCAGGCGCAGGGGACTTGCGTATTCGAGTACGGGCAGGATCTCTCCGGGCTCAGGCAGTTCGGTCCCGGATCGGGCGCGGACATAGGAGAGCCGCTCTTCCGGCGTGAAGAGGCGGAAGTTAGGGCGCAGGGCAAGTTCGGGTGGGACAGCCTTACACGATCGTCCGGGCCGGAGTGAACGGCGGGCGCACAGTCCGGCAATCGGTGAGCCCACCCGGTACAGGTGGTCGGGATCGTCGAGAGCAAGTAGCATGGGTACGCGCAAAAGCCCGGGCAGCATGGTGAACGGTTCCCCGTAGAGGCGGTGGCCAAGGTGCTCGTAACGGCATAGGAAGCCGGGCGAACAGCCCAAACAACGGCCATTGCGTTAAGGGAATAGTGTGATCATTGAAGATGCAACCTGCCGGGTTATGATCGATGACAACGCCATTGGTTTCGATGAATGTTATTGTCAAAAAATCTTCGAACCATTTGAGCGGCACCATGGCAGCAATTCTCCTTACGCTGGAACCGGCATGTGACCCGCGATTTGCAAAAAGATCCTCAACCGCCATGGTGGCGAGGTTACGGTGGTAAGTATTCCGGGACCAGGGGCCACCTTGATCGTGACCCCCTCGCCGCTGGCGCCGAGCGCTCGGCCACACGCGCTTGCGCGTGCAGCCGAAATCCTGGGGGGTGCGGGGTATCTTTAAAATGAAAAAACTTTCCCCCGCTCTCTGAATGCAACTTGGTATGAGATATTGTGCATTGGGTTCTCGCGGCGCCCCGGTCCAACGGATTCACCGGTTATGGGAACGTACGCACCGCAACACGAGCCCGCTATTCCTTGAGATTTTCAACGTTTTCGCCAAACGGTTTCGAAGCGCTCTCGTCCTTGTCCGACAATATCAGCTCCGCCGCAATTCCCGCCGCGCCAGTGATGAGTTCGCGGCAAAACAGGGCATGGTCCCGGCAGAGCCAGGTTTCCTGCCACTTGTCTGTTAACTCCCTGCACAGGGTGTGACCGTTCTGAGCCTTGAACCGATTCGGAATCTGGTTAAACAGTCTGTAGAGGCCGGGCTTGCCGTAGAGTTGCTCCTTGGATTTCATCGCAGCCTCTTTGCCTTCACCCTCGGGAAGAGAGCTCCTGCCGTGGACTGCGCTGACCGCCATGACCGCACCGACGAGCGCTCCGCAAGTGTCGCCGTAAAGCCCGATTCCACCGCCGAAGCCCGTTGCCAGTTTTTTTACCTCGGAAGGCAGCCCGGTGTCGATCAGGGATAAAACCGATTCGGTAACACATTCGGCGCAATTGTACCCCAGGGAAAAATTCTTCCTGGCCCGCTGCTTTATTTCTTCGATTTTCTCTTGTGCGGTCATTGTTGAAGTCCTTTCGATGTAAGGCAATTCCAAGCAACAGCGCAGCTCAGGCAACAATTTCGAGCCCGATGCCAAACCGTTCTCACTATCATCCTGAATAATGTTTCAACTTGACCGCCAACGTATCTCGATGGGCATTTTGGGTTCGTCTGCCGCCCTGAAAACCTCTCGGGACACTTTGCAGGTCCATAGAACTTTCGCATATACGAATCTAAAAGACAAGTGGTGTGTCATTTGAGGTCTTGCAGCGGATTCGTCATGAAGGCATCCCTTCGCAATCCGACGATTTCACCGAACGCTCATGCCTCGCTGATCATTTCAAACAGCGTGACTTCTATCGGTTTTGCCAGAAGACTACCGGCTTTCTGTCTGTACGCCTTCAGGTGCGGCGTTTCACGGTGCTTCTCCAGATCCTCCATGCTCTTCCAGTTCTCGTAAAACATGAACTGTGACTTCTCATCGGTCGCCTGGTGGATGTCGTAGTTTATGCAACCAGGTTCCGACCGTGTAGGTTTGACCAGAGCCAAGAGTTCCTGTCTTACGATTTCCTCCATCCCCTCCTTTGCCTTCACCAGTGCCAGTACAGTGATCCGTTTATTCTTCATTGATTTCTCCTTGTCATGGAAATGTGAGAACACCACCATATCATCCCTCATCGATCAAATCACCCCTCAATTCCGCAAAATCTGCCCGGCGTGCTTCATACCAGGCGATCTCAAGGAACAGAGCTATTGCATTCTGCACCTCACTCCCATACAATTTTAGATGTTAGGCGGCTCGCGCGATTGCGTCACTCAACCGGATTTGGCACAATTGAGGTGGGCCAATATATCGCCTCGAGGCAGGAGGAGTCCAGCATGATTACTGATGAGATCAAGCAAGTAGTAAAGAGTCGTTATGGCAAGTTTGCCGAGACAGGCAGCCGTAAAGAGTCCTGTTGACCGAGCAAGAGACAGCCCGGTTCGGGCTATGCAGTGGATCAGGGACTCTACGGTCAGGAGGAGCTTTCCTTAGTGCCGGAAATTGCTCTCAAGTTCTCTCGTGGTTGTGGCAACCCTACTGGTTTCGCGAACCTTCAGCCTGGCGATGCTGTTGTAGATTTCGGCTGTGGGGGCGGGATAGACGTCATCCTGGCCGCTCACAAAGTCGGACCGCAAGGAAGAGTAATCGGAATAGACTGCGCGCCTCAGATGATCGAGCGGGCCAAGCAGGCTGTGGCTGAAACAGGCTTGCAAGACAGGAACATAGAGTTCCGCACCGCATACTTGGACAAAACACAGCTTCCAGACGACTTCGCGGATGTGGTGATTTCCAACTGCGTCATCAACCTGTGCCCCGACAAGGACTCAGTGTATAAAGAAGCCTTTCGTATCCTTCGAAGCAGTGGGCGAATTGCCATCTCAGACACTGTTTTCACCGAGACTATCGATTCTGAGCTGCAAGAGCGCTTCCAATCAACTTGGGCGGGATGTCTGGGAGGAGCTGTTCCTGAAGAAGACTACTGGCAGACGGTGAAAGAAGCAGGCTTTGCTGAGATTCAGATTGTGTCCCGTCACCTGCTTACTCCTGGGGAATTGGAAGCAATGGCTTGCTGCCCTGGCGAAGAATTTACTCCACCGCCGAGCAGGGAAGATCGTGTTGCGGTGGAAGGGAAAGTGGCCAGCGTCAAATTCACAGCGATAAAGCGGCCTGTTAAGTGAAGCATGGATTGAAACCACTCCAAAGTATCGATGAAAACAACTCTTCCTCACGCGACAATCTGGGCGCTCATTGAGCAAGGCTCACGTGAGCCTTGCTTTAAAAGGCGTGCCGCCTGCAGTTGCCGTCAGATATAGTTATAGTATTCGGGCTCGTACATCAGAGACCTGATATATTCCGGCAGGTTTTCGGGCTCCGGTTTGGTCGCAAAGCCCCGTTTGTATGCCACGTCGGCTACAGCGGCAGCAATTACCGCAGAGACTTCCCTGATGCGAGTCAATGGGGGAATAATTCGCCCCTGTCGAAGATCGGCTTCTGACACAAGCTGCGCCAGAGACCGTGCGGCAACGAGGAACATTTCATCCGGCACATGTCTGGCCCAGCTTGCCATGATACCCAAACCCACACCGGGAAAAATGTAGACGTTATTTCCCTGAGCCGGAACAAGTGTCTTCCCGTGGACCGTGACGGGATCGAACGGGCTGCCGCTTGCAAAAATGGCGCGTCCCTCAGTCCAGGTGTATGCCTGTTCTGCAGTACATTCCGCCTTGGAAGTGGGATTTGAGAGTGAAAAAACGATGGGTCTTTCGTTGAACCTGGCCATGGCTTCAAGCACGGGCTGAGGGAACATTCCGCGCTTTCCGGAAACCCCAATGATTGCAGTGGGCTCAAGTGCTTCAACTGCGGAAGATAAGTCTGAGACCAATTCGTGGTCATGCGCATAGAGAAGTTTGTCCCCGGTCAAATCGGTACGGTTCTTGACAACCAGGCCTTTGGAATCAACAAACCAGCATCGCAGGCGTGCTTCCTCCTCGGACAAGCCCTCATCAACCATCGCGGAAACGATAAGACCCCCGGCGCCCATTCCGGCTTCGCCCGCCCCCAAAAACAGGATTTTTTGATCCTTGAGCTTTCCACCGGTTATGCGCAAGGCTGAATAGAGACAAGCCAGAGTCACTGCGGACGTTCCCTGGATGTCGTCATTGAAGGTGCAAACCTCATTGCGATACTTCCGCAACAGGCGAAATGCGTTAATATTGCCAAAGTCTTCAAATTGGATCAGCGCTGCCGGAAAGACCTCCTGCACCGCCACGATGAACTCCTCTATCAACTCGTCGTAGGCTTCTCCCCGAAGGCGCCGCTGTTTTAAGCCGATATAGAGAGGATCGTTCAGCAACTGCTCGTTTTCCGTTCCGACGTCAATGGTTACGGGGAGGGTGACAGTATGGGGAATACCGGCACATGCGGTATAGAGGGCAAGCTTTCCTATGGGAATGCCCATCCCGTCGGCGCCCAGGTCTCCAAGTCCGAGAATGCGTTCTCCATCAGTGACAACAATGATGCGTATGTTCTTTTCAGGCCAATTCTCCAAAAGGTCGGCTACCCGGCCCTTGTCATTAGCCGTAATAAATATGCCTCGAGGTCTGCGAAAAATATGGCCGTACTCCAGGCAAGCCTGTCCTACCGTCGGCGTGTAGACGATCGGCGCCAGTTCCTCGATGTTCTCCAAAAGCACCCTGTAGAACAGGGTCTTGTTTCGATCCTGGAGGCTGACCAAAAAAATGTATTTTTCCAGGTCCGTTGGTTTCGCTCTCAGATTCCTGAGAACCCGCAATAACTGCTCGTCGATAGTATGGACATGAGGAGGCAGGAGCCCGCGAAGAGCCAAAGCGTCCCGTTCTTCCTCAGTGAACGCAGTACCCTTGTTCAGAGCGGGATCGCGCAGCAATGCAACTCCAGTGGGGAAATCTCGCAGACGGCTTTGAAGTTTCATTCTTTCCTTTGCATCGTCACGCGTGCTTCTCTTAAGGATCGATTGGAGATTGATATGGCCAAGAAACTTGGAAAGAGCGTCGCCTTCCGCTAAATCTTTATTAAAGCGAATGACCATATCATCGTTTTCGTATGCTACGCTGTACATGGTGGTATCCCTCCTGAATCAGTGAGATCAAAATGAGGAACCTTCCTTACTGTCAGCCTTTCTGACCGTCACCCACTCTGCCGTCTTAATCACCAACGGATGCTGAGGAGCATTTTGCACCCGGATTTCACCCGAAAAAACTCTTGGAACACCCTGAAGGCCCATCGAATCATCCAATATCCTAATGAAAAACGCAAGCCGTGTCTCAAACGAACCGGTTTTTGCAATCTCAGGACACACCACCATCCCCGCAGTTGATGGTATCGTTCCCCCGCCCCGGCGTGTTGGATGGCGCTCAGGCGAAAGTGATGCGATAGTGACGGGTCAGTGGAAAAGCCGATCCTGCATGCACATACCACTTTCTGCCATGGTGGGCCTCCCTGGCCCCCAGCCTTTACAAGCCGGCTTATCATTATTCCGCATCTACCCCGGATAATTGCCGGCTTTCGGTTGCTACTGCAATCTGTGCAGATCGGCATTAAATTCACAAGAAATCGCATGCGACGACGGCGAGGGAATGATGCGAAGAACAGTTCTGATAACCACATTCGGATCATGGGGCGACATCAACCCATATGTTGCTTTTGCTTCGGAGCTAAAGGAGCGAGGGTATTTGCCGATAATCGCAACTTCCGGTTTCTACCGGGATATGGTGGAAAGAGCAGGGATTGATTTTCGCCCTGTCAGGCCGGATGTAAATCCCGAGGATTACAGCCTCTTAGAGAGGCTTTTTCATCCTAAAAACGGTCTGGAGATTCTCATAACAGAAGTCCTGCTTCCCCAACTGCGAGAATCCTATCAGGATTTGCTGGAAGCTATTAACGGAGCAGACATTCTTATTACGCACCCGATTACCTTTGCAGGGCCGATAGTGGCCGAGAAGACCAGAACTCCATGGGTTTCCACAATCCTCGCACCCCTTTCGCTCTTTTCGGCATACGATCTTCCCGTATTTCCCCTTTTCCCGTTTCTGAAAAATCTTGATCGGTTTGGGCCGGGGGCGGGAGGGCTGCTCATCAGGTTTGCCAAATTCGTCACACGCAACTGGAGTGAGCCAATACGCCGGCTGAGGGCTGAAATAGGTCTGCCTCCCGGGGGAGATCCTATCTATGAAGGGCAATTCTCCCCGGAACTGGTCCTGGGACTTTTCTCGCCTTTACTTACAAAACGCCACACTGACTGGCCTCAAAATACCCGAATAACCGGATTTTTGTTTTACGATAAAGAGGCCGATCTGTTGGTCGATAAAAGCGGAGCTGATTCCGATGCACCTGGCAGGTTGGAACGTTTCCTGGAATCGGGCCCGCCACCGGTTGTCTTTACGCTGGGCTCTTCAGCAGTGCTGGCTGCCGGCGACTTCTACAGGGAAAGTGTGGATGCCGCAAGGACGCTGGGAATCCGGGCAGTTTTGCTGGTGGGGAAAGATCCAAGGAATATACCCGATGAGCCATTGCCTGATGATATCGCGCTATTCGATTATCTCCCCTATTCTCAAATCTTCCCCAGGGCAGCCGGAATTGTTCACCAGGGGGGGATTGGAACGACAGCCCAGGCCCTTCAGGCCGGAAAGCCAATGCTGGTGGTCCCGTTTGCTTTCGATCAGCCGGACAATGCTTACAGGGTTACTCGGCTGGGTGTAGCCAGAACCATTTATCGGTATAGGTACTCTGCTCAGCGTGCAGCAACTGAATTAAAAACCCTGCTCTCGGATACCACCTATTTGAGGAGAGCCGAGCAGGTGGGGAAGATTGTTCGGGCGGAAAATGGGGTGGCGGTTGCCTGTGATGCAATAGAGATGCAATTGCGGAGGTAAAAGGGTTCAATGCCTGGCATACAAACAAGCGGAAAAGCTTATCAGGCCATTTTGGGCAGTCTCGGTTTTCAATAGCCCTGTTGTGGCGTCTCCCGGTAAAGCATGAAGTTGACTGCGTTCACGGTCAACACCACCTCATGGTTTTGGTTGAACACCTCGACGAATGAGCGGATGACACCCCGATCAGGTTTGGAACGTGATCGGTTGGCTTCCAAAACGGTCACGCGGATCGAAAGTTCATCGCCAGGGCGCACCGGCCTGGTCCAGCGCAGTTCGTCGATACCAGGAGAGCCCAGGCTCGCCGCCCATGAGAGATAGTGGTCCACAAAAAGGCGCATCATCATGCCGGATGTATGCCAACCGCTGGCGATCAAGCCTCCGAAAATGGTTCTCTTCGCAGCTTCAGGGTCGGTGTGAAAGACTTGCGGGTCGAAGCGGCGCGCGAATTCAAGGATCTCGGCCTCTTCCACGACGATGGAACCGAACTCGTGCACAGAACCTGCTACATAGTCCTCAAAGAAGCGGTCCTCGATTGGGGTGGTAAATGTCGAATGGTTCATAGCGCTCCTAAATGGGCCAATATACGAATAAAAAGAAGGCAACAGAAAGGTCAACGAGTCCGGTTTTAGCAGAACGGCTCGGCTTGAGAAGTTCCATTTTCGGGCAAGAATAATGAAGGCGGTTTAGATTTCACTACCACTGATGAGTCAGCTTCGGCTCCGCCCATCCCTGGCTCACTACAAAATCCACAAAACTGCGGACGTCTTTGCCTGCAGTAGCCGCAGTATAGAGATAGTATGGACGTCTGAGCAGATAAGTTCCATCCGCGATCGTGGCCCTCGATGCGCTAACCGGCAGCGAATGTTCATCTTTTCTGATCTTCAGGGGCTTGGTCCTGGCCGCAGGGCCGGGGAATTGGTCCCGCATTCTGGCGTAAGCTATGGAGCCTGCTGTTTCTGCAACCTTTTTCATTATCGCCGGGAAGTCCGGCAATGTAATTGCGCTTTTGGTGATGGGGACTCCGCCGAGGATGTCGTTTTCCACAAACAATAAGGTGCCGGGATGCTTCCCGCCGGCTTTGAAAACTGTAATGGCTTGATCTTTCCCGTCAATATCCTTCCAGTTGACGATCTCACCAGTGAATATCTTTCTTACCTGGTCTATCGAGAGTGCATTTACCGGGTTCTGCCGATCGGTTATAATGACTATCCCGCCGTATCCTACCACATGTTCGTCGAGTTGAAGCCCCTTGACCCTTGCCGCCTCGCTTTCCTGAGCAGTGATTTTGCGTGAGGCCATCGCCACATCGGCCTCACCTGCAATGAGCGCTTTCATCCCTTCATCGACCAGTGAATTGGCGGATATGGTTATATCAACCTGAGGATGATCTTTCATGTAGAGCAGTGCAAGACTGCGAACTCGGCCCCACATGGAATCGGCGCCTTTCACCTTGATGGGGACCTTTATCTGAGCGGCCGACGGCAGGCCTCCTGCAATCGAAAATGCTGCCGCAATGATGGCGATTATCAGTATCTTTTTCACTTGTTCTCCTTTTGCTTCGAGTTGCCCTTCAAAGTAAATCAACAGTTCAATACAAACTCTTCCATACGATTTCCCAATCGAATATGCAAGTGACAGGTGAATGAGACCGGTTTTTGCAATTCCAGGAGAAAGAAAAAGGATGCCGGCCATAAAGCAGCTTATAGCATCCATGCCCAATATTCCATTTCCGCCATTTGAGGTAGCCTGTTCCTTATGCTATATTGGTTAAGTTAGGACAAAAAGATGACAGTTCGACCCCTCCGCTTCTGCATGATCACAACCTTCTATCCTCCCTACAATTTCGGGGGAGACGGAATCCTCGTGCATCGGCTGTCCAACGAGTTGGCGCAGAGCGGACATCAGGTGGAAGTGATTCACTGTATTGATTCGTACCGCACGCTGGCAGGCCGGGAACCCGCAAAGGGTTATCTGGATCATCCCAATGTGACCGTGCATGGACTCCAAAGCCGATGGGGCTTTCTTTCGCCGCTGGCTACCCATCAGACCGGCTTCCCACTCTTGAAGTCGGCCCGTATTGAGCGGATCCTGGAACGGGGCTTCGACGTTATCCATTACCACAACATTTCCCTCATAGGCGGACCGAAAATTCTCGAATACGGTCGCGGCATCAAACTCTTCACTATGCACGAATACTGGCTGGTGTGTCCGACACATTTGTTGTTTCGATTCAACCGGGCAGTCTGCACAAAACCGCTATGCCTGCCTTGCAGCCTGATATACCGGCGTCCACCCCAATGGTGGCGCTACGGGAACTTGTTGAAAACCGCCGTCAAGCATGTCGATGCCTTCATAGCTCCAAGTCGTTTCATCATGGACAAACACCAGGATATGGGACTCGACATTCCCTTCGTTCACCTGCCCAATTTCGTTCCCCAGGCGGATGCCTCCACCATCACTCCTGGGGAAGGAGAGGAGAGCAAAATATCTGATGGGCCTTATTTCCTTTTTGTGGGGCGCATCGAAAAGGTTAAAGGTCTGCACACACTCATCCCTGTCTTTCGAAGGTATAAGAAGGCACAATTGCTGATTGCGGGTAGGGGCGACTGCCGGCTCCAGTTGGAGAGGCTAGCCCAGGACAGCTCTAACATCCGGTTCCTGGGCCACCAATCCTGGAGTCAGTTACAGGCTCTGTATCGGCAAGCTGTGGCTTTGGTTGTTCCATCCATATGGTTTGACGTGTCCCCTTTGGTCATTTTCGAGGCCTTCAGCCAGAAAACACCGGTCATCGGCAGAAACCTGGGGGGAATCCCGGAGACCATTCAAGAGGGTGAGGGTGGATTTGTCTACGACACAGAGGAAGAGTTGGTGGCAGCGATGGATCACCTGTTGGAGAATCCGTCCCATCGTCGCGAGTTGGGCCAACGCGCCTATCAGGTCTATCAGCACAGATGGACACCCAGAGCTCATTTGCAGCGTTACCTCGCGTTGATTTGAGAGATCGCCGCAAAAGCATCCTCTTCGAAGAATTAGGTCACTTATGCATCAGATGGTTTTTCAACGCTTCGAAGAGATTTGCCGGCGCCGTCAGGCAGGGGGCCGAGTTCTGGAAGTGGGTGCCGTGCCTTCCACGGATAGTCTTTTGAACCTGAAGGCTTTGGAGCAGTCGGCATTGAAGATTGGCGTCAACCTGGCCGGACCGGCCAAGTCTGGGGACTTCCTTATTTTACCGCTTAACGCGAACAGCATGTGCTGTTTTCGGGACAATACCTTCGATACGGTGCTCTGTAATGCAATGCTCGAGCATGATCCTTTCTTTTGGAGAAGCCTGGCCGAGTTATATCGGGTGGCCAAGCCCGGAGGCCTTGTGGTCATTGGGGTCCCGGGTTTCCACCTGCACGGCGCCTGGGATCATCTTTCCTGGAGCCACCGGCTTCCATGGATAGGGAAGACGCTGGAAAAACTGAGTGCCTCGGCCAGGACTTTGCGCTATCATGCCGCTCCCGGAGACTACTATCGCTTTAGTCTGCAGGCGGTGCACGAGGTGTTCATGAAGGATATGACTGATGTGGAAAGCCACCTCATTATGAGTCCGCCCCGTATCATTGCAGCCGGCAACAAGAGGAACGCATGAAGCGGTCGCTTCCCGTCCAAATTCTGCTTTCCACCCACAATGGGGCTCGATTTCTGACCCACCAACTGGAAACTTTGCGGTCCCAGGATTATCCTCAGATCAGTATTTTGATCAGAGACGACGGCTCAAACGATGACACCCTGCAGATCCTCGAGGAATACTGCCGCAAGCATCAACGGTTTGCCTTCTATTCCGGTCATCGAATGGGGGCCGGAGCCAGTTTTTTTGACTTATTGGAGCATGCCGATCCCGATGCAGCGTACTACCATTTTTGCGACCAGGACGATCACTGGCTCAAGGACAAATTGACCCGAGCAGTCAACAAACTCGAGAATGCACCCTCTGATTTGCCATTGCTTTATTGCTCGCGAGTTGTCATTGGCAATGCCGAATTAAAACCATTACGCCTTTCCGATCTACCCATGAGGGGTCTTTCATTTGCTAATGCGATGGTGGAATGCCCGGTCTGGGGCTCCACTGTGTCCATCAACCCGAAGGCCCGTGAACTGGCCTTGAAACAACTCCCAACATTCTTCAGCATGCATGACTCATGGCTTTATCTTATAATCTCGGCCTTTGGACTGGTCCTCTACGATGGTTCTCCAACCATGGTGCACCGCCGGCACGACCAAAACTTCTCCCAGATTCCAGCCACTTCGCGTGATCGCCTGCACACGGTTTGGAGCAGATACCGCAAACGGGGAAGAGAGCGTCCCATGGCTCGTCAAGCCGCTGAGTTTCAACGCCTCTTCGGCGAGCAGTTGGCGCCTGACAAGCGGGCCGTACTTGATCGTTTTCTCGATGCGCGCAAGCATTGGTGGACACGAATCCGCTATGCATGCCGCAGAGAAGTTTACCACCAGTCGCGCGCCGGGAATCTCCTATTAACATTGCTGTTGATGCTCGACCGGGTATACGACTGATACTTGGATAGACAATGATAGGAAAATTTTCTGAGGCATGCCGTCGCTTGCTCCGCTTTTATCGCTTTCAAGGAAGCACCGGGCTCGTAACTTTCCTTAAGCACGTGCCTGGTTCTCTCCGCCCGCGCGGCCGCTATCCGAAGCTTTTGACGGCCGCATCTCCCAAGCGTCCACTTAGCATCATCATGCCTGACCGGCCGGAAGTACTCAAACACAACCTGCTGCAATCGGAAGCAGCCCTCAACCCCGCAAATGAAATAATCAGGATCAAGCCAGCGGAGTTGCTGAGAGCATCCGGTTTCTCCAAATTGTTGCAGAGGATAGTCGACACCGCTCGCCATGAATTGATCGTTTTGGCTTCTCCCAGTCTATTCTTGCCGCCGGACTGGCAGGTCCGGTTGGAATGCTGTCTGCTCGAGCTGGAGAAATACGATCCTCATTGGGGTCTGCTCGGCGTGTTGGGTCAAGATCGAAACGGGCGCCGGTGCGGTCACGCCAGTACCTTGGAAGTGTTCATGAACACCTTTGGGCCGGCGAAGTCATATTCCAAAGCAGACCAGTTGGATGGGCGTTTGCTGATTGTGCGAAAATCCGGGGTTCCTGAAAGGGAGACGGGACTGACCTGGATATCTCTGCTAACGGATAACCCGGAGTTTCCAAGTGATTCCTGGAAAGGATCCCGGTACGTTGTCAATGCTCCCGTCATCTTTGACTATGCTTCTGACTCCGGCCTGCCCATCAGGCTGAGGATTGAGTGCGACCGTTTCCTGAGCTGGTTTTATCTGGATCGGAAGGCTCTCCGGGATTGTTTGGAAGAATGTGAGCAATGGAGGAATTGCGGCAATGATGCCGGTCAGATGAAGTTTAAGAGTCAGGAGAGCTGGTTGCCGCTTAACGGGTGGAGAGCAAACCTCCCTCGACATCTGTTGGAGGAGGCGCAGAGGCCCGTGATCCTCCTGGGAAAGGGCGGCGGTGGATCCCGGTTGCTCTCGTTAGCTGCTTGCGATTGCGGCATTAATTTATGCGAGCCGTTAAACCATTCGCTCGACTCCATGGCATTGGCATCGGCTGTATATCAGTGCCTGCTTTATAAGTATGGGCTAAATGGCCGCTGTCCCCAGGAATTGCTGATCGCCCACCTGCAGCACGCTGCGGCAGCGATGCTCCAGCGGACAGGGAGCGGCCGGTTGTGGGGATTCAAGTTGCCTGAAAGTCTGCTGCTCCTGCCAGAACTGGATCTGGCCTTTCCCTGCGCCAGGTTCGTCCTGATGTTTCCAGACCCGCTGCTTTGCTGCAGCCGCCAGCCGCATCTTACTGCCCAACCTGGGAACCCTGTGGGCCTTGCTTCCCTTCGTTCTGCTTACCGATACGCAGGAGCTGATCCAGCCACTCTATTAGAAGACAGCGATGCCGTCCGCTCGGCCTACACCCTGCGCCATCAGCTTGAGATCGCGGTCGCTTACTGCCGAAACCATTTTGGCCGGCAAAAATACTATGAGCTTGATTTCAAAACATTGGTAAGAGACCCTCACGGTCAGGTCAAGCATCTGGCTGAATGGCTCGGGGTTTCGGTTTGCGGCCGGCGTGCCGCCCGAAATGCCGATCTGCGCCGTGCCAGCCTGAATAAGGTTTTCTCTGCGGCCGAGTCGATCCAGATCGAGCGCCTTCTGCAACCACTGAAGACCATTGCGCCCTGAGAGTTTTCCTCCATCTTTGCCCTGTAAAAATAGGGTCAGGTCTTGCTTTTGCTGCTTTATAAAACCATGCATGTCCCAATAACCAAAAAAAAGACTTGACCACATCTTCTGCTCTATTTATCGGTGTCAGGGGCTTGCGACCTTTGAAGCTAGGTCCACGGCCAGTTTGCAGAGTGCACTCGCTTCTTGGAGCCCGTCGAGGAAGCGTTGAGGGATTCCCGAAAAGCCGGTTTGGGCGCCGGCGAGGGCCCCGGTGAGAATGGCGCGCGCCTGGTTTTGCCCGCCGCCATTAACAGCATGGAGCACGGCCGATTCGAAATCGTTGTGGAACCGGGCAGCGAGGTAATAGGCGGCAGGAAGCTGGTGGTAAATGGCGCAAGGCATGCCGTAAACGATGGACACCTTCCACGCAGGCTCTATGTGGATTTCCGGGTCCACTGCAGCTTTGGCCATATAGGAGGGCGAAAGCAAGGCATCCGGTGAGGCGAACCGGCCTGCGCGGGGTGGGTCCGGATCGCCGGGACGTGGCGGCTGGAGATTGTCGCGGGTCACGGCGTGAAAGGGTAATTCCCCGTTTTCTACCAATTCCATGAGTTTAGCCGACAGTTCCGTGTCGAGTGTATGCCCCTGAACCAGAAGACTCAACACCGCGCCGAAAGCCACAGTCATCGAGACCACGGTATCATCTGTCTGGGTAAGGATGGTATTGCCGGCTACGGCAGATGCGAGCTGAGCGGGTTGGAGCGCATAGCGAACGGCTATGGCAAGGGTGCGTTCGATTGCTTCGGTGGTATCCGCGTGCCCTCCGGTTTGTCCCCAGGGCAGGTTCTGTTGCACGCGGCGCCTCCATGCCTCCCGGATTGACTGGCTCGTGTATCCCCCCGGTCCGCTCACCGGTGTTCCGTCAAGAAGCGGGAAGAGATCTTCATCCATCCGACGGCAAAAATCCGATGCATCGTAACCGCCGCAATCAACGAGGGAGCGAAGCATGAGCTCGAGAATAAAACCTGCCTGGGAAAGTTGACCTGCTTTGAGTCCATCGTGGTATCGGCCGGGTTTGGGATCGGTATAGTCGTCGATCCAATCGCCGTAGTCGCGGCGAAGTTCAGCGAGATCGTAATACCAATGAGGACCAAGGCCCATGGCGTCACCTATGAAGGCCCCCATCATGGCGCCGGAGGCGCGATCCCGGATGATCTTGTTTGGCATTCTATACTCCTCGTATGACAGACTTATATACAACCCTTCACGATGTACTTAACACTTCACGATGTACTTCGCGGAGCGCGGAAGGCATCCTGTTAGGTTCGTCCATCATGTGCGTTAGGCCGGCAGAGGGATGCCTTCTCCAACCCCCGCGTCTTTTTCCCTGAAGCATTTATAGCGACTTACGTATTACGTAATTTCAAGCATGCCCGTGTCACTGGCGGCCCCGGCACGGCCGATGACGGCTGCACAGGGGACGCCGTGCGCTCTCAGGTCGTCGGTAAGGTCCCGGGCGCTCTCTTCCGGAAGAGAGATGAGGAGCCCGCCGGATGTTTGAGCGTCTGCAAGGATATCGAGAAGCATTGGGTCGATGCTCCTCATCTGGCGGATCCGGGCGGTGCAGAAGTTCAGGTTGGCAAAGCTGCCGGCAGGCAAGAGACCCATCTGGACGAAATCCAAGACTTCAGGCAACAGCGGGACCCTCTCAGCATAGAGGGTAATCGCCACTTTGCTGGCCGTTGCAATCTCCAGTGTATGGCCCAGGAGTCCGAAACCCGTAACATCGGTACAGGCGCTCAGGGGATAGGAAGCCATTATTTCGGCTGCTTTCCTGTTCAGGGTCGCCATGGTCTCTACTGCATGCCTCTGGACTTTCTCGGAAACCAGTCCTGCCTTTATGGCTGTGGCCAGTATCCCGGTACCGAGCGGTTTTGTAAGGATGAGCGCATCTCCAGGCCTTGCCCCGGCGTTGGTGAGCACTCTCTCAGGATGGACGATTCCCGTAACTGAAAGGCCATACTTGATCTCCGGGTCTTCAACACTGTGGCCGCCAACCAGCGCAGCTCCAGCTTCGTGGATTTTTTCCAATCCTCCGCGCAGGATTTCCCTCAAGATCTCCTTATCCATGCCTTTCACTGGATAGCATACGATATTCATGGCCGTGAGGGGCCGGCCACCCATAGCGTAAACGTCACTCAAGGCATTTGCCGCTGCAATGCGCCCAAAATCGTAAGGGTCGTTTACAACGGGAGTAATAAAATCTATCGTTTGAACGAGCGCGACTTCATCGGAGAGACGATAAACACCTGCATCATCGGATGTTTCTCTTCCCACAAGAAGATTGGGGTCTTCTTCGAGAGGCAAATCCTCCAAAATTTCAGCCAGGTCCCCCGGACCGATTTTTGCCGCTCAGCCTGCTGCACGAACCGTTTTGGCCAGTTCCACACGATGGCGGGTCATCTTTTCTCCCAATATTCGAACAATAGGTGAAGCAAGAGAGGCTACATAACGCTTATGACCTTGTCCGCCAATTGCATCGCCGTTACGATGTCCAGCATGTTAGTCGTTTCCCCGACCAGCTTCTTTTCCAAAAGCCCAAAGTAGTTGAGGCAGGTTCCGCAAACGAGGACATGAACGCCGTCCTTCTCGAGAGCCATGAGCGCTGCGAGACACTCTGAGCCTTCCACCGTAAGCTTTACTCCTCCGTTGAGCAAGATCAGGCGCCAAAGCTCCGGCCCCATCTCCTTTAGAGTAGCAATGAAATTGATGATGAGCTTTCGGCCAAGCGTCTCATCACCCTTGCCCATGGAATCCGTCCCAACGAGTACTGCGATCCTGCTTTCCGGCTTCAGAGTTCCAGGTTCCTCCATCACTTCGCAGGCGGCCGCTTCCTCTTTCGTGCCCGTTACCCTAAAATTACCCTCCTCCCCGGAAATGCTCACCTCGTATCCCACTCGGGACAAAAACCGGCTCACGTTTTCCCTGGCTGCCGCATTATCCACCAGGATACTAAGCCTGGCGACATTGCCGCGGTC
Organism: Syntrophobacteraceae bacterium; assembly: GCA_049520035.1. Taxonomy (GTDB): domain Bacteria; phylum Desulfobacterota; class Syntrophobacteria; order Syntrophobacterales; family Syntrophobacteraceae; genus SbD1. The sequence goes on along the minus strand of JBEKQE010000019.1, from coordinate 13,996 downwards.
GATGATCTCTTTCGTTCTCAAAACCGGGTTGGGACAAGCCAGCCCACGACAATCAAGGTTTTCCTCGCTCATTTGCTCCTCACTGCTCCATGCCGGGCGATGAAAGGATGCGACTCCAAGCTAACAATTCCAGTAGATCGAAGGCAAAAATGATCTCAGCGAAACATAACAGCGCACGTGCAGGCCAATCAAGCCCGCAGGGTAGCGGTGAGGCGCAGCGGGTAGATCAGGAGGTCCAGCGCATCCAGTATGTTTCGGCTCAGAATATCCGCAGCGAGAACCGCTTCGATGGATGCGGCCTCCGCCTGAAGCAAAGCGATACCCAACGCGGCCCTTTTGAGCATGAAACGATCATTTCTTCCGTTTCCAATCGCCACGCACTCTTCCGGGCCGAGATCTCCTATATAGTCTCCTTTGGCTTCGGCCTGATGTTCATGGGAAATGACCGACACCCGGCAGGGCAGTTTCGCAAGTTCCTCTCTTGCGCTTCCGAAAGTATCCGCAGTCAGGACATGCACCTCAAGACGATCGGAGAGCAACTCAAGCCTCTCCCCAACACCGGTTATCACTTTACCGTCGCAGGCCAAAGTCCCGTTGTAGTCAAGCACCAGGTTGGCCAGAAACAGGCGCTTGAATCCTGGAATTTCAATTCCAAGCATATTTGCCAGCCGTTGTTCTCAGCCTTGAATATGTGACGAGATCCATTGTGGACATAGTTCAAGTGTCCTCATCGTGTCCATTCCGATCGCGCAGTTTTCAAAAATCTGCCTCTCTATGTGCTTTGTTCAAGGTGGTGGAGCAGGCTGAGAGAATGCTGAGGGACTCTGGCTAAGAGAATCCCTCAGCACGCAGAGTTACTTGCTTCCGCCGGGCGCGTGGCAAGCGGGAGCATGACAAGGAGGAGCATGACATGAAGGGGCATGACATGGAGGGGCATGACAACTTGTTTTTGCGTCATAAACGATACCGGCTAATCTTTTTTCCACCTCTTTTACCTGTAGCATCTTTACCTCCTCTAAAGGAATCCAAACTTCCCCGGCCAAGGTTTCTTTCGCTGCTTAATATGTGAACACGACCTCAATTTGTCAAATAGGATATTCCGATGTCATCGGCCAAAATGGATTCGATTCCACCATGGACTGAAGGCTGTCAAACTGAGTTTTCGGACCTTCGCTGCACTGCCTCCCGGGCACGGTCTGCGCCATTTCAGCGGGTTACGGGATGCGAAGGTTGCCAGTGATTTCGGCATGAGGCATAGGCCCCTCCCCAACCTCGGATCGGGGTCGGGCATAAATCCAGCATGAAGCATTCGCGCCATCTTTCAGACAGGATAGATTATTCCTATTGCTTACATTGGTTTCTCCAATAAAATCGATTAGACGGAAGCAATCGGAGTTGGTATAAAGCTAAAACACCAGTGGAGAAACTTATGCCGATGGAATTAAATGTCCATATCAGTCCGAATGTAATCAAGCAGCTAAAAGCCCTGCCGAGAGGAGGGGGAAATGCTTCACAGGCTGTCGAACATGCTCGGAAGATAATTAATCAGGCCCTTGAAGGTATTTGCAGTCCCAGGCAGATAGGAAGACTCACCAAGTATGGTGAAGCACGCATTCCGAATTGCATCAAGTTCGACCTTGTCAGGGGATACCGCTTAATAGCAGTCATGGGGAAACAGGAGATTAGTTTCCTTTTCCTCGGAAGCCACGACGAATGCGATCACTGGGTCAAAAATAATGCCGGTTTTGAAGCCCTGGCGGACAATGGAACAGCCAGGGTATCGCAGGTGAGGGGCAAGACAGATGAGGAGGGACCCCCTTGCCCAATGCAGGAACACGAAGGCGAGATGGAATCTGATGAGTATGACCCTGCACTTTTGCGCGACCTGACCGACAGAGATCTTCGAGAGATCTTTCGCGGGCTTTGTGGAAGGCGCTCTTGATTGGCGCCAACAAGGCATTATTTTGAATGAAATTGTTTACTGAAAAATGATTGAGGTGGGAAAATTTCGGGAATTGCCCACATGGTCTTAGAAAAAGGCGTTGTTGAAGCATTTCCCCAATTCCTGAACCGGCAGCGACTGGAGTTGGTTCGAGCCAAGACAACCGTGCTTCAGATCAACGTTGGCCTGGTCTGCAACCTGACATGCCGGCATTGTCACCTGGAAGCCGGACAGACCAGACGCGAACTGATGAACATGGAAGTTGCCCGGGCGGTAATCGATTTCACCCGGCTACATTTTTTCAGGGCCATCGACATTACCGGTGGGGCCCCGGAAATGAACCCCATTTTGCCTCAACTTCTCCAAAGCTTGTCCCCGCTCACAACCGAACTGATTCTCCGCTCAAACCTCACGCCTATGGCTGAGGGTAACTATGACGACATATTAGACCTCTGCACCGACCGCAGGGTTACAATTGTCTGCTCTTTTCCATCGCTTCACAAAGAACAGTTTGAATCTCAACGTGGAAAGGACGTTTTCGCCAAGGTGATTGAAGCCCTTAGAAAGCTGAATTCAAAAGGATACGGCCTGCCGGATACCGGACTCAGGCTCGACCTGGTGAGCAATCCGACAGGAGCGTTTCTTGCTGCCTCACAAGCACAGGTGGAAAAAAAGTTCCGGCTGGAACTGAAAAAAAACTTCGGCATCACTTTCACGAATTTATATGTATTCGGTAACGTTCCTTTGGGCAGATTCAAGCAATGGCTGGTTCAGACGGGAAATTACGAAGGCTACATGCAAAAGCTCTTCTCCAGCTTCAATCCGTGTGCTCTTTCGGGCCTTATGTGCAGGTCTCTCATTTCAGTTTCATGGGATGGCTATTTGTATGACTGCGACTTCAATCAAGCCGCAAACATTCCATTGGGCGGCAGAAAAACTCACATCTCAGAAATCGAAATTGTTCCGGCAGAAGGCAGCCCCATTAGCGCCGGCGAGCACTGTTATGCATGCACGGCCGGTGCGGGCTTCACCTGAGGAGGTGCAATAAAGACCTAGGGTATGGTCTCCTGTTTGGACTCTAGACATAAATTCTTCAGGAGGGCAGTTCTATGGATTCTTATTACAAGATCGGCGATCTTGCTAAATTCGCAGATATAACCGCTGAAGCATCCGAAATGGGGGCAAAATTTTTCGAATATTATGCATCGGTATTCAATGAAGGAGAACTTACGGAAAGAGAAAAAGCCCTGATAGCACTGGCTGTCGCTCATGCCATCCAGTGCCCTTACTGCATCGACGCATATACTCAGACCTGCCTGGAAAAGGGATCGAACCTGGGCGAAATGACCGAAGCGGTCCACGTGGCCGCTGCTATTCGTGGCGGAGCCACCCTGGTGCATGGAATTCAGATGCGGAACGCGGCGCAGAAAATATCGATGTAGATGCTCTTTTAAGACCACGTTAGATTATTGGTTTGTCCTGAAACAGGATTTTGTTCACGGTTGCGGCCAAGTCCCTCAAGGCTAACGGCTTCATGAGGAATCCCTTGATCCCCAAAAGCCTGGTTCTATTTTCATTAACGGCCTCACTAAATCCCGTGCAGAGGATTATAGGGGTATCGGGGCGGATTTTCAGAATTTCTCTTGCCAGATCAATCCCCGTCATATGAGGCATCGTCAGATCGGTGATGACCAGATCAAAGCTATCGGGGCGCGCTCTGAAAGCCTGGAGCGCATCGTAACTGCTATATCTTCCGGCAACATCATAACCCAGGCTCCCAAGCATCTCCTGTAGCATATCGACTATAGGTTGTTCGTCATCGACCACCAGAACGAGACCCTTTCCGGTGGGAAGAGGTTCCGAGCCTTCGGCCATTGGCGCCTGTAACGTTTTGGTCCTCGGGAAATAGACATCGAAAGTGGCGCCCTGGCCCGGCTCGCTGAACACGGCGATGCCTCCGGACAGGTTCTTAACGATTCCGTAGATCAGGGCCAGACCCAGACCGGTTCCCTCAGACGGTCCTTTGGTGGTGAAATATGGATCGAAGATTCGCTGTCTTACCGCTTCGTCCATCCCGTGTCCCGTGTCGGCAACACTTAGTCTCAGGTAAGATCCCGGGGCCAGGTCCGGAACTTCACTTATGGCGACTGTGTCGACATCCACATTTTTTAAGCTGATGGACAGCACTCCTGCTTTCTCACGCATGGCGTGAGCGGCATTCGTGCACAGGTTCATCAGCACCTGGTGAATTTGCGTGGGATCTGCCATGGTGGTGGCATAGATTGCTTCCTCATCGATATCCTGGTTTATCTGTATGGTAGAGGGTAATGACGGTCTAAGCAGTTTAAGCGTTTCTTTCACCAGAAGACTGACTTGCACCGGCCTGCGTTCCTGTTCCGCCTTGCGGCTGAAGGTGAGTATCTGCTTGACAAGCTCCCGGGCGCGGTTACCGGAGAGAAGAATCTGTTCTATGTTATGGTGCAAACGGCTGCCTTTGGGAACTGCATTCAGCGAGAGCTCGGAATAACCGATTATCGGCATAAGTATGTTGTTAAAGTCATGTGCAATTCCTCCGGCCAGCGTACCGATAGCCTCCATCTTTTGGGCTTGGCTCAGTTGGGACGAAAGCCTCTTGCTCTCGGTGATGTCCTCGGCCGTGCCCTCGATGCGGATGATCTTGCCGTTGGCATCACGCACGCCACTTAAGTTTAGCGTCACCCATGCAATGCTCCCGTCCTTCCTGAAAAACTGCACCTCAAACTCTTGAACCATTCCCCGATCTTCGATCAGGCGGAGCAGTTCGGAACGGCGCTCGGGATTGACGTACAATCGCCGGGGCAGGTCGCTTGCCTCATTAATTAGCTCTTCCGGCGAATCATAGCCTAGGATACGGGCGCCAGCCATATTGAGGCTTAAGAACCTTCCTTCCGGGGTCGATTGGTATATGCCCATTACGGAATTCTCGAACATGCCCCTGTATTTTGCCTCCGCCTCCGCAACAGCTTCTTCCATGCGCTTGCGCTCGGTGATGTCGCGTATCGACTCGATTGCTCCGACAACATGTCCCCTGGAGTCAAACAGGGCGCTTGCCGTTCCGAAAAGATATACTTCACCACCCCTGAGCGCCGGCATATATGCTTCGCCGGCAATTGCCCTGTCCATCCTTTCCAGCGCTGCATACTTCTGTTCGATTTCCTGCCCGGGTTCGAGAACAAGGTCGATCAGGACGGGTCTCCGTTCTCCGTAAAACGGCAGGGCGTACTCATAATTGCCTTTCCCCAGCATATCCGCCGCCCTAGTCCCCGTCATCTCCTCGATGGCCCGGTTCCATGCGATCACCTTGCCCTCTTTATCGATAACAAAGGTGGCATCAGGCAGGAAGTCGATGATGTCCGAGAGTTGTTGACGAGATTCTCTAAGCTCTTCCTCGGCATGTTTGCGCGTGGTAATGTCACGCCCAATACCCAGCACCAGATGCTGCTCTCGGATCACAGTTGGAAATGTTCTTACTTCCAGAAAGACTTGTTTGCCGTCTTTTCGACTTAGAACGAACTCCTCGGGCCCCGCAGGGTAGCCAAGTCTATTCCTGGCTAACAGCTCGCGGGCCTTGGGGATGTCTTCCGGGGCCAGAAGGTTTGCTTCAAACTGGTTTTTTCCAATCAGTTCTTCCCGCTTATAACCTGTTGCCTCTTCCGCAGCCTTGTTGCCATCCAAAAAGTTACCTTCAAAGTCACAAAGGTAGTAAGGGTCAGGGGCACATTCGAACAATATTTTAAAGCGTTCCTCCGAGCGCTTGACTTCTTCCTCTGCCCACTTGCGCTCGGTGATGTCATTTCCCACGCAAAAGACTTCCACAACCTGCCCATTTTCACCCAGGATGGGTTTGTTGGTCCAGGCGATCCAGACCCTCTCGCCGCCGCAGCGCATATTTTCGTTGATGTTGCTGGCGTAACGATCCGGGTTCACTGCGATATCCTCGATCATCAACCGCAGGTCCCGCCCGCTCGTTGATTCAACTTCCGGAACGATAGTGCCTACCACGTTTTTGCCCAGTATTTCCTCTTCGCTATAGCCGAAAAATCTTTGGGCAAACTCGTTGAAGAAGGTCACGTTGCCCAGGTTGTCCATTCTCAGGATAATGCTGTTGGCATTTTCGACCAACTCGCGATATTTCTCCTCACTGCGTCTCAGCGCTTCCTGCGCCTGCCTTTGTTCGGTGACATCGCGGATGGATTCAATGGCTCCCACCCGGTTTCCATGTGCGTCGAACAGAGGTGCGCCGGTGCAAAGAACGTAAGCTCCCTTACCTCCATAGACACACGGAACGTAAGTTTCCGCACGCAGAATGCCGCCCTTTCTCGTGAAATGCTGGTATTTTGATTCGAGATCCTCATCGCGGGCGTCGATGAGATCGAGCAGATGCGGACGTCTGTACCCGTAAAAAAAGACGGCACAATCGAGGTCATCCTTCCCTATCATCTCCTTCTTGCTTACCCCGGTCATCTCTTCGATGGCGCGGTTCCAGGCTATGACCCTCTTATCACTGTCAATGACCAGTGTTGCATCCGGCAGGAACTCGATGATGTCGTTCAGTTGCCGGTTGGCGGAAATCAGCGAATCCTCCGCCTGCCTGCGCTCGGTGATGTCAAGAAAAGATGCGACGCTTCTTTTTGTATCGGCAATCATATCAACGGTAAGCAAGCAATCTCTTGTCCGGTCATGTTTGTCAATAAGGCGGAATTCGTATTGTTTCAGAGCAGCCTTTGCATCGGCTCTGCGCAGGCGATGCTGGTCCAGCATCCTCTCCAGGTCCTCTTTCACAACAAATTCCGTCCAGCTCTTTTTGTTTTCGATCTCATCTCTCGTGTAACCTGTCAGTTTCTCGAATTCCGCATTTGCAAGTGATATGATAGTATCTTCTTCGAGTATGAGTGTGGCCGCGCCCGTGTTTTCAAAGATGGCCCTGTAACGGTTTTCAGATTCTCTCAGGGCTTCTTCGGCCTTTTTGCGATCGGTGATGTCTTCGACCGTCTCGATGGCGCCTACGATAGCGCCTCTGGAATTTCGAACGGCGGCAGCGGTTAAATGCAGCCATTTCCCCGTCTCACCCAAGTCCTGGAAAAATTCCGTTGCCTCATATTCATCATCGAGGACCTCTGGCTTGCCGGTCCCTTCACCATACCAGCGTACAGTCCCCTCCCGATTCTCATCGACGAGCAGATCGGCCATACAGGGCCTCTCCTCCCTGTAAAAGGCCCGCCAATGTTCGCTGGTCCCTACCACCTCGTTTGCCTTGATTTTGCTCATTTCCTCCAACGCTTTGTTCCAGTAGACCACCTGGTGGTCTTCCCCTATCACAAACGCTGGAATCGGGTAGCCCTGGATTATGCTTCGCAGTTGCTGCTCGCTGTCTTTCAGTTCTTTTTCAGCCCGCTTGTGCTCAATACTCCTCATCTCGAGAAGTGAGGCCATTTCATCGAATGATTTAGCGAGCTGACCAAATTCGTCGGGCGTGTGCGGCAGACCCGTGCGCGTTCCCAACTCCCCCCGGCCGAATAGCTGCGCAGCGGCGACCAATTGTTTGATTGGGGCTACAAATGTGAAATTCCCGAAAAGCCACGCCAAAAGCATCGCAGAAAGAGCTGCGATCCCCAGGATCGACAGGTTGCTCAATCCGGATACGATAATGATTCCAGCGGCGGGCAGGAAAATAAACAGTAATAATAACAATAACTTCTTGCGAATGGGCCAGGAGGTTAAGATTCGTAAGCCAGGCATAGTCCTTCCTCCCAATTGCAGGACCTCAAGTGCGATGGTCGGCAGCAGTAAATTCGGAGCGCGACTACCCGCAGGACATTTGACTTTCTGTGCAAGCATCAGTTCGAAAAGATTACACGGAGTCAGCTTGCTTGTTCAGAAAAGACGATCCTCAAGAAGAAAACCTGAACCGGACCGTTGAGGACGAAGATTCTAAATCGATGTAAGCCGACCGCGACAATAAACCTTATCGTGGTTTTCAGTCACAAATCTTAAACAGATTAACACAAAAGTCGGCAATCGAGAAACGAATCCATCGTAAGTAATAACTAGATTCGGGATACCCCCGGGACTTCGGAAGCCCTGGGGGGGAGGGCTGAGCGAATCGGAAATCTCTCACTTCGTCCCCATCAAACGGGATTAAATGCTCCGACCTGCCATGGCTGCTCAGCGAAGCAGTTTTCAGATTCCTGTTTCCTTTGTTGCCCTGGATATAATCTTTGTGGGCATTCCACCGGTTGGCGCCGCATTGAGTTGCAGCGCGTTCCGGGCCTTTTCGCGTTTATCGTTCCAATCCTCGGTTTTCCTCCCTCCGGCGGCTCCGTTTGTCGTTCCGCCAACAATAGTCACAAGGTCCTCAACAAACCCTTTCATATGCGCGGCCTGGGCGTTCATCTCCTCTGAAGCGGCAGCAGACTCTTCGGCATTTGCGGCATTTTGCTGGACAACTTTGTCCATTTCGCTCACGGCCTTGTTAATCTGCTCGATCCCCTGGGCCTGCTCGTTGGAACCCGCCGCGATCTCACTGACCAGTTCGCTCATTTTTTCTGCACTGGAGGCCAACTGAAGAAATTCCACGCCGGTTTTTTCAGCTATTTCAGACCCTTCTTTGATCCTCTTGACGGTGCCTTCGATGAGGTTAGCGGTATTTTTGGCCGCATCGGCCGCCCGCATGGCAAGATTTCTCACCTCGTCCGCAACGACTGCGAACCCTGCTCCGGTTTCGCCTGCCCGTGCAGCCTCCACTGCGGCATTGAGGGCCAGCAGGTTTGTCTGGAATGCAATTTCGTCAATGGTTTTGATGATCTTGGAGGTCTCCTCACTCGCTTTGGAAATTTCCGCCATGGAGGCGGTAAGCTCGCCCATTGAATTATTCGCCCTGGAGACTACCCGGCTGGTTTCGGCCATCAAGTTATTGGCCTCATTGGCGTGCGCGGCATTCTGTTTTGTCATTGACGACATTTCTTCAAGAGATGAGGAAGTTTCCTCAATGGCTGCGGCTTGCTCCGAAGCCCCTTCTGCAAGGGATTGGCTACTGGCGGAGACCTGACCGGATGCCGCGGATACCTGGTCTGCGCCGTCATTCAGACCCTCAACGACCCGTGTAATCGGTCTCGAAATGCTGCGGGCAAAGAAGAATACCAGGATGATCGTCAAACCGAGAAAAATGGTTCCTGCCAGAAGAATGCCGTTGCGAATAGCGTGCGCCGATGCAAGGAACTCGACCGTTGGCTGTGAAACTGCGACACTCCACCCACTGAGCCCCACCGGTGCAAAACCCGCGATTTTGGGAATCCCATCATAAACATAGGACCCCACTCCCGCCTTGTGGGCCAGCATCCTGCTCGCGACAGCCTCCATCCCTTTGATATTTTTCACGTCCAACTCAAGGATCAATTCTTTTCTGGGATGAGCGATGACGCGTCCATTACTATCCACCATAAAGGCATATCCGGTCTTGCCCAGCTTGGTCCCGGCAATCTTTTCCACAAGAAAGTCGATCTTTAAGATAGTGGCGATACTGCCGGCAAACTCCCCGCCCTCTCCAAAAAGCGGAGCACAGACAGGCACTACCGGGTTGCCGGTCTTTTTGGACTTGACCACGGTCCCAATGCCCGCCTTGCCATCTTTAGCGGCCTTGAAGTAATCGCGGTCCGCAACATTGAGACCTTTGATTTCTCCGTTGCTGCCGTCTGCGAAAATCACTCCTTCAGGGTTCACGACAATAATCGTCTCATACTGACCGCCGATTTGCTTCATAACGTCAGACAGGTGACGATTCAGTCTGTCGATATCCGTTGCGGAATCTTCTGCTTTCCCCTTAGCAACCTTGGCCGCAGTCTCAGTGGTGGTCTTCTCCATGGAAAGTTCTTTTGTCAGTTTGATCTCTTCTGAGAGGGCTACCTCGGTCATGTCAGCAAGCTTGACCGCTACGTTAGTGGCCTGCTCCCTGGAAAGATCCGTCAGCGCATCGGATGCCTTCATCACTGCAAACAGGCCAACAATCAGCAGCGGCACAACAACAATGATGATTCCTCCCAGAGTGAGTCGCGAGGCTAATGTCAGTTTCTTCATGTGCACTTCCCTCCCTTTATCTTTCATGACTTTGAATCCTCCTGTGCTTATGATTTCTTGCCGGGCCTCTGAATTTCTCCGCATTGCGCAGCATTTTGGCCAAGACAGCGATAACTTCCTCAGAATTCCAGTCAGTCGTGAGAAACCGCGGCTTCAGTTCGTGTGCTTTTGAAATGGTCTCTTGCTCCCAGTCCGGCAGAGTGATGATGACGCGGACCGAGTGCAGCAATTCGGCGATTGAGAGGAGATCGAGCAGATCTTTCCGGCTGGAGATCACCAGGATCGCCGCGAAAAGGTCGAATCCCTGTTTGAGCAGACAACGATGAAGCTCCTTATGGTTCCGGCATTCTATGAGTTTTCCCCCGGGAACCAGAGCACTTACGCAATGGAGCATTCTTGCACTGAAATCGTTTGCATCGGCACAGTAGAAGATTACTTCCATGGATTCGCTCCTTTGCAGGAGTAGAGAGCAAGGAGCATGCCGCAGGGTAAAGAGGTAATATATTAGTGTTATTTCAGTACTTTAAGTCAACAAGAAAGAGGTTCGACGGCCTTGAACATGTCCGATATTCAGGACTGGTTCCGATATATAGGACAGTGTCCTGGAAATAGGACGCCTGGCGGGACAAAAACGCCTTGAGCTGTCATGAATTTGTCAGCGTGGAATTCGTCAGGTTATGGTATTTGAGAAGATCATAGAGGCGGGAGCGGGAAAGGCCCGATATCCGGCGGGCTTCTCTGATATTGCCGCCGGCAAGTGCGGTCAGTTCCATAAGATACATCCTGTCCATGTTTTCGCGGTAGTTTCTGAAAGAAGGCATAGCTCCACGAGAGATAAGATCGCCATCGGCTTTTGTACGAGGTGGAACTGCACTTTTGATCGAATGCCTGGCAAGGTCAATACGGATATGTTCGGGCAGATGTTGAGGAAACAGGGTCGGTTCATGAAAAGCTGCAGCCAGGGCCCTTTCAAGAGCGTGCAACAATTCGCGCACATTGCCGGGCCACTCGTAAGCGCTCAGAGCTTCCATGAAATCGGGGGGAAAACCTTTCAATCCTATGCCGTGGCGTTCACAAAGCTTTGCAATATAGTACTTTGTGATGTCGGCGATGTCCTCTTCCCGCTCGCGCAAAGGCGGCAACTCGATAATGAACGATCTCAACCGGAACAGAAAGTCATCCCGAAATATGCCTTCATGCACCAGCTTCTGGAGGTCCCGATTGGTCGCAGCAATCAGCCGGAAATCACTCGAAATCTCTGCACCGGTTCCGACCGGGCGGAAACGATGTTCCTGAAGTACACGCAGGAACGCCTTCTGAACCGGGAAAGGCAACTCACCGACTTCGTCCAGGAAAAGAGTGCCGCCGTCCGCCTGCTTTATTAACCCTTCTCGAGCTTTTTGCGCTCCCGTAAACGCTCCCTTATCGTGGCCGAAAAGGATACTTTCGACGAGCGTTTCGGGCAAAGCAGAGCAATCGACCACGACAAAGGGCTTTTTTGCGCGCAAGCTGTTGTTATGGATAGCAGATGCGAATAGTTCTTTGCCGGTGCCGGTCTCTCCTGTGATCAACACATTTGTCTCGGTGTTGGCAGCCTGGGCTACAAGCTCGAAGCGCTCCTTCATCTTGGGGCAATTTCCTACGATCCCGTCAAGCTTAAGGAGTCTGGGCGCCGCCCCGCCCTGCCGCTTACCCTTTCGCTCCTCACGGTACTCGAGGGCGCGAATGATAGGCAACGTCATATCGTGGACCGAGGCTGGTTTTTGAATGTAGTCCCATGCACCGTTTCGAATCGCCAGTTCCGCTCCGTTCCGGTCACCGGATCCGGTGATTATGATGATTTGGGGCCTGGGTTCCGCCTTCTGAATCCGTGCTATTGCATCCAGACCGTTTCCGTCCGGCAATCCGACATCAAGCAGGATCAAATCATGCTTTCCGGTTACAGCCTCGCGCAGGCCGCCGCACAACGTATGGGAACAGGTTACGGAATGTCCCATATCATTGATGATGTTGAACAGGATATCGCATACCAACCGGTCGTCATCGATAATCAGAACGCTGGCCATAAGACATTAAACCTCACCATCTTACTTATCGTGGAGTAGGGAGATTTCGTAAAGGTTGGGAGCAAAAGCTATGCCATGAACGGACATCCTTATTTCACTTGCTTATATCTGCTTACAGTCGCAAGGAATGTCAAAATGCCGACTATTCAGAAGCCCTGTGATGTGGATAGTCTGCCAGGATTTAATGCTGCCTGTTCTTCATCTTGCGAAGGCGGATGCTAGAGGGGGTTACCTCAACCAGTTCGTCGTCGGTGATGTACTCCATAGCCTGCTCCAGACTGAACTGGCGCGGCGGAATGATCCTCAGGGCTTCATCGGACCCGGCGGCCCTGATGTTCGTCAGCTTTTTTTCCTTCGTGATATTTACCCAGATATCTTCCGAACGCGAATTCTCCCCTACGATCATCCCGGCATACACCGGCTCTCCCGTGTTCACGAAAATTGTGCCGCGAGGCTGCAAGTGATGAATGGCAAAGGTGACTGACTTTCCCTCACGGTCGGAAACCAGCACCCCATTGGGACGGCCGGCGATCTCTCCCGTGTATGGCCGGTAGCCTGTCAGAAGGGTGTTCAGTATCCCCGTGCCGCGCGTTTCGGTCAGCAGCTCGCTGCGAGCGCCGATCAGCCCACGGGATGAAATGTCGAATTCAAGACGAACACGGCCAAACCCGTTGTTGATCATCCTGGTCATCCGCCCGCGTCTGGCGTTAAGCATCGCGGTGACGATCCCTATGAAGCCCTCCGGAATGTCTATCGTGGTAAGTTCCATGGGTTCGCAGAGCTCTCCGTCAATTTCTTTGGTAATTGCTTTGGGCCTCGAAATGGAAAGCTCAAAGCCTTCCCTGCGCATAGTCTCCACAAGAATGGCCAGTTGCAGTTCTCCCCGGGCGCTCACCCGGTATGATTCACGATTTTCCGCCTGCTCGACTCGAAGGCTCACGTTGTAGAGGAGTTCCTTATCGAGGCGTTCTTTAATGTGACGGGAGGTCAGATACCTGCCGTCTTTTCCTGCCAGAGGAGAGGAGTTGACGGAGAAAACCATCGATATGGTCGGTTCCTCAATGGTTATAACGGGCAGAGGGCGCGGGTCCGCCGGGTCGCCCAGCGTATCCCCTATGAAGATGTCGTCCAGTCCGGCGACCCCGGCTATATCCCCTGCCTCGGCAGTTTGCCTGTCCACCCGGTTTAACCCCTCATAGGTATAGAGCGCGCTCAAAGAAGCCTTTCGGGACGTGCCGCCGGCCTTGAGGAGCATGACCTCCCTGCCGTGTTGTAATGTGCCGTTGACTATTTTGCCAATCGCGACCCTTCCGACATAATCGCTGTGATTGAGAGTTGTGACCAGAAACTGGAGTGGAGCTTCGGGGTCGTATGACGGTGCGGGAATGGATGAAAGGATAGTATCGAACAGCGGGACCAGATCGTGTCCCCGGCCTTCGGGATCGGTTAGCGCAACTCCCGCCCTGGCGTTCGTGTAGAGCACGGGAAAGTTGAGCTGATCTTCAGTTGCCCCCAGGTCTATGAAAAGGTCGTAGGTTTCATCGAGAACCTCATTTATTCGCCGGTCCGGCCGGTCGATTTTATTTATGACCAGAATCGGAGGCAACCCCAGCGCCAGGGCCTTTCCGAGGACGAACCTCGTCTGAGGCAGCGGTCCTTCAGTCGCATCAACCAGCAGCAGGACTCCTTCGACCATGTTAAGGGTGCGTTCCACCTCGCCGCCAAAGTCCGCATGGCCCGGAGTATCGACTATGTTGATCTTTACCCCTTTGTATATAATGGCCGTATTCTTCGCCATGATGGTGATGCCCTTTTCCCGCTCCAGATCGAGACTGTCCATCACCCGCTCGGCGACCTGCTCGTTATCCCGGAAAAT
>JBEKQE010000018.1:0-42447 GCA_049520035.1 Syntrophobacteraceae bacterium | reverse complement strand
AGATTGAAAAACCGCGCGTTTGAGGCATTCAAAATCCTGAACCGGTACTTGCCACGGGTTACCTGCAATTTTGGCCACAATCTGCCGTTGACCGCGATCGTATTGGCGAATAATTCCGGTTGCCACGGAAAATACTGGAAAAGGGTCCCGTCGGAGTTGAACGCCTTGTCCTGAATTATCAGCGGGATCTCGAAATTACCTGAGGGAAGATGGAGGTCCCTCTCTCTATCATCCCTTATGATGTACATACCCGCAAGGCCCGCATAGACGTTTATCCGGGTAAGGCCCATCGAATGGTCGTGATACCACAGGGTTGTCGGCGGCTGATCGTTGGGGTATGTGTGCGTAAAGGACGCGCCGGGCGGGATTCTATCGTAGGGGAACCCGTCGAACTGTGGAGCGCTGTCACTGCCGTGAAGGTGGACGACCGTAAGCGGATCGGCAAGCGAGGTGGGGCTGGGAACATTGGTCTCGCCAACTGCGGCCCCCATCACCATGGGATCCGGACAGCCCCCTGGACTGTAGGCGCCCGCCGGGAGATTATTGGTAAACGTCACAACAATCTGGCGGCCCCTTTTTGCCAGGAAAGTCGGACCGGGAACTGTCCCGTTATACGTCCACAACGGTGTTTCCGGCATTTCGGAATGAAACTGCAGCGAGGCTTCTTCAATCGAGACCGTGTAGTAGTCTGCACCATCGTGCTGTTTGTAGGGGGCAATAGCCTGAAGCAGGGGCAACGGGTCCTTGAACTTCCTCACGGTTGGTGCGGCCGGCAACGTTCCCCCAAGTGGGCAGACCGGCTGTGCCGATGCGGGACTCGCCTGCCAGTTCCTGGCCAGCAGGATGCCCGCCCCCGCGGCCGCGCTTAATTTGAATATCTGCCTCCTGCTCAGACAGCAGTTTTCCTCTTTTTGCCTTTTCGATTCCTCTTCACCTTTGGATGACATAAATTCCTCCTAGATTTAGAAATATCCACCGTAGAGGTTGGTTTTCCGGGCGGAGGACAAAATAGTTGAACAGGTGCCCATCAGCATGATGATAATGAGGATTTTCCCCACCTTCTCTATTTTGTACTCGTCAAATGCACTGAAGAGAGGGGGGTCAAACCTACACTTTTCACGCCCCAAGCTCCCTCTCATGAAGAGAGGGGGGTCAAACCTACACTTTTCACGCCCCAAGCTCCCTCTCAAGCATTCCAACAGCTTTGCTCTGTTTCATCTCCTCTGCAACCAGTCTGTCTGCTGCCATTGTCATGTCAGGAGTGTAGGTGTGACCCCTCTCTTTCTCTCTCTTTCCCTCTCTCTTTCCCTCCAGATCGCTCCGGAGCCAATCGTCGATTTTGTTACGTACAGAGGAGAGCTGTATGAACTTTGAGAGGCTGTTCCGTGGCGCGAATAGTTTGGGAATAGTAGTCGAGGTGTAACGCTCGGCATCAGCGGCGGCGTGCGGCTCCGTCCGCTGCATGCCGTTGTTAGCCCGCGGCCGTCGCTCGGGAGACGCGAAGTGTGTGGTTATCACGTTCTCGTACCCGAACTCATCTCCGCCTTCAATGCTCCACGTCACCCGGCACGGCGTGCTAAAGAAATACAATACGCATGCCGGCACACAGGCTGGCTCGCGAACGCATTGCGGCCTGTCCGATGTGATCTTCTCGGATGTCAGCTGCGTTTCAGCCCGTCGCGCCAGGCGATGGCTTCGAGTTCGACCCGGACTGCGTCTTCGACGGCAATAACGGGTCGCGCCTGGAATTCGAAAGCCGGGTACGTCGAGCAGAACTTGTGAACGGCCAACGGATCGTCGCAGTCCACTAACACGTGCCCACCCCACTCGCCCACTCGCACTACGAACAACTCGATCTTGAATCCGGCGGGCGCCTTCCATTGACCGAACACCTCAAGTATCCGCTTCTGGGCATTCTCGTACTCGGCAGGCGAACCTTGCGGGCGTTCGAACCAGCTGATCATGTACTTCATCGCCATCCTCCTAATTGTGTTGGTCCTCGGAACGATTGCTGTTTGGACGGGCTAACGTTCGGCATCAACGGCGGCGCTACTTTTGGGGTAATTGACTTTATTGGCGTGGCATATTCACAAAGGCGACACCAAGGGCAATCAAGAAGTGAAAAACAGCCCGAACAGTTGATTCCAAAAAATCCTCGCTAAATTAATACCTTCAGGGCGATTCGCAAGGACCGCTGAATGATGATGTGTGAAGCGCATTGGCTCTTGCACTGTGCCAGATTACATTGGGTTTACCTGAAAGGGCCTTCTCCTTTGAAGGTTATGAAAGTTTACCGCTTTGCGTAGCAAACTTTAGGAATAGCCATAAGCCTGTCCCATGATATGTTGCTGTGTCTTGCCAACATGGCAAACCCTCTCGTGGGCCGGCAGCATAACGAATATGATTTTGATATTTTAGTTTTGGGTTGCGGATCACCTTCTCCAGTGCGATGGTCCAACCCTTATTCGTCCAGACCGGGTAACCACAAATAGTAGAAGCCGTTTCTGAGAGGAGTAACGGAATCCCCCAGGCCTAGGTCAATCAGGCTTATTTTGGGCAAACCCTGCTTGCTCGTGGAAGAAGTGTTATAGAGATTATCGTTTGGGTATTCCGTGCGGCGATAAACCACGACTTTTGCGTCCTCCGGGAGCCCGGCGAGTTTTGCCGCCTCGTGGATCGCATCGTCCAGATACCCGATTCGATCCACAAGACCCAGGCTCAGTGCTTCTGGGGCTGTGAAGACACGCGCCGACGTGATAATCTCCCTTGCCTGGTCATTGAGCTTGCGATGCTTCGTGGCGAGGGACATAAACCTTCCCGCCAGTTCATCGATAATATTCTGAACGATTTGCTCTTCCTCCCGAGTGGCCTTTCGGAAAGGGGACCCCATGTCTTTGTTCTTACCGGACTTGCTTGCGTCGACTTCCACACCGATTTTGTTCATCAAGCCCGAAACGTTGGGTCTCAGGAATACAACGCCGATCGAACCGGTGATAGTGGTCGGGTGAGCCAGTATAAAGTCTGCAGGCAAGGCCACGTAATATCCTCCGGAAGCCGCCACTCCCATCAAGGCCGCAACGATCTTTGCCCCGCTGCATTTCTTGTACTCCATGATCTCATGATACAAAATATCGCTTGCGGTAGCCGAACCGCCGGGGGTGTCGATTTCTAAAACGACTGCCCTTATTTCCTTGTCTTTTTCAGCCTTCTTTAGTTGAGATACAATCTCCTCGACCATGCTTGACTTACTGAGAAAACCTCTCGGAGAATCCGAGATGAATCCTTTGATTGAAAGGATCAAAATTTTCTCTTTCCCGGCGCCTTGTAGCGTGAATTCCTTTAAGGGTTCCGTCTCATCGGGAAATATGGTGATCTTCGGATGGATGCAACCGCCGCAAAGCAGAAGAACCGCCAAAATGCAAACAGCGGGGAGGGTTCGAGTCAGGAAACATCTCAGGGTCATGGACGCCTCGCTGGCTTTTTGCTCCGACCGTCGGCGGAGCCTGGTTTTCCGATCTCCAGGATAATTCGAGCGATCCCGGCAAATCCGAGCCCGCCCTTCCGTTTGGTAACAAAGGCAGGCAGCGCATTTGCCCGATAAAAGCGAAATACTCAGGCACCCAGTCTACAGTATAAAACGTTAACGTCAACCCTGGTTTGTCCTTTTGGTCTTATTCAAAAGAACTTGCCAAAATGGAGAATTCTGCTCGGGCCTGGGTGCATAACGACAATGATACCAATATGTTAATCGGTCAACCGGCCCCCTCCGTAACGCCACGGAGGAGAGCTTATCTGAATCTCTGACGGACCTTCTGGACTATGAAAAAAAGGTAGGTACAGGGTAGGTCTGGGAGCTTACGGCCGCCAAGCTGGCTGAAAAACTCCGCCGCCACTACTCACAGGATAGAGCGTACCGAGTCTTATTTTTTATGAGTTCCAGACCGGACGAACTGGAAGAATCCCATCTTAAAAAGCTCTTTAAAATTTCAGGGGAAGTGCTAAAAGGGGGAAAGGGGAAGACTTTAGGGTGCTGTTACTCACAATTCCTGGAGGACGGAAAGATATGGAATCATCGCTCAGAAGAGGTATCATTGCAGCAATCATTCTCTTATTTCTTCCAGTCGTCAGTTATGGTCAGACACAGGAACAGTCCGACTCCGTTGCAGGCAAGGCCCCGACAGAGGAAAAATTCAATAACGACGCAGGAACTACAACAGGAGGTATCCCGTCAGAGAAGAATTCCCAGGACGCCACACGAAGTTTGAAACGGAACGAATCCATAACACCCGAAGAATTCTGCTCTGATCACTTCGGGAAAAAAACCAAAGAGTACAAAAGATGCGTTCAGCAAGCTGGTAGGGCCATCGGACGCAAATAGCCCGTTGAAGAGGAGACTGGATTGTGAAACATAAATATATCGCCCTGCTAATGCTCCTTGTTGTCTTCTGGCCTGCAATCACTGCTTGCCACAAGTGCAAATCTCCGGAGCGAAGCCGGCTGCAAAACATGTGAGTTGCATATCATGACCTTTGGGAAGAGCCTCTTGCCCAGTCGGCACACTTGGTGGAATCCCACAAAAAGGGAACCCTGGGGGGCTTGTAGAGGAGAAGGCGCCCCGCTGACAGCCCAACGCGATTGAGAGAGGAGCGCAACGGGGTATCGAGCGGGGCGCCTTCCGCGCTACGCGGGCTACATCGATAAGTGGTGCGCAATAGAAATGATATTCTCCTGCTTAGTGTTGTATATAGTCTCTCATACGAGGTGGGAACCGGGCGCCCGTTCACCGCAGAGGCCCCTCGCGGAGCGTCGAGATACCTGAATTAACAGGATCAACAGGAACGTAGAAGTATTTCACCTTATTCTCGGCACTTGAAAATAGCTAAAAATTAAGGGATTACGGATTCAGCGATTTTTCAATTCCTCAATTCCTCAATTCCTCAATTCCTCAATTCCTCAATCCCTCAATTCCTCAATCCCTCAATCCCTAAATCCCTAGAGCCTCTTGCAAAACTCAACAAAACCGTCACCCCGGTGACATCCGGGGTCCAGAAGACCTTGAAAAACCTGGATTCCGGCTTTCGCCGGAATGACGTTGAAGGACTTTTGCAAGAGGCTCCCTAAATTCGGAATTCCTCAATTCTTCCCTCTTTTTGCCGTTTCTATTGCCGCTTCTCGTTGCCATTTCTGGTTGCCGTTTCTGGTTGCCGTTTGGCGGGCCTAATCCCCTTCATGGTACGATACGGCCGATTAGAATGTATAGGAGAAGTTGACTGGTTTTAGTGCTCGGTTTCTCAGTTTTTAACCGCTGACTGTTCACTGCTCACTGTTCACTGGGAAGCCGTTGCCGCTTCTCGTTGCCGTTTTGTACGACCTTTCAGAGTGTGCCAAACTGTTTGGCGATCGCAACCAAAAGACGAAAACCAATTTACCCCAGAGACTGGTCATAGACAGGTCATGGAGAGAGCGCAGAGAAAAAACAGTAGCTTACACTGAGAATCTTGACAAAATTTCAAGAAACTCGACGTTAGTTGCACGGCGATCAGGGGTCTCAAAAGCTGGAAATAGCGATTCCTGTAAATCCTGTCTAAAGAGCTTTTCTCTCCATGACCGGACTATGCCTCGTCCTTTCCCTGTCCGGACCATGTCCCGCCTCTGCGGTGAACCTTTACAAAAAAGGAAACGTCGCCACATGAGAAAACGAATCGATGATGAGCAATTACTTCAATTAATCAGGGAAGGGAACACCGTTACCGAAACCGCCCGCAGGTTGGGAGTCAGCAAAGGGACCGTATCTATCCGGTTGAAGGCGTTGAATATCGCCATAAACCGGAATATAACCATCCGGTCGGCCCAAAAGATTGTCGACCGCGAAATCAACGCCATGGACCAACTTCAGAAGATCAACCGCGACGCTAACGAATTGCTCGATCTGCTCATGCGCTGGAACCGGGGCGAAGACGATGCTCTTCAGGTACTCGAATCTCAGGTCCGCAAAATCAAGGTGCGCCCTCACAAAGGATCGGGCGCGAACTTGAAGCATGGCGCATCGGCCCGGTGTGTAAGCGCGAATCCGAACGAAGTGAGGGTTCGGGGGCAGGAAGAGGAAATCACCGAGTATAAATTCAAAGACCCGCGCGAACTCGCTTTAAAGGCCATGCAGGAAATCCGGGGACAACTGAAGCTGCAGCTCGAAATCTTCCAGGCGCTTTTCGATATGAAGGCGGTCCAGCAATTTCAGGCCGAAGTATTGGAGGTAATCGGAAGTGTTTCAACGGAAGCAAGAGATAAGATCGTTCGTCGGCTCACGGAAAGAAATGCCCTTCGGTCAGCTCTTGACCTCAATCGAGCAGAAGTTCCGCCGGAATGACGGATTGGAATTGCTTCCGCTACCTACGGGGCATGAAGTCGCGTGTGGGCTTAAAAAGCATTCAATTTGTCGAAAGCCTTTTTGCAAGCTCGCACAAATGGGCTTCCAAAGAAGTGAGGGCCTGGTCCATGAAGTAGTCGCTGAAAGGATTTCGATCTTCGGGCAAAGCGTGTGAGAAAAAAGCCGGCAGGACGGGCCGAACAGGCGTAACGAGCACTCCCAGAGCCCGGGTTGGCGGCAGGGACAGCAGAAGGTCCCTTCTCCTTCCCAGCATCCTGCTTGCAAACAGCCGCAGAAGAAAATTCTGCCACAGGCAGCATTTGACAATCCGCTTCTCGGAAACCCCGGCGCTCAGTCCCGTAAATTCGAGGAACCCCCGATAACAGGATGCAACATCGAGAAACAGGCCCCGGTCTCTTTTGAAGTCCTCCAGAAGTTCATCGTATCTTTCCGGCGCGCGCGATCCGGCCAGCCAGAGGGCTTCAAGCTCGGATTCGAGCAACCGGTGGCCTTCGATCCCGGAGAGTCTTTTTACCCCCATGAAATCCCGCACAAGGCGGGAGCCGCTCAACCCGTTTATTACAGGATGCCAGAGAGCATCGACCAGAAAATGGCAGGCGAAGCCAAGCCCCCACAGGACTGTGTTTGCGGAAAACGGAAGACGGAAGACGGAAGACGGAGACCTGTCCTCCGACCTCCGTGCTCCGTGCTCCGTCCTCCGATTCGGCGAAAGGGTTTGGGCAATCCAGTCGGAAATGATGGAAACTCCTTCCCGGTCCATGAGATCATGCAGCGCATTGCCCAGAGAGGACAACGAAAAGGAAGGCAAATCGTAGAAAAAGATGTCAGGACAAATAGTCCCGATAAAAAACGCGGGAGATCGCGAGCAGGCGGGCGGGCTGTGGATTTCATCCGACGGCAGGCTGCCGGCGCATCTGTTCAGAAGCTCATCGGCCAGGTAGAGATGGAAACGCTCTTTGGGCATAGTTGCAAGGCCTGTGCGGGACCAAAAAACTCACTTATCCTGATTAAGACCCCCGATGGCTTCATCGATGGCTTTGGTCCGGTCGTCTCCCAACTTTTGGACCGCTCGGGCCTTGTCGATCGGCTTTTTTCCAAAATCCCGGATGCTCTCCGTGGCCTGTTGAGTGGCCGATTTGGTGTCTTTTCCTTCGTTTTTCGCATCCTTTGCTTTGGAACAGGAGCAAAAAACCAACAGAGCAATGAGCAACGCTGAAACGGCCAAAGCGCGAATTCCCCCGGCAATCATGTGAATCACTCCCGATGAGACTGACGCGGGGACACGGGGACGCGGGAAGAAGGGGACGCGGAGATGCGGAGATACGGGGACGCGGGAAGAAGGGGACGCGGAGATGCGGAGATACGGAGACGCGGTGACTTGAGGGCATTAGCGGATACACCACTGATCTGGATGGGAGAGCATTTGGATTATCTTGCCTTGTATGAATTCGTATTGTTTATCGAGTTTATGGGCATCATTGGGGTCGAGATAGCCACTTTTGACCGAAAACTCGATCCATACCTGCGTCTCTGCGGCTTCGGCTTCTGCATCACTTAATTTGCTGACAAAAGAATTCGGGTATCGCCTCTTGCGCCACGCTTCAGCAATATTGGCACAAACCGAGCGAGAAGAGCGCCGTACTTGGTCGGTCAACGAATACCTCTCCTCCAAGGGAAATGATTTACTCAATTCAAATAATATCATGGATGTCTCCATCGCCAATTGGTAGACGTCCAGCTCTCGAAAGTGTCGAATGCTAACCATCTCCGCGTCCCCGCGTCTCCTTCTCTCCTTCTCTCCGTGTCCCCGCGTCCCCTTCTCCCCGCGTCCCCGTATCTCCGCGTCCCCGCGTCTCCTTCTCTCCGTGTCTCCGCGTCTCCGCGTCCCCGCGTCCCCGCGTCCCCGTATCTCCGCGTCCCCGCGTCTCCTTCTCTCCGCGTCTCCGTGTCCCCGCGTCTCCTTCTCTCCTTCTCTCCTTCTCTCCTTCTCTCCGTGTCCCCGCGTCCCCGCGTCCCGCGTCTCTACGTCCCCGCGTCATCTTCCATGTCGCAGAAAGTTTTTATGGCTTCGGGAATTAGCTTTCGAATGAATGAATGCCGGTCACCTTCAAATTCGGCTACATATTCTTCGTAGAGGGGGTGAGCGCTGGAAAGGGCGGGTGTGTTATGCCTGGCTGCCGAAAACTCTTCATGGAAAGTCTGGATGAGGTCGACCAGGGGGACCTTCAGGAAGGGGTAATCATCAAGCCAGCTCAGCCGGTACATTGCCTCGAACCGGACGAGGTCGAGCAGGAAGAGCGTAATGTCGGTCACATTCATTTTAGATTCGCTGTCGAGGTAATGGAACCGAGGAGCGAGGCCAAGTCCCTTTATCCCCATGATCAGCTCGTAGAACGCCGAGGATGAATCCTCGCTCCCCCGGACCAGGTACTTGATTACCGGATTATCAAGCCGGCGGACGGAGGTATTGTCATCAAACGAAATCCCGAAACGGCGCCCCCATGGACTGAATCCTTTCTTGGCGGCAATGTGCCGCCTGCATTCGCTGATGAAGAGTAACCTGCCCATTTAATCCCCCGAAACGATTCAAAAAACATCCGCCGAAAATACATATACGTCGACGTCTTCGTCTTTCCAGGCTTCTTCCGGGAGTCCGGCCTTGTGACAGGTCCACTTGAGAAATTGTTCCCGGTTCCAGTTGTGTTCGGTTGCAACCTGCGGCAGAAGAAGGCCGGACCGGACTCCTCTGCGGATTAAGAGTCCATGTTTTCCAATTTCGATTTCCGAAGGGTCGCCGATCCGCTGTATCGGGGTCAGGACGGATATCTCTATGTCGATCTTGTCAAGTTCATCGCCGGCGATGGCGCAAAATCGGGGATCCCCGAAAGCGGCTTCAACCGCCATTCTCTTGATGGTTTCCCAAAGAGGCGCGCGGGATTCGATCATTCCGATGCACCCGCGGAGGTCTTTGCCCTTGTGGATGCAGACGAAAGCCCCCCCCGGCTCCTTGAGCCTGTGGGCATCCACCGCAATATCGGGCATGGCTTCACCCAGGCAGCGGCAGCGGATCGCATGAAAAGCCACTTCACGAAGCTTTTCCTTTTCTTCGGCGCTCAATCCCAGATTCACCCCCGCTTTGCGGGGATTAGAGCTTTTGTGATTCTTCATCGCTTAAATCTCGCTCCGGTAAATTGCGGCCGCGGCATACCCGACAACCCCGGACCTGTCACCAGTCACGTCACCCGAATTAGCGTAGTTGAGCACTTTGCATCGGTCAGCACCGAGCTTTTTGGCTGCAAGCATCATGGTAATCAACGGCCCCGCCCCGCAAGCCTGGGTCCTCTGGTTTTCCACTTCAGCAGCGAGCCCCTGCGGATCGAAACTGTTCAGCCGTTCCAGACAGACCCCATCCAGCAGCATCGCTTTTTCGTAGGGATAGTAATGCGACAGATCGCTGCTCGCTATAATCAATACCCGTTTGTTGCTGCATGCCTCCGCAATTGCCTCGGCCAGCTTGAGGCAAAAATCGTAGTGCTGGGTCCCCATTATGACGGGCGTCAGAGAGAAGGCGTCCAACACGATCTGGAGGAAGGGGAGTTGGATTTCAAGGGAATGCTCCCTGGAGTGGGCTTGCGGGACGTAGTGTATGATGGCGGCGTTCTTATAGAGCTCATCAATCAGTTCGCGGTCCAGAGGGACAATGCCCAGGGGGGTGCGATATCCGCCCAGATTGTAGATGCTCGCCCCGGCGAAACTTGCCTGGTGGCTGGGAGCGAGTATGAGCACCCGGTCAAATTGACTCTTCAAAAGGAGCTTATAAGACCAGGCGGCTACGCTTCCCGAATAGATATACCCCGCATGCGGAACGACAAGACCGGTAAGTTCTCCCTCCAGATCGGACGGGCGAACCCGGTCAAGATACCTGCCAAGCTCCTTTTTCAGCAGCGCATGATCGGCCGGGTACCAGGTCCCGGCAATTACCGACTCCCGGATTTTTTCGGCGCTCATATTTGCTTTTGCCTCTTTTTGATTGCCCACCGCTTAAAAGGTCTGATGGGTTGCGCTTCGCTACACCCACCCTGCGGGCCTTTTCATGGTTTGGGGTGTCCCGCAGGGACATGATGGACTGCGGTCAATGCTCTGAGAGTTATTCGATCCTGGGCATCAGCGTCCACTTTATGAACCACCATTGGGCGTCCGGGTCCTTGTCCAGGCAGACAATCCCCCCGTTCTGGAACTTGAAAATAAGCCTTTCAGCCGACCCGGTAATAAGAAAGCCGGTAAGCCGTTCCATGAAAGGCAAATGCCCTACGAGCATGAGATTATCGCCGGTTTTCAGCGTATTTGCAACTGCGGCGACATCATCGAGAGGATCAATGCCTGAAATCGGCTCGGTTTTGCTCATTTCCCCCCGAAGCGCCACGGCAAAGATTTCTGCTGTCTGCCTCGCTCTCTTCCTGCCGCTGTGCCTTATAGCCGCAGGCCGCACACCGTACCCTGCGGCGACCTCGGCTATGCGGTTTACATCTGCATAGCCTTCCTGAGACAGGCCCTGCTCGGGGTCCTGTTCTTTCGAAAGGCTTTTTCCATGCTGAACAAGGTAGAGTGCCATATTTTTCTCTCGTAAGGTAGATTAAACAAACTATTCGCAACGAGGCCCCGGATGTTTAACTTTTAATGAGAACTATATCTTTGTTTATTGAAAAGAGAAAGAAATGGAGACCCTGCAGGTGATCCAATATTGTAGCTTCGAAGGCAAGACCTATTCGGAAGACTCTGAAATCTGCGCGCTCCTGCGCTGCATGATTTGCAAAAAAGGTCAATGGGAAGACCGGAAAAGTTATGGGCTCGCCGCTTTGGTATGGCAGCCCTTTTGCCGGGGCATGCGCCCTATTTGAGGGTCTTTATCGCCTCGATCACATCCAGGTAAAGCTGGGCTTGAGCGGGAGACATAGTCGGATGGCGGCCCGTCAACTGCAAATCACCGTTGCTTCTAACTATTCCCAGATACTGCCCCCCTTTTGGCAGTATGCTGTAGGCCCCTTCCTCCACCTTTGCAAGCGTCCCGAGTTCTTGCCCCCCTTCATCGAGGATAGCCCACTTGCCCTCGCCTAAGGCCTTGAGGGTGACTTCATCAGCCAGGCTAATAGCGACAAAGGCCATCAAAAAAAGGGATAGACATATGAGAGCAAGCGCTTTTTTCATCTAAGCCTCCAAGAACTCAGGTGCGCAATAGAAATGATGCTCTTCTGCTCAGTGTTGCACATAGTCTCTCATACGAGGTGCAGGGGCATGCACCCTATTTGAGCGTCTTTATCGCCTCGAGCACATCCAGGTAGAGCTGGACTTCAGAGGGAGAGACAGTCGCATGGCGGACCAGCAACTGCAAGTCGCCGTTGCTTTTAACTACTCCCAGATACTGCCCCCCTTTTGGCAGTATGCTGTAGCCCCCTTCATCCACCTTTGCAAGCGTCCCGATTTCTTGCCCCCCTGCATCCAGGATAGCCCATTTGCCCCCCTCCAATGCCTTGAGGGTGACCTCATGAGCCTGGCTGATAGAGACAAAACCCGTCAAAAAAAGAGATAGACATATGAGAACAAGCGCTTTTTTCATCTAAGTCTCCAAGAACTTAGGTGAACAGGTGAACCCGTGAATTGGTTTTTCCCCCTTAACCCTTGACCGGTACACTTTCATTGATTGCCTGACAATGGTGCTTGATATTGACTCCCTTGACCATAAAAATCACGCTTTCAGCAATATTGGTCGCCTGGTCGGCGGCGCGTTCGAGACATCGGGCAGCTATAATGGTCTCGACCGACCTTTGCACGGCAGGCGCCTCGTTGGTCATATAGTCGAGAGCATCCTTGAGAATACGGTAATTGAGAGCGTCGGCAACATCGTCCATTTTGCAGACATCCGTGGCAATGTCCGCATTCTGGTTCACAAAAGAAGATATTACGATGCGTAGCATGTCAAGGGCGGTATCGCCCAGTTCCTCGATGGCGAAATTACGTGGAAGAGGCGGGCGCTTGTTCAAGGTTAGCGCCCTTTGAGCGATGTTTACGGCCTGGTCCCCTATGCGCTCGAGTTCTACCGCGATCCGCAAGGTGCCGATTATGAATCGCAAATCCCGCGCCATAGGCTGATCGAGAGCGAGAAGTCTGAGCGAGTGGCGGTCCACTTCCACTTCCAGCAGATCGATTTCCCGGTCCCCGTTCAACACTTCTATGGCCAGATCGTCGTCCCTTTCCACCAGGGCCTTTATAGAATTTTCCAGTGCTTTTTCGGCCAGGGTCGCCATCTCGAGGATTGTCATCTTGAGCTGTTCCAGATCGGAGTGGAATCTTTTTTCCATTTGTCAACAACTCCCGGGGGCCCCCCGTCGTTCGAGTCCGGGATCGTGTGTCCCAGAGTGATGGATTTTTACTTCTTGTCTCCTGACTCGTGACTCTCTACCCGGAAGGTTCGCCTATTTTCAGGCAACCCACATGCCAAATCGCAGGCTTCGATACGGATATCAATGAATTTCGGACCGGTTTGGATTCTAATCTCAAGAAATAAGCGGATTCAACACAAATCTTAACAACCACCCAAAATAATACCCGGCCAAACAGGGTGATGAAAAAGGGTGCTCTGGTGGGAGCAACGCCTGAACATTGCAAATGATTTCATCATTCCGTACCGGCTTCCCGTCATGCCGGCGGAAGCCGGTACGGGGTGACGTCTATAGGGTTTTTCGCCCTGATGTGGAAAATCCAATGCTTTTTCATCACCCTGCTAAATTCCTGAATTCCGGAATCCCATTTTCGATGTACTTTGGGGGACGATTCTGGTATTGAAGAACCCCGTAATAGATTGATCGATACGAGGAGGATTTATGCCCAGACGTTTCATTATCGCACTCTCAGCTCTTTTTTTGGTCTTTGTCTTTTCACCGTTTGCGCCCACCAAAACCAGTTCAGCAGCTCAGGAAGAGATGATCGTCGGCACCGTAGTCAAGCACGGGAAGGTGTTCGTAATCGAGACCGATGAAGGCGATTACATTGCCAAGGGTAAGGACCTGTCCAAAATGGAAGGCAAAATGGTCGAAATCACCGGCACGATAAGTGAAAGTGACAAAGGCGATACGATCGAAGTGAAATCGGCTGAGGAGATCGAGGAATAAATCCGTCAAACCTTGAATAAACATCTATGACTTCTTATCCCTGGGCAGCTCTGGTCCGCACCCGGCGTGCGTACGTCGCCGCCTCCAGCCCGGCTACGCACCCCTCCCCCACCGCCTTGGCTATCTGCCATGGGGGACCGCAGATGTCTCCTGCAGCATAAAGGCCCGGCACATTGGTTTCCTGCTTTCCATTGGTCTCCACAAAGCGCATTGTATCGCTGTCGAGCGCAACCCCAAGACCCGATGCAAGCTCTATGGCGCCCTTGGCCCCCAGTTCGACGAAAACCCCTCTGGTTTCTATTTCTGTCCCATTGTCGAGCAAAACGGCCCGGACCCCACTGTCTCCAAGAATGCGCCTCACATGACGACCCATATGGACTTCTATCCTGCTGCTCTCGATCTGATAACGAAGATGCTCCGATATTTCCAGAGCGCCGCAAACCAGATGAGTTTCACCGGCGATGAGCAGCATCTTCAGGGCGCCCGAAGCGGCCGCGCTGCCATTGCCGACGACAGTGACCACCTGATTTCGGTAAAAATTGGCATCGCAATCAACGCAGTAGCTGACCCCTTTGCCGAGCAGCTCCTTTTCCCCAGGGACGTTCAGGTGGTTGCGCGATACTCCCATGGCGAGAATTATCGCCCAGGTAAGCAGGGAATCTCCCGATTCGAGTCTGACGCTGAATCGGCCGCTCACCTCCTGTTCGAGGTGAAGAACGTCCTGGTCGAGGAGGACTGCCCCGAACTTTTTCGCCTGATTTCTTCCTGCCTCAAGGAACTCCTCCCCTGAAACCGTCTCATCAATGCAGCAGTAATTTTCGATGTGAGCTTTATACAATGCGCTGCTCTGCACTCTTCCCAAAACTGCCACCCCGGCCCTGGTCCTGGCGGCATGCACTGCCGCCTGCAACCCGGCGGGGCCGCTGCCCAGAATTACAACGTCAAATTCCGTCTCCACCCCTTCTCCTTTCATTCACGAGCACCGCTCCCTGCTTCATGCCTCTTGCTTCATGCTTCATGCTTCATGCTTCTTGCTTCACGCTTCTTGCTTCTTGCTTCTTGCTTCTTGCTTCATGCTTCATGCTTCTTGCTTCTTGCTTCTTGCTTCTTGCTTCATGCTTCTTGCTTCTTGCTTCTTGCTTCATGCTTCTTGCTTCTTGCTGCGGATTTTTTCACGTTTGCCGATTGTCCTATCCCGCCAGAGAATGTATTGTAATATTTAATAGTGACAGGTTCAACCGGGGCGACTCACCCGGGCCGGGCCCTTGCTTGCCCGCCGGAGCGTTGGGTCCTGTTTAGAGGAGACCTGTAGTGGCTCTATGATAGTAACTGCGGCCCTGATATCATCGCAGGGGCGGCTCTTTGTGGCGCAACGGCCGCCCTGGAAAAAATTCGGGCTCCTGTGGGAATTTCCGGGAGGCAAGGTGGAACCGGGAGAGGGTCTCGAACAGTCGCTCGTCCGTGAAATAAAGGAAGAACTATGCCTGGATATACGCGTGGGCGGCCTGTTCAAGAAAATCTCCCAAAAGGAGCCGGACTTTGCAATCGACCTCCACGCATACTGGTGCGTAATCTGCGGGGGAACACTGCGCCTCATTGAGCATATTGCGTTCATGTGGGCGAACATATCCGAACTGAAACGAATCGATTTCACTCAGGCAGACCGTCTTTTGATTCCATTTCTGGAAACCCTTCCGGAGTTTCCCGATTTCTAGTGCACTAAATTCCCCGGTCCCTGCCGATATTCTATTGTCTGAAAAAAGTATGTATATTATTAATTATAGTTTTATATGTTTATAGGACCTGAAGGACAAAATATAGAATGTCGAAAGAAAAAAGCGCCCCCGGAGCCGTACTCGACCTGTTATCATCCCTGAAGCTTACGCTGGTCCTCTTTTTTGTCCTGGCGGCCGCGTCTGTAATAGGGACCCTTCTACCCCAGGAGATAAGCCTTCCCGAACTCAGAGATCATTTTAGTCCCGCAACGGCCTCCTTGATAAACTTTCTGGCGCTCAACAATCTCTATCATTCCATGTGGTTCAGGATTTTGCTCCTGCTGCTGTGCACAAATCTTGTCGCTTGCACGATAGAGAGGCTCCCGAAGACGATCCGCCTGATTCGAAGGTTCGAAGCTCCCTTCGATTCGCAGAAGCTGTCCAAGTTCGGTATCAGCAGCTCGATTGCCGCCGCGCTCCCCTTCGAGCAGACGCAATCTGTTGTGGAAAGCGCTGTGTGCGAGACTTTCGGCCGGATGTGTCGGATAGAATCGGGGCGGGTGGGCGGGCCAGGTCCCTTTTGCGCCGTAAGTGAAACGGGACGATGGAGCACTCTGATGGTCTATGGGGTCCATCTAAGCGTGCTTATAGTCCTGGTTGGCGCACTGGCGGGGTCTTACCTGGGGTTCAAGGGCGCCATGAACCTCACTGAGGGCGAAACGTCGGATAAAGTGATGCTCGCAGGAGACGAAAGCGTTCAGGGTCTCCCGTTCGAGGTCCGGTGCGACAAGTTCGAGGTCTCTTTCTACGATACGGGCGCGCCGAAGGAGTTTCGATCCGATCTGGCCATAATCGACAAGGGCAGGGAAGTCTTAAAAGAATCCATTGTTGTCAACGATCCCTTGACCTATGAAGGGATCACTTTTTACCAGGCTTCCTACGGCACCACTCTGAAGGAGGCCGAAATCGACCTCACCGATCCTGACTCAGGCAAAAAGATCGCACTGACCCTGCCGTTCCGGCAGCCCGTCACCATTCCCGGCACCGACGATCAGCTCGTGATAGCCGACTACCAGGAGGATCTGATGCGAGTCGGGCAGGCAATCGAGCTCGTCTATGGAAAACAGGGACGGCAATCTTCCGCCCAGTGGATTCTGATCGACCGGCCTTATCACGGCAACAGGATCGAGAATTACCTGGTCCGGGTCACTCGAATCGATAAAGCAAGGTTTACCGGGCTCCAGGTCAAAAAAGACCCCGGGATCTGGCTGGTGTGGGCCGGTTTTACGCTTATGACCCTGGCCATAGGCCTGACGTTCTATTCGAGCCACAGAAAACTATGGGTCTGCATCGAACCCGACAAAAAGAGGAAAAAAACGATCGTCACCCTTGCCGGAAGAGCGAGCCGCAACGCGCAGGCATTCGAAGAAAAGTTCGAGGCGCTGCGCGCGGAGCTTGAAAACCGGCTTAAAAATCCACCTGCCCCCCTTTAGAAAAGAGGGCGCAAAACAGATAAAAAGGGCACTGAATGACCAGTTCTCTTCTGCTCAGCCTGACTACTTTCGCCTATCTTCTGTGTACGGTCCTGTACCTGGCCGGCACGATCTTTCGGTTCAAGCCTCTGCTTGCCGCCGGCACGATTACGGGCGCTGCGACCCTGCTGATGCAAACGGCGGGCATCGGCCTGCGCTGGATGGAATCCTACCGGATGGGCTATGGGCATGCGCCGCTTTCCAACATGTACGAATCGCTCGTTTTTGCATCCTGGGCTATAATGATTATCTACCTCGTGTTCGAATGGCGAGTCAAGCAACGCGCCCTTGGGGTCTTTCCGGCACTGTTTTCCTTTCTGGCAATGGCGTACGCCTCTTTTTCAAAAGACGTCGACTCAAAGATTCAGCCGCTCGTCCCGGCTCTCAAGAGCAACTGGCTCATCGCTCACGTAATGACCTGTTTTCTTGGCTACGCCGCATTTGCGGTATCCTGCGGGCTTAGTTTGCTATACCTGGTAAGGAAAAGATTTCCCGAAAATCCGAATCCGCAAGGCGGCTTTGTTGCTTTTTTGCCAGGTGCTTCCCAGCTTGAGTGGTTCAATTACCAGATGGTGCTGTTCGGATTTTTGTGGCTTTCAGTCGGAATAATAACGGGGTCCATCTGGGCCAATTCGGCATGGGGCACTTACTGGAGCTGGGACCCCAAGGAAACCTGGTCCCTGATAACCTGGTTCATTTACGCCGCCCTGCTCCACGCGCGCAATCTGCAGGGCTGGAAGGGAGAAAGAGTGGCCTGGCTCTCAGTGATCGGTTTTGGGTGTGTTCTATTTACATATTTTGGGGTAAACTTCCTGTTAAGCGGGTTGCATAGCTACGCAAGATAAACTCTGGAGGGTCCAATGCTGAATATGACCGAAATACTGCTTTTGCTTCTTGGTGTTGTCATTCTGGTGGGCGGCAAGAAGCTGCCTGAACTCGGAAGCGGCCTGGGGAAGGGAATCAGCGAATTTAAAAAAGCCATAGCCGGCGACAAACCGGAAGAAGAGCAGAAGCAGATCAAAGAAGGCGAAACCACATCGGCAGATACAAAACCGGGTGAGCCTAAATGAGGTATACCGGGTCCAATGAAGCGTATCAGGGAGTAGTACATGTTTGGTATAGGTTTTGAGCATCTCCTTGTGATTATGATTGTCGTCCTTTTGGTGGTCGGACCCGACAAGCTGCCAGATGTGGCCAGAGCGCTTGGCCGCGGCTACGCCGAGTTCAAACGAACAATGGACGAGTTGAAAAATACGATGGACCAGGACGAAACGGTCCGCGAACTAAAAGAGGAATTCCGTTCCGCCCAGCGGGAGGTAAAACTGAAAAAACTTTTAGCTCAGAACCTCATCATGGATCAGGGGACCGCAATCAAGACGGCGGTCTATGATGAACCAAAGAAAGCACTCGAAGCCGCCATGGCTGAAAGAAGCGCAACAGAAGCCGCCGCAATCGAGCCCGATGAGGGAGAAACTGCAGTCGCCGAAACCTCTTCGCCCAATGCCGGCGAAACCGAACCGGGAAAGTCATAAGTCTTATATGACCTATAGGGCTTATTTTTCGTTAATCGGAATAGCTAAATGTCGGACGAACAAAGCAAGATGCCCCTGTTTCAGCATCTGGAGGAACTGCGAAGCAGGTTATTGATTTGCTGCCTGGCCGTAGTGATAGGGTTTGTCGGCTCCTATTTTTTCAGCACCAGGATTTTCGAGATTCTTATGAGGCCCTGGATCAACGCAATGCCTCCAGGGCAGCCTGCCAAGCTCATCTACACCGCGCCCCATGAGGCTTTTTTCGTATATATGAAGCTGTCCTTCATCGCGGGGACAATTCTTGCCGCTCCGGTAATACTATGGCAGATATGGAAATTTATAGCTCCCGGCCTGTATGAAAATGAAAAGAGGTACATGCTGCCGGTTATTTTATGTTCGTCCTTCTGTTTTCTTTCCGGCGTTCTGTTTGGGTATTTCGTGGTCATCCCGGTGGCGTTTAAATTCTTTGCCTCTTTCGCATCCGAATACATAACCCCCATGTTGCGCACCACGGAGTATCTGTCGTTTGCCAATAAAATGCTTTTGTGCTTCGGTATTGCATTTCAAATGCCCGTATTCGCCTTCTTTCTTGCGAAGATGGGCGTGCTCAGCGCAGACTTTTTGAAACGCAAGCGCAAATGGGCGATAGTACTTATTTTTGTTGCCGCTGCGGTGCTTACTCCCAGCCCCGACGTCGTATCTCAGCTCTTAATGGCCGCACCGCTCCTTATCCTCTATGAAGCGAGCGTGTGGATCGTCCATTTCTTCGGGGGAAAACCCTTTAAAGCGGCTCAAGAAGCAGGTAAGTAAATGTCCATCCCTGGAGTCGATCCGATTCTGGTAATCGCCACGAAAAACAGAGGAAAATCTGCGGAGATTCAAGGCGCGCTCAAGGATTTTCCGGTCCTGGTCAAGGACTTGAATGATTTCGGCCCGGTTGCCGAGCCGGTCGAAGACGGTGCGACCTTCGAGGAAAACGCATACAAGAAAGCGAGCTTTACGGCCAGGGTCCTCGGTCTGCCTGCACTGGCCGACGATTCCGGGCTCAAGGTGCAGGCGCTGGCA
The DNA here is from genome assembly GCA_049520035.1 of Syntrophobacteraceae bacterium. Taxonomy (GTDB): domain Bacteria; phylum Desulfobacterota; class Syntrophobacteria; order Syntrophobacterales; family Syntrophobacteraceae; genus SbD1. The sequence continues at coordinate 23,049 of JBEKQE010000018.1, read as the reverse complement.
GGCGCCCCCGGCATCCATTCCGCCCGTTATGCGGGACCTGGGGCAACCGATTCAGACAATAACGCAAAACTTTTGAAAGCGCTCTCCGGTAAAGCAAACCGCAAAGCCCGGTTTTGCTGCGTATTGTCCCTGGCTGTGCCTTCCGGCGCCGCCCTGACCTATGAAGCCTTCTGTGAAGGGCTGATTCTGGACTCAGCGCGAGGCGATAACGGATTCGGCTACGATCCGCTTTTCCTCTATCCTCCGATGGGTAAGACTTTCGCCGAAATGAGCACGGAGCAGAAGTTAAGCGTATCCCATAGAGGACTCGCGCTGCGCGAACTTAAAAACGAGTTCGCAAAGGTCCTCCGGTGGCTCGAACGCAGACGGGAAGAGGAGGACCTGCGGCGAGGGGCGCACGATATGTGCTGCGATAAGTGAATGGCCGATCATGTCCAATTCACGGTCGAAAGCCCGGGCACTCTCTGGAATTCGTTCAGATTATTTGTGACCAGCGTCAGCGACAGGCTTCGTGCATGAGCAGCAATGAGCAGGTCCATTGCTCCAATCAAATTGCCGCTCCTCTCAAGATGCGCTCTGATGTCGCCATAGTGGGAAGCGGCTTGCTCATTGAAAGGGCAAATTTCAAACGGGGCCAAAAATTTTACCAACGTCTGCCGATTCTTTTCCGGATTTGTGCTTTTCGAAGCCCCGTACTCCAACTCGCAAACGGTGATCGCAGAGATTACAAGATCGGAAGGACTGAACTCCTTCACCTTTTGGATGACCTCGGCAGGACGATTCTTAATGGTGTAGATACAGATGTTCGTATCCAACATGAAGAGCATCACCAATCCTCCCTGTCTTCCAGGGGGGGCTGGGGCCTTTTTCCTTCCATATAATCTTTAGTGAACTCGCCAAGGCTCTGCTCGAACATCTCCCATGGTTCATCTTTCGGAATAAGAATCACACCGCGTCCAGCCTTTTTGATATAAACTTCATCCCCGCTAAACTGGAACTCCTTTGGAAGACGGACTGCCTGACTGTTGCCGCTTTTAAAAACTTTCGCCGCTTTCATGACACATCTCCTCCGAATATATACTTAAAGTATATACTAATCTGGAGAGGCGCCGCAGTCAAGCCCGATTTCATCCTGATTGTTCGAAGTACGCAGTGGGTTGTTTTCTTTTCGTCGGAGGGGAGTCACTGTTGCTGCAACCCATGCCAGTTTCTATAGAGGGTTTTCATCCGCTGGTACCGTTCGTAACCGAGCAGCTTTCTCACTTCCAGCGAGTAGCTGAACCGGGTTGCGGCCAGAAGGGTCCGGGTGCTTTCCAGTTTTGTCATCTTGGTGATTGCGGATGTTTCATTCAGGTGTTCCTGATCGATTGCCGTCAGGAGTTCGGCTTTCTCCCCTTCCATTTGCGTTTTAAGTTCGGCAAGCCTTTTGCGGTTGTAATCGAAGAGCTTGTCCAACTCGTCTTTCTCCTTATCGGTAATACTCAACTGGTCCGCGAAATAGGGCAGATGCCACCACCTTCCCGGAGGAATCTCCTTTGCCCGGCAAATCGCCGGAAAAAGTAGAAGCACAACCGCGGCCAGTATTGCCAGTGACTTGTTAAGCATTTCGTGATCCGCCATCATGGGTCACACTATCGTCATTCATCGCGCCAGGGGTCTGGATGTCCCTTTCGTCATCACCCGGGTCCCCGATCACATAGAAGCCGGACAGAGGGTTTTCCTCGAGTTTTTCAATTTCAGTCATGAACTTTTCGTCCTGGAGCATCTCCCGGTAGACCGCATCCTGCGTATACAGCCTGTCCCTTGTAAGCGTAAGAGGGCTCAGAAGAAGGGCAATGACCGACGCGAAAGCCACGCCCAGACCGAATGCGGGACGGATTCTCCACGCCGGTCTCAATACACCGGCGCTCTTTTCGGAAACCCTCGGCTTCCTGAAGTCTAAAGGCGCCTGGCCGCGTGAAATTTGTCCGAACCGTGCAAGCCTGCCTTGAAGCGCTTCCTTTTGAGCGCGGCAGGCGGGGCATTCGAACAGATGGCGGCGCAGTGCCCCATCCAGGCCTCTTTCGTCTGTCACGGCCTCGATAATCTGTATTTCATCAAGATGGCTGATCTTTTCCACCCGGCCATTCTCCCTGCAAGAAATCGCTCAGGCCCGAATCCTGTTTGAATTTTGCGATCGCGCGGTATAGGTGCGTCTTGACCGCGCTCTCACTCCTTTTTAGTGTCAAAGCTATTTCCCTGAGACTCAGATCATCGACGAACCTCAGGAAAAAAACCTCTCTTTCCATCCGGGAAAACCGCTTCGATAACTGCTTGACGTGCGACCAGAATTCCTTTCGAATCACAATGTCAAGCGCTCCCGCATTGCGGTGCTGCTCAACGTCCGCCACATCGGTTTGCTCCCTGTGCTCGGTTATTCCCAAAAAAGCCAGAAACTTGTTTTTCCGGTGAAAGTCGTGCACCCGGTTTAGCGCTATTCTGTAAAGCCACGGCCGGAACCTGTCCGAATCCTTGAGCTGGGGCAGGTATTTGAACGCGGCCATAAAGATATCCTGCGTCAAGTCCTCGGAATCGAGCCTGGACCTGGTGCGAAAAAACACCAGGCGGAAAATCTCGTCCTGATGGAGTACCATGAGCTTTTCGAAGGCATTCCCGTCTCCCCCCCTGGCCTGTCCCACAAGCACCGAAACCTCAGCGGCCTGCGTGGAGGTCACTCTCAGTTCAAGATCTTCCGTAGTATTCATCCTGAATAGAACACACCCTGTCGCTTATGAGATCTTATCTGCCCTGTATTCTATTCATTATGATCTACTTTCAAGAGTTATCAAACAGCCAAATCCAGGTAAACGACTTTTCGTTTTCATTTAAGATAACGAACGAGGCACGGAATTAGTTTACAAATCACTGTTTTTTTATTCAAAACGGGAAATGGGCGAAATGAGCAAGTGTCTGACAGGCCATCTGAAACTCTCCCTGCGCGTCTTGCTTGACACACCTTTGACCATGTTCAATGCAGTAACAGGTGAGCATCGGCCGGCCGTTTTTGTCGTAGCCGAACATGATCCCGCCCATGGTGCCCACCACCTGCTCGGGCGGGATACCGTACACCTGCTCGGAGTATACGCGCACAAAATCCTGGGCGCCGCCGGTCACCATGCAGGTCTTGAAATCGTTGGCCCGGAGATACGGCATGACTTCGATCATCGGCTGATACGCCAGTTCCGTGTAGAGCCGCTTCCAGCGCGGGTGTTTGCCCGTATCGATCCACTTCTTCACTTCCGCGTTGAACTCGTCCACCGTCATGCCGGTAAGGATTGCGGCGAGGATTTTATCGAGGTCCTCCATGGAGAGATTTGCCATCGCTTCCAGGTTGCCGGACAGCACAGTCCTGAACGGCTCCACAATTAGAATATTTTACCAGATGGACTTTGCGATGCTTCACAAAATGCTACCACATGATCATTTGGGGCAAAGCATACGAAACAGCTCCTCTCCCATTTGTGCATCTCCCTTTTTCGTGTAAGGCTCGTCGGCCTGCCCCTTTGTAAATTCTGCTCATCAAAAATTAGGATAACTCCGAATAGTAAATAACAATGCAAATCATCCGCGAGACAGACTCAGCGCCTGCACTGTTTGGCAAGCAATATGCCGACCAGCCGTCACAGACCGGGTTGAGTGAAGTTTTCGGGATATTATCTCCAGTTATCCAAAAACTAAGATCCTGAAGAGAGAGGAATCCCAATGAAGCTTTTAAGAAGAGATTTTTTGAAGTACTGTATTGGTTCCGCAGCAGCCCTCGGGCTGGAATTTTCGACTCTCGGGCGCATGGAGAAGGCGCTTGCCGCCCCGGCAACATCTCTCGTAGTTCCCGTGACATACCAGATCTCCCCAGCATACGTCGCCAGTCCGTACACGACACTTCAACAAACGGTCCTTCCCGACTGGCCCACATCTCCATTCCCCGCAGATTTCTGCCCGTGCGATCTCCCGGTGTACCAGCAAAACGGCTTCGGTGTGTGGACCCTGCAGCCCACCGGCCTGGGTTACCAGGCCCCGGACATGGCAACCGGGGCAGTCACTGCAAGCTCGGCGCTCCCGTCGGATGGCACGCCTCTTTTGAATTTCTTCACGATAAGCGACGTGCATATCTGCGACAAAGAAAGCCCTGGCCGGTGCATCGGCTATAGTTACAATTTTCCGGCCATTATGACTACAATCACTGCGGACGGCGAGCAGGTTCCATATCCCATAGGCAATACTTCGTCCTATTCAGGGATCATACTCTATACGACCCACGTACTCGACGCAGCGGTCCAGACAATCAACGCCCTGCACCAGGCAACACCGTTCAATTTCGGCGTCGCTCTCGGCGACGCGGCCGACAACACTCAATACAACGAGCTCAGATGGTATATAAACGTCCTTGACGGAAATCCGATCACCCCCAGTTCCGGCTTAAAAGGGGGCACAGATATCGTTTATCAGCAAACTTACCAGCCGGCAGGGCTCAATAAGTCGATAAAATGGTACCAGGTCATAGGAAACCACGATCAATTCTGGATGGGGTCCACCAAGGTAACCAATCAGATCCGGCAAACCCTCGTCGGCTCGAACGTTCTCCACCTGGGCAAAATAACCCTGCCTCCAACTCCTTCAGATTGGACGGCGGCCTTTAACGACAACGACCCGAGCACTTACTACTATATGGGTGTAGTCGATGGAGCGACAGAGTATGGCGAGATCGTAAAAACAGGGCCTGGAACCGCTTTCAACGGCACTCCGCAGGTTGTCGCCGACCCAAGCCGCCGCTCGCTCTCAGCGGGCCAATGGATGAACGAATTCTTCAACACCACTTCACAGCCGGTCGGGCACGGATTCACACAGCAAATGGTCCAACAAGGATTTGCCTGCTACTCTTTTATGCCGGTCAGCGGTATTCCGGTCAAGGTCATCGTTCTGGACGACACCGACAAAGTCGGCTGCGGCGCGGCAGGCGCTCTCGACCAACAACGCTTCACCTGGCTCAAAAATCAACTGAAAGCCGGCCAGGAAGCAGACGAGTTGATGATCATCTGCGCCCATATCCCGGTAAAACCCTATGCGAATGCGCCTATGGGAAATAGTGGGGCGAACCCGTCATACTACAACATTTGGCCGTATCCAGATTCCGACACAAGTGTCTCCCAGGTGACTCTGCTCGAAGCACTCCAAAACTATCCGAACCTCATCATGTGGATCTCCGGGCATGTGCACCGGAATACCATCACTCCACAACCAACAACGAGTAATCCCGAATATGGTTTATGGGAAGTCGAAACCCCTTCATTAAGGGACTTCCCGCAGCAGTTCCGCCGCTTCCAGATCACCCTCAACGGCGATCATATCTCCATCTTCACAGATGATGGCGATACCGCGCCCGGGTCGAATTCCCCGGCGTATACATCCCGCTCGTATGCGATCGGAGCAATCCAGATATTTCAAGACGGTTGGATCGGCGGACCGACAGCACTCCCGTACAACGAGGGGAGCAGTGTGCAGCAGGGACCCGGCATGGATCCCGCTACCGGTGTTTACAATGCGGAACTTGTCATAAAAATGGATCAATTGAGTCTAAAATTACAGAATAAGCTCGCTAGCCTTTCACCGGTTGTCGGGTATTTCCAAATCAATGGAGGCGCTGCCTCTACCACGAGCAGCACTGTCACTCTGAACAACAGCGTACTTGCGAGCACCCCTGTTCAGTATATGGCCAGTGAATCCCCCAATTTCAAAGGCGCTGCCTGGCAGGCATACTCGAATGCTCCATCCTTTACCCTGAGCGCAACCCCTGGAACCAAGACCGTCTATTTCAAAGTCAAGGACGGTTCGGGAAATGTATCAGCGGTTGTAAGCAGCAGTATTCGCTTAAGTGCGGCTCATTAGGAGGGTAAGGAATCAAAATCACCAGGAGAAAGGTGTCCCAATGAAGCTTTTAAGAAGAGATTTTTTGAAGTACTGCATCGGTTCCGCAGCAGCCCTCGGGCTGGAGTTTTCGACTCTCGGGACCATGGGGAAGGCGTTTGCCGCCACAGGCGCTCCCCCCGCGCCAACCTACCCGATCTTGACAACATTCAACACGACACTCGTTCAGACGGTCAATCCCTTTGACTCGCCTCCAGGATCGTTTCCTCCTCAGCAAGGATACGTGCCGACGATTCCGCCGTGTGACATCGCTGAATACGCGGCAAACAGCTACGGTGAGTGGAATTACGTGGGCGGTCAGGGCGATGTGCTCGGCGTCCCTTACGTCAGCCCCAGCTTGCAGTACCCAATGGCGAACCCGCCGGTCATTGGGCCATCGCTCACCGATCCATCGAAGTGCGCGACGCTTTTGTCTTTCTTCACCATCAGCGACGTACATATCTGCGACAAAGAAAGCCCGGCTCGGGCGATTTACGATGGTTACCAATATCCGGAGCCTAAAATACCAAATCCCGGAAAAGGCGACGCACTTCAACCTGCTGGAAATTCTTCGTGTTATTCGGGAATTACGCTCTATACGACCCACGTCCTCGACGCCGCTGTCCAGACAATCAACGCCCTGCACCAACAGGCGCCCTTCGATTGCGGCATCGCTCTTGGCGATGCGTGCGACAACAATCAGTACAACGAGCTCAGATGGTATATGGACGTGCTGGACGGCAAGTGGATCACCCCCAGTTCCGGGGCTCACCTCGGCGCCGACACAATCGATTATCAGAAACCATACCAGGCGGCCGGGCTCGACAAGTCGCTCAAATGGTATCAGGCCATAGGCAACCACGATCAGTTCTGGATGGGCTCTACCGCTGTGACCAGTCACATCCGGCAAACCCTCGTTGGAACCAGCGTACTTAACTTCGGTCAGATAATCCTGAATCCCGCTTTCGATTATCTTGTCCCTGACTGGCCGGCAACCTTCGCCACCCGCGGCAACTATATGGGTGTAGTTGACGGCACGACAGAGAACGGGACCATCATAGATGCAGGACCGCTCACGACCCCCCCGAAGGTCGCCGCCGACCCGAACCGGCGCTCGCTCACGATCAGCCAATGGATGGCCCAATTCTTCAACACAACGTCGCAACCGGCCGGTCACGGATTCACGCAGCAAATGGTCAACGAGGGGTTTGCCTGCTATCACTTCTATCCGAAGGCCGATGTCCCGATCAAGGTCATCGTTCTCGACAATACCGACAAGAGCGGCAGCGCATTTTCCGCTCTCGACCAAAAACGCTACGAGTGGCTCATAAATGAACTCGAACAAGGCCAGGCCGCCGATGAGCTCATGATCATCTGTTCGCATATCCCGGTGGCGCCCTATGGGCAGCAAAGCACTCCGGAAGCCTGGTCAATCTGGAACCCGTATTGCGTTCAGCCCACCACCGAAACGGAGTTGGTCGCCACACTCCACAACTATCCAAACCTCGCTTTGTGGATCGCGGGACATGTGCACCGCAACACCATTACTCCACAACCCTCACCTTATAATCCCGAATACGGCTTCTGGATGGTCGAGACCCCATCGCTAAGGGACTTCCCTCAGCAGTTCCGCCGCTTCCAGATCGTCCGCAACAGCGACAATAATATTTCATCCTTTGTGCTCAGTGTCGATCCTGCGGCCGCCCCTCTGCGGAGCATGATGGCGTCGCCCGCGTTGAAATCGCGCATGTGCGCGATCGCAGCCCAGCAGATATTCGCGAATCCGGCGCAGCAGGGACCCGGCATGGATCCCAATAGCTGTGTTTACAATGCGGAGCTTGTCATACAGTTGAGTCAACTGAGTCCAGGACTGCAGGCGAAGATCATGAACATTTCACCTGTTGTGAGTTCTTTCAAAATCAACGGCAACGCCGGCTCTACAAAAAGCCAGACCGTCACTCTGAACAACACCGTAGTGGGCAGCACACCCACTCAGTACAGGGCCAGTGAACTCACCCCCACCTTTAACAGCGCCGCCGGCTGGCTGCCCTACTCCCAGGCCCCGTCATTCAACCTGAGCTCAACTCCCGGGGCCAAAACCATCTACTTCCAGGTTATGGACGGCTCGGGAAAGGAATCAGCGGTCGTAAGCAGCAAGATCCGCTTAGCTGTGGCTGCATAGCAGGGCAAGGACTTAAAATCAGCAAGAGAAAGGAGTCCCCGTGAAGCTATTTAGAAGAGACTTTTTGAAGTATTGCATCGGTTCCGCAGCAGCCCTCGGGCTGGAGTTTCCGACTCTCGGGACCCTGAGGAAGGCGCTTGCCGCCACAGGCGTCCCCCCCGCGCCAACGTACCCGATCCTGACGACAGTCAACACGACGCTCATTCAGACGGTCAATCCCTTTGACTCGCCTCCGGGCTCGTTTCCTCCTCTCCATCAGCCCCCTCCCCCTCTATACGTGCCGAAGATTCCGCCGTGTGACATCGCTGAATACGCGGCAAACGGCTACGGCGAGTGGAATTACGTGGGCGGTGAGGGCGACGTGCTCGGTGTCCCCTTCGTCAGCCCCGCCATGGCGCAGATTCCGCCGGATATTGGTCCATCGGTCACCGATCCAACGAAGTGCGCGACTCTTTTGTCTTTCTTCACCATGAGCGACGTGCATATCTGCGACAAAGAAAGCCCGGCCCGGTCGGTCTACTTAGGTTACCAATATCCGTCTCCCAGCGTAACAGTCGATGGAGTGCAGATACCCCAAGGCAGTTCCGCGTGTTATTCAGGGATTAATCTCTACACGACCCACGTACTCGACGCCGCTGTCCAGACAATCAACGCCCTGCACCAAAAAGCGCCGTTAGATTTCGGCATCGGCCTGGGCGATGCGTCCGACAACACTCAGTTCAACGAGGTCAGATGGTATATCGATGTTATCGACGGCAAGCGGATCACCCCCAGTTCCGGCGCTAACCTCGGCGCCGACACGATTGATTATCAGAAACCATACCAGGCGGCCGGGCTCGACAAGTCGATCAAATGGTATCAGGTCCTCGGCAACCACGATCTGTACTGGCAGGGCGCCGCCCCTGTAAACGCTTACATCCGGCAAACCCTCATCGGATCGGGCGTCCTCAACATTGGTCCGATAACCTCAATGCCCCCGGTTATCGATTTCAAGAGCCGCGGCGTCTATATGGGCCTCGTCGACGGCTCGACAGAAGACGGGACCATCATAAATGCAGGGCCGGTCACCAACTACAAAACACCCCCGAAGGTCGCCGCCGACCCGAAGCGCCGCTCGCTCCCGTTAGGCGCCTGGATGGCCGAATTCTTCAACACGACGTCGCAACCTATCGGTCACGGATTCACACAGCAAATGATACAAGAGGGGTTTGCCTGCTATCACTTCTATCCGAAGGCCGACGTCCCGGTCAAGGTCATCGTTCTCGACAATATCGACAGGACCGGCACTGCCTGCGCAAAGAGCTCTCTTGACCAACAACGCTACAATTGGCTCATAAAGGAACTCACGGCAGGTCAGAAGGCAGATGAGCTCATGATCATCTGTTCGCATGTCCCTGTGGCGCCCTACGCTCAGGAAAGCACTCCGGAACCCTGGTCACTCTGGAACACGAACGTCACCAAGCCCGTCACCGAACAGGGGTTGATCGCCCAACTCCACCAATATCCAAACCTCGTTTTGTGGATCGCGGGACATGTGCACCGCAACACCATTACCCCACAACCCTTAACCGATAATTCCGCATACGGCTTCTACATGGTCGAGACCCCATCGTTAAGGGACTTCCCTCAGCAGTTCCGCCGCTTCCAGATCGTCCGCAACAGCGACAATAATCTTTCAACCTTTGTGCTCAGCGTAGATCATGCGGCCGGCCCTATGGCGGACGGGTCGCCTTCGCCCGCGTTGAAATCGCGCCAGCTCGCGGTCGGGGCCCAGCAGATATTCGCGAATCCGGCGCAGCAGGGACCCGGCATGGATCCCAATAGTTGTGTTTACAATGCGGAGCTTGTCACACAACTGAGTCAACTGAGTCCACGACTGCAGGCGAAGATCATGAACATTTCACCGGTTGTCAACTCTTTCGGAATCAGCAGCAGCGCCGGTTCTGCGAAAAGCCACATTGTCACTCTGAACAACACCGTGGTGGGCAGCACTCCCACTCAGTACAGGGCCAGTGAATCCTCCACCTTCAGCGGCGCTGTCTGGCAGCCCTACTCGAGTGCGCCATCCTTTACCATGAGCTCGACCCCCGGGGTCAAAACCGTCCACTTCCAGGTTATGGACGGATCGGGAAAGGAGTCAGCAGTTGTAAGCGACAGTACCAGGGGAAATGCGGCTGTTTAACAAGGTGATGAAAAAGCGAAGAATTCCGAATTAAGGGAGCCTTTTGCAAAAGTCCTTCAACGTCATTCCGGCGAAAGCCTGAATCCAGGTTTTTCAAGGTCTTCTGGTCCCCGGATGTCACCGGGGTGACGGTTTTGTTGAGTTCTGCAAGAGGCTCAAGGGAATCAAAGAAAACGGCTTTGGCCGCCGGGGCAGGTGGATGTTGGAATTTATAGTTCACCCCCACCGACTCCATCGAGAAGCTCCTCTATCGCAGCCTCTTTCTCTTTGCTCACCGGGTTCACCAGCACCTTGCCGCCAAAGCCGGCGAATTCTCTTGCCGCCCTCTTCTGCTCCAATTCAGCAACCCGTTCATGCAATTCATGCAATTCGATCATGAGTTGCCCTTTGGTCTTGGCTCCAGCCTGCATATCCGACCTTTGACCCGCAACCCGCGATCGTGGTATCCGGCATCCACTCCGACGGTTCACCGCTTTGAGTCCGTTTCTCTTTCAGCCCTGGGGGTCACGCTGTTGCATGCCTCCGAGTCGAGCCCCGTCCCAACGGAATTGCTGGCGTCTACCGTAAAAGTATAGGTCCTTCCGTTAGTCAGCCCTTTCACGGTTATGGGGCTTTGCTTGCCCACGGCTTTGATCCGCCCTGGGTGCGATGTCACAGTATAGCGGGTTATGGGGCTCCCGCCGTCTGATTTCGGGGGCGTAAAGCTGACGGTAGCCTCGCCGTTGCCTGCGATTGCTGTTACGTTAGTCGGCGGGCTCGGCATGAGCATGTCCATGGTGGTAACCCCAAAGCCTCCCCCTCCCGGTCCCGCGCTGAACGCCCAGGATACCCCTGCCGTAAGCAGGACAGCGAAAATAGCGGTTATTATTCCTTTGCCGGCCATTGAATTACCTCCTGTTCCCTACGTTGGTTTTGGCTTCAGTCTGCATATCCGACTTTTGACCCGCAATCCGTGATCGCGGTACCCGGCATCCACACCCACGGTTCACCGCTTTGAGTCCGTTTCTCGTTCAGCCCTGGGGGTCACGCTGTTGCATGCTTCCGAGGCGGGCCCGGTCCCGACGGAATTGCTGGCCTTTATTGTAAAAGTATAGGTCCTTCCATTGGTCAGCCCTTTCACGGTTATGGGGCTTTGCTTGCCCGAGGCTTTGATCCGCCCTGGGTGCGCTGTCACGGTATAGCGGGTTATGGGGCTCCCGCCGTCTGATTGCGGGGGCGTAAAGCTGACGCTCGCCTCTCCGTTGCCAGCGGTTGCCGTTACGTTAGTCGGCTGGCCCGGCATGAGAAGGCCCATATCGCTGACCCCAGTGCCTCCCCCACCTCCGCCGCCCATAGCCCAGGATGCCGTTGCCGTAAGGAGGACAGCGAAAATAGCGGTTATTATTCGTTTGCCCTTCATTGAATTACCTCCTGCTCGGAATGTTTCCACGCAGCTTGCAAGTGAATGTCTTGCGCATCAAAATAGAATTTAATCATGATCACACAGATCCCAAAATGCGACGCCATCGTCAGCCAAAAATCGGCTGAGAAATAGAAAATCGTGCTGCAACGTGAACGTTAAGCGACACCCGTGCCGAAACATTTTTACCTTTGTCTACGGGGCGTTACCGAAGCACTGACACACCAATTCGTTAAATAAGACTACAAACCTGATAAATATCGTTATCTCGCTATATACCGTGAAAAGTGCTCCTTTTTCCAAAGCAGGGAACCCCCGGCGAGGTAACCATGCCTTCTTTCCATTTGACGAAGCGCACCAGCAGATCCTGAGAGACTACGATAGAGATCGCCTCATGCACGGCATTGCAAAAACGGAACGCAGACCGATGCCGCGCACCGAAGCTTCCGGAGTGTACCTGTTCTGTCTGAAGCCCCTCTATATCCAATGCGCGGGCCACTGTCCCGACCCCTTTCAGTCCCACGGATATCATGGCCCCGAACCCCAGCAACTCGAACGCCCCGGTGAATACTACCGCACCATCCACCGAGGTCAAATCTGCAAAGAGATGCGCGAGATCAAAAACAGCCTCATCCAACAGAGCAAGGGATTCTTCGTTGCTGGCCACATACTCATCCCATCCGACGGGCTTGCCTTTGTTAGCCTTCCGGCCATACACCTCGCCAAGCGTGTTCATAAGGTTTACCAGCAACGTCTGGAATCTCTTTCGCGTGATCTCATCAGTCACCCTGTATTCAATGCTCAAGTATGGGTTCTCCTCGATTACCTGCTCAACCATGTCCGGAGGGATCACGAGGATTGTGCCGCCGTGCCCGGAATTTCTGACAGAACTGATGATACGCCTGGTTACTTGTCGGGCAATTGTGCGCGCAATACCGGGATCGAGATCCGCCCAGGGCTTTTTGGCTGCATCCTATGCCGCTATGTGTAACTCCCACAGCTTGGAGCGAATTGGGGCAAAACCGGCGGGAAGCCAGGCTGAGTCAAAGACTTCGTGTGCAGGGGAAACGATCTGACCACGATTTAATGTTGCAATCGTCAAAGGACCTTTGCAGAGACCGATAAAAATCGGTCGCAGGAGACAACCTCTGCAGTTTGTACTCGTCAAAAGGTTGCGGCTCGCTGAACAGAAGCCGATGCAGACCTATAGGCGGCCCATCCTTACTGTCGAAACAGCCGGGCTCTCACAAAATGAGACGGAACCGCACCGGTCTGCCTTCCTCGCTCATAAGGCTTGCCTGGTAACAACATGAGATGAGATGATCGAGAGTGTTCCGGGACTTGCAGCCTGACGAGATTGTTGCTGTGGGACCAATTGAATCACATCACCGGGCTTGATCGACTTGTCGGCCAGGATTCATGCTCACCTTCTCTGCCGCAACAACCCAACCCCCTCCCATGGCCTTGTAGATATTTATCAATGCCTGGCGGAGCCCACCCTGCGTTTCGGTATAGCTGAGTTCGGCATCAAACAGGCTCCGCTCGGCATCGAGCACTTCGATGTAGCTCGTATAGCCGTTATCGTAGCGGAGCCTGGCCACCTTGACGTAATGGCGCAGTGTCTCCACCTGCTGGGTCTGTGCCTCGAACTGCTCTTTGGTATGGCGCTGATCGGCCAGCGCATCCTCCATATCGCGAAAGGCGTTCTGGATCACTTTCTGGTACTGGGCAAGGGCCTGCTCTCGAACTGCCTCGGTCGTTTTGACCTGTCCGGCAATAGCGCCGGCCGTAAAGATCGGTTGCGCGACAGGAACGGCCCAACTCCACATACCGGCCGGTCCTGTGAAGAGGTTCGACAGTTTGGTGCTCTCCCATCCGAACATGCCGGTAAGAGAGATATCCGGGAAGTACATTGCTCGGGCCACACCTATCTGTGCGTTGGCCGATACAAGGTCCTGCTCGGCCTGGCGGATATCGGGACGCCTTTCAAGCAGGGCTGACGGCAGTCCTGCCGGCACAGCCGGAAGGTTCAACTGTTCTATCGATTTGCCCCGCTTAACTGCGCCCGGATTGCGGCCAAGGAGAACATTAAGGGCGTCTTCCTGCTGGGCGATGGCCTTCTCTATGACGGGAATGGTGGCCAGGGCCTGCTCGTAGAGCGACTTCACCTGGTATAACTCGAGATCGGAGATGAGCCCACCCTGGAAGCGAAGCACAAAAATCTTGTAGGTCTCCTCTCGGCTCTTCGTGGTATTGCGGGCGATCTCCAACTGCCGGTCAAGATCGCGCAGGTTGACATAGGCTGCTGTTACAGAGCTTACCAGGGATAAAATGACGCTTCTTCTTCCTTCTTCGCTACTAAGGAGATTGGCGTGGGCCGCCTCGGTCCCGCGTCGAAGTTTGCCCCACAGGTCAATTTCCCAACTGGCCGAGAAAGCCGGCTGATACAAATTGGCAGGGTTTTGCGTGTCTATAAGGGGCGCAGCTCCAAGTTCCGACGCTCGCTCCCTGCCCGGAGCCACGCCCGCCGCGACCTGGGGGAAAAGGGGAGCACGCGCCACTGTAAAGCGTCCCCTGAACTCTTCGACCCGAGCGGCGGCAATCTTAATGTCCCTGTTTTGCCGAATCGCTATATCGATCAACTCGTTTAAGACAGGGTCGTTAAACTGCTCCCACCAGGCGGTGTTGACCAGGTCTTGAGTCTCTTTTTCCTCGAAGCGCCATGACTGCGGCGTGTCCACCGCAGGGCGCCGGTAGTTGGGACCAACCATGCAGCCGCTGAGCATCAGGGCAAGGAGTGTTGCTGTGATAATCTTGAGCATCTCACTCCTCCTTACCCGATGAAGTTTCCCGGGGAGGCTCTCTTCCGGCTTCACCTCGTCCCGCTGCGCTTCCCTTCCCTCCTCTGCCGAACTTCTCGACGACATAGTACATCATCGGAATGAGGAATATGGCGATGCCGGTGGCCGCCAGCATGCCGCCGATAACGCCGACGCCCATCACCTGCCGGGCGATGGCGCCGGCGCCGCCGGCCAATGCGAGCGGCAGGCAGCCAAGGATGAAGGCGAAGGAGGTCATCATGATGGGGCGCAGCCGCAGGCGGGCTCCGGAAAGAGCCGCTTCTTTCAGGCCCTTTCCCTTTTCGTATTCGTCCCTGGCGAATTCGACGATCAGGATGGCGTTTTTTGCCGCGAGGCCGATCAGCACGATGAGACCGATCTGGGCATAGATATTAAACTGCATCCCGCTTAGCAAAAGCGCCGCAAATGCGCCGAAAACGGCGATGGGGGTGCTGAGCAGCACACTGAACGGCAGCGACCAACTCTCGTAGAGCGCTGCGAGGATGAGGAAGACGAAGAGCAGCGAGAGCGCGAAAATGGCCGAGGGAGAAACACCCTGCTGCGCCTTTTGCTCCTGGAACGACATACCGAGATAATCGAAGCCCATGTCGGAGGGCATGGTGTTTGCGAAGACCTCCTCGAGGGCTTTCATAGCCTGCAAAGAACTATAGCCGGGCGCGGCCGTGGCGTTGATCTGCGCCGACCGGAAAAGATTGTAGCGCATGGTGAACTCCGGGCCGGTGCGCCGCTCGACTCGCGTCACCGCTGCAAGCGGCACAGAGTCGCCGTTGGAATTACGCACGTAGAACTGGTCCAGTTGCTTTACGTCCGTCCGGAAGTCACCCTCGGCCTCCACGTATACCTGCCACGTTCTGCCGAAACGGTTGAAAAAGTTTACGAACTGCCCGCCCATGAATGCCTGGAGCGCGCCATAAACCTGGGCGAGGTCCACCCCCTCACTCAAGACCTTGTCCCTATCCACATCCACAAAATACTGCGGCACACTGGACTGCATAGACGTGCTCACACGGGCCAACTCGGGACGCTTTTGGGCTGCGGCAATGAATTTACGGGCATTGTCCACCAGGAAATCGACATCCTTACCAGCGCGGTCTTCGAGAACGAACGTCACGCCTCCGGCAGTCCCAACCCCCTGGATGGCCGGCGGGGAGAAAGCGAACACGTTGCCCTGCGGCAGTTGGCCCAGCTCGCGATTGAGACGGGCAATTATGGCCGGGGCCTTCTCCTCGGGACGTTCCCGCTCGGACCATTCCTTGAGCCTGATAAAGAAAAAGGCGCTGTAAGTGTTGCGCACCAGGGCGAGGAGGTTAAAGCCGCAGACCGTGGTGCAGTATTCAACGCCGGGGGTGTTCAGGATAATCTGCTCAGCCGCGCGCCCGGCCTCCACGGTGCGCTGGAGGGATGCGGCATTGGGGAGCTGAATGACCGCGAAGATGTAGCCCTGGTCTTCCTCGGGGAGAAAACCGCCGGGGATGTGCAAACCGAGCAGAGGTATCCCCGCGCTCATCACAGCGAGAATTGCAAATCCGATCACGGCCTTGCGTATAACGGCGCCGGATATGTTGACGTAGCTTTCGGTAGCACGTCGAAACATACGGTTGAACCCGCGAAAAAACCAGCCCAACGGACCACGCATTTCCTTCTTCGGGCGGAGCAGGATCGAGCAAAGAGCGGGGCTGAGCGTCAGGGCGTTAAAGGCGGACAAAAGCACCGAGATGGCGATTGTTACGGCAAACTGTGTGTAGAGCCGGCCGGTAATTCCGGGAATGAAAACGGTCGGGAGAAACACGGCCGCAAGAACGAGACCGATGGCCATGACCGGACCTGAGACCTCGTCCATGGCCTTGAGCGATGCATCCTTCGGCGGCATCCCTTCCTCGATGTGGCGTTGGACTGCCTCAACCACTACGATGGCGTCGTCCACGACGAGTCCGATCGCCACGACCATCCCCATGAGGGCGATCGGATTGATGGAGAAGCCGAGGAGGGGAAAGAAGGCGAAAGTGCCTATGAGCGAGACCGGAACGGCGATTATAGGGATAAGCGTCGCCACCCATCCCTGCAGGAAGACGAAAACCACGATGATCACCAGGACCATCGCTATGCCGAGGGTCAAGACGATCTCGCGAAGCCCTGCGCTGACAGCTAAAGTGGTATCGAGCCCGATACCGTAATCAAGATCGGAGGGAAAGGATTCCTTGAGCTTGGCCATCACTTTCTTGACGCCTTCGACCGCCTCCAGGGCGTTTGTGCCAGGCAGTTGATAGAGTGAGAGGGCCCCAGCGGGCTTACCGTTGAATCGTCCCTTAATGCTGTAGTCCTGGACTCCCAGATCGAGGCGCGCCACGTCTT
This sequence comes from Syntrophobacteraceae bacterium, assembly GCA_049520035.1. Classification (GTDB taxonomy): domain Bacteria; phylum Desulfobacterota; class Syntrophobacteria; order Syntrophobacterales; family Syntrophobacteraceae; genus SbD1. Next base: position 6,133 of record JBEKQE010000018.1, on the reverse strand, counting down.
TTAGACGCACCAGGGACCCATCGGGATTGGCGCGCAGGACGATGCGGCCGAACTCCTCGGGTGTCACGAGCCGCCCCTGGGCGCGAATCGCGTATGTGAATTCCTGGCCCGGAGGGCTGGGTTCACCTCCAACCTGTCCGGCGGGGTTCACCGTGTTTTGTTTCTGGAGGGCTTCGACGATCTCCGGCACAGTGATATTGAGCTTTGCCAACATATCCGGGCGCACCCAGCAGCGCATGGCATACTGGCCGGCGCCGAAGACGTTCACGGAAGCGATCCCCCTTACCCGAGTCAACTGATCGACCAGATTTATGTATGCGTAGTTGGCCAGGAAGGTTTCGTCGTAGGTCCCATTGGGCGAATAGAGATCAATGATCATAAGGGACGTGGAGAGCGATTTTTGGACAGTCACCCCGAAGTCGCGCACGTCGATCGGTAGTTGCCTTTCGGCCTGGGACTCGCGCAATTGCGCAAGCACATGGTCGGTATTCGGATCTGTCTTCACATCGAAGTTTACCGTCATGCGCATCAAGCCGTTGTTCGGATTCAGGGAAAACATATAGTTCATATTGTCGACGCCGTTCATCTGCTGCTCGATGGGGGTGGCGACCGACTGTTCGATCGTCAGCGCGTCAGCCCCCACGTAAGTGGCCTGAACCAGAATTTCGGGGGGAACTATATTTGGATACTGGGCCACCGGCAGCCCAACGATTGCGATCAAGGCCGATAATAACCGTGATGATGGCGATGACCATTGCCACTATAGGGCGTCTGATGAAGAATCGGTGCACGGCGGCTACCTCCCCCCGGCAGAGGGCCGGTCCGGGGAGTTCGGGGAGTCTTCAGGGACAGCCGTGGACGTGGGGACAAAAGGTTTCGGACTTACAGCCATTCCCTGCTTGACCTTCTGTATCCCTTCGGCCACAACCCGCTCGTTTTGCGTGAGGCCCCCACTGATCACCCAGAGGGCGCCGACCCGCTCCCCCACTTGCACCAGCCGAATCTGCACAATATTGTCAGTGCCCACCACGGCCACCTGATGGCCGCCCTGGAGTTCCATTACCGCCCGCTGCGGCACGAGCAATGCACCCTTGTTTATCCCAGCCACTACATGGACCCTCACGAACTGTCCTGGACGGAGAAAACTGGCCGGATTGGGAAAAAGCGCCGCCGCCCGAAGCGTCCCGGTTCTTACATCCACTTGCCGGTCGATGGCGTAGAATGTTCCTTTGTAGGGATAGCGCGACCCTTCTGCCAAGAGCAGCGTAATCTCCAGATTTTTTCCTTCTTCGAGGCCGGCCGTACGGGACGGAAACCGTTTCATAAAGCTGATGTAGGCCTGCTCGGTGACGGCGAAGTAAACCTTGATCGGGTCGATCGTCGAAACGGTCGTCAGCTCCCCTGCCTGTTCCGGTCCCACCAGATCTCCGATCTGCGCTTTGGCGATGCCGGGCATGCCGTCTATAGGGGAGATTATTTTAGTGAAGCCGAGATTGAGCCGGGCATTTTCCACCGCAGCCCTGGCGGCGACAACCGCAGCCTGGGTTGAACGCTCTGCGCCGGTGGCGTCGTCGAGATCTTTCTTGCTTACCGCGTTTTGAGCGACAAGGGGCTTGATCCTATCCAGATTCGCCTTGGCATTTGCATACTGAGCCTCCTGCCTGGCAAGTTCGCCCTTGGCCTGCTCCAGGGTTGCCTGGAAAGAACGCGGATCGATTTCGAAAAGCACCTGCCCCTTCTTGACTAAATCGCCTTCCTTGTAGTTCTGACTGAGGAGGTAGCCCCTAACCTGCGCCCTGATAGTTGCGTTGACAAGTCCGTCGGCTGTGCCGACCCACTCGTGCACTATGGGGACATCCTGCTGGATGACCTGCACGACCTCCACTTCCGGCGCCGCAGGCGGCGGAGCTTCTTCCTTACGGCACCCTACAAACAACAGCCCAGGCAAACAGATGAGAAGGATAAAGGCAATATGCGCGATCAGGGCGATCCTGAAGCGCAAGTCAGACATTGGCGCAAGGGGCATGGATTTTTCTCCTTTTGGGGTTGGTCCTGACGGAGCCATGTAAATTTTTATAACTTTTCTTTAAAGCATATCGGGACCCTTGCTTATAGCATAATCCAAACGCGCAAGCGCAACATGGTAACTGTACAACGCCTTGAGATACTCTCCCTGGTTTTTTCCGTAACGGTCTATGGCATCGAGCATATCTCGGGCGGCGCCGATCCCCAAATCGAAGTTGGAAAAAGCCGTAACAATCCACCGGCGTGAACCGACGGCGGCCTCCTCATAGGCTGCATAGGATTTCTGGCCCTCGACCGGATCGACAGCAGATTGGCTTGCGCCTTTGCAAGCGAGGCCCTGGCAGAGTCAAGGGCCACCTGAAAGGGAGCGGGATCGATCTGGTAAAGCAGTTGGCCGGCTTTGACATCGGAACCCTCCCGGAACTGGCGCTTCTGTATGATGCCATTGACCTGAGGCCGGATCTCCGAGACGCGGTAGACACTCGTGCGACCCGGCAACTCGGTGGTCAGCTCGACCTGCTGAGGCTGAATGGCAACCGTAATCACCTCAGGGACAGGCGCCGGCGCGGCTTGCTGCTTTTGGCAGCCGCCCGGCAAAACAAAGCTCGCCAGAGCCATCAAAGCTACAAGACATTTACCGTGGTTCATGGCTGTTTATCAATTGCATCAGAAAAGCTCCTGACATCAGTGATGAGGATATTGAGTTTCCAGGCCATACGATAAATCATGGGCATAACCAGGCCCTTTGAAAAAATACCTGGAACGGTTCTTGGATTTCAGGGCAAGAATACCACTCGGGCGCTTCGAGCCAGAGAAACAGATCTGCCCTCGGGCTCAGCACTTCGGCGCTCGACCGGGTCACGTCAATATGGATGGGATCGGAAAAAGAACCTCAGCTCGATTGATCGACTTTCTGGCGAAGTCTTATTAGAAGGGAGTCAAACGATTCATTGGTAAGGATCGAACCGAATTGACCCCGGTAGTTATCGACGAAGCTGATTCCCTCTACCAACACGTCATAAACTTGCCACCGTCCCCCATCCCGATGGAGCCTGTATTCGATCGGGATGTTATTATTGCCCTGATAAAGAATATGAGTTTTGACGATGGCGTAGTCCCCGTCCAGTTTTTCAGAATCGTAGAAGACCCGTTCGTTCGAGCCTGTATAATTATCGAGCCGGTTGATATATGTATTGAACAGAAGCTGTTTGAAAAGTTGGGCGAATTCCTGGCGCTTTTCAGGGGGCTGCTCTTTCCAGGGGCGGCCCAACGCTCTTTTGGCCATTTCATCGAAGTTGAAATATTCGTTCACTATAGCCAGGATTTCATCCTTCCTCTGCCGCAAAGAGGGCGCCTGCCTCCTTTGAGACTCATGCAAAATCCGGAGAGCGCTTTCCGTGCCGCTCTGTATGAGCGCCATGGGGTTCTGCTGGCCCGGGAGAGCGGCGCGAATAAAAGGGGGAGAGACAAGCAGCAACAGGACCCCCAGTACGAAGAAAAACTTACCTTCTTTCAATCGCCGCAACACTCCTTCTCTCCTCCAGCATATTGTCAAATTTTTCGGCAGATTAACTCCTCGGAGCACGCGCTGCAATTTTCCAAGAATTTTCCATCTCAGGGTACCTAACGATCAAAAATTATCATTTCGAGAATGCCCATTAATATGAACCAGGCGATTATCAGAATGAGCGCCGCCGGAATTGCTGCAACCTCCCTCTTGATTGTGAACCCTGCCTTTCTCCAGAACGACATATCAAAATCAGCCGGTATGACTCTCTTTTGCTCGTCCATCTTGTCGCCTCTCTTAGTAAGACATCAGCGCCATGGTGTTTTCACCTTTGTGACCGTATTACTCGAACTCATTTTCAAGGCGCCGCACTTATCACATCTTCCTGCTCAATCCATAATGTGTGGCTTATAAGTCCCAGATCTCCGAGCGCCGCACTCATCTCTTTGCCCAAAATGCTCCCGGACCCCGAGTCGCCCTTCCACTGGAGATGGATGCTGATATCGGTCGCATATCTCGCGTTGCAAAACACGGTCAATTTCAACAGCTTCTCGTCTGCAATGGATTGGAACATTTGTCTACAGATCTCGAAGACCTTTCCGGCTTCGATAATCCCAGCCGTGCGAATGCTTATCATCTCAAGCCAGATCATGCCATTCTTCCTCATCATCAACCGCACTCCAGCGCCTGAACTCCCGAAGTTTGGAGGCCGTACGAACCGGCCTTAGCTCTTAAGCCGGCAGGACAACTGGCAGGGCGGTGAGTTAGAGGGGCAGGAAGGAGCTTAAGGAGCGGCCGATGCACACGACCTCCATCCTGAAATAGAGCCAAACTCATGCCAAGGCATTTTGTGCTTTAATTACGGGTATATAGCAAAATTGCCGGGACCTAAGCTAACTAAATATGGTATATTTTGGTTAAATATGGTAGTTTTGTTAAATAAGGTGAGAAACAGCGTAGAATTTTATCTCGGATAGAGAAGGTTAGCACCAGGCCTCCCGCGAACGCCCCGTCTCGCGGAGCGTCGAGAATGGCGGCGGTCGGCCTGCCCGCTACGCGCTCGCACGACGCAGAGTGGTTATTTTTTTTCGCAGGGTACTATATAAGCCTATCATACGAGGGAGCCGGATATGAAGTTAGACGAGAATGAGTTTTTCCGGCAGGCCACACTGCGAATCTGCAGCAGTCTGGATATCGAAAAGGCTCTGTTCAACTGCCTGCAATACATCCGATTGTTTATGCCCGCCTCCATGATATCTCTCGGCCTGTTTGAACCAGGTACCGGGGTCCTTCGGAACCTCGCAATGGTGGATCATGCCGGGAGCAAAATACCTTTACCTCCCACTCAGTTGTCCAGGGAGGCCATCAAAGAGATTGAAGGCGATCCGGGATCACGCGATGTCTGGGTCGTCGACCGGGGGGAAAAGCCTGCACTAGCAAAGGTCCTCCGCCCCTATATCGACCTTTCGAACCATTCTGCTCTTGTCCTGAAACTTGAGATCGAACACAAGCGCCTGGGCACGTTCGCCATACTGGCGGAAGGTAAGGCGAGGTTCACCAAAGCGCATGTCCACATGGTCTCGCTTTTGCGGGAACCCTTTTCGATAGCTATGTCCAATGCCCTCCGCTACGAAGAGGTTGTGAAGCTCAAAGATATAGTGGACGCAGAAAATAGGGAGCTCAGCCGGGAACTGCGGCATTTTTCAGGTGACGAAATCGTAGGGGCTGAGTACGGCCTGAAAGCAGCAATGGAGATGGTGCGGCAGGTAGCCCCGCTAAACAGTCCGGTCTTGCTTCTTGGGGAGACGGGAGTCGGCAAGGAAGTTGTCGCCAATGCGATTCATTACACTTCATCCAGCAGAGGCGGGCCGTTCATCAAGGTTAACTGCGGCGCCATCCCGGAGAATCTTCTGGACAGCGAACTTTTCGGACATGAAAAAGGTGCGTTTACCGGGGCGATTACCCAAAAAAGGGGACGCTTCGAGCGGGCCGATAAAGGGAGCATTTTTCTCGACGAAATAGGAGAATTGCCGCTTCAGGCGCAAGTCAGGCTTCTTCGTGTTCTGCAGCACAAAGAGATCGAACGGGTGGGCGGGACGAAGAGCATTCCGGTGGATGTCCGCATCATTGCCGCAACCCACAAGAGTATGGAAGAAATGGTCCGGTCAGGAGCGTTTCGGGAGGACCTTTGGTTTCGGCTCGATGTATTTCCTATTACGATCCCCCCATTGAGGCGCCGTAAAGAGGACATTCCAGCCCTGGTCCATCATTTTGTTGAAAGAAAGTCAAAGGACCTCAAAATCTACCCCCCACCTTCGGTTTCCGCCGAAGAGGTCGAGCGCCTGAAGGCTTATCACTGGCCCGGCAATATACGGGAACTGGAGAACCTGATCGAGCGCGAGCTTATCCATAAACGGGGCAAGGAAAAAAACGGGCGGCTGACGTTCGGACATTTCGATGTACCGAAGAAGACTGACGATCTTGGTATGCCGCACGACGGGGACCGCAGCATGCTTTTTCTTAACGAAGCCATGTCGCGGCACATCCGCCAGGCGCTTCAAATTTCCAATGGCAAAATAAGCGGCGCCGGAGGGGCTGCCC
>JBEKQE010000017.1:0-72692 GCA_049520035.1 Syntrophobacteraceae bacterium | reverse complement strand
CCCAAAAAAGGGGACGCTTCGAGCGGGCCGATAAAGGGAGCATTTTTCTCGACGAAATAGGAGAATTGCCGCTTCAGGCCCAGGTCAGGCTGCTTCGTGTTCTGCAGTATAAAGAGATCGAACGGGTGGGCGGGACGAAGAGCATTCCGGTGGATGTCCGCATCATTGCCGCAACCCACAGGGATATGGAAGAAATGGTCCAGACAGGAGCATTCCGGGAGGACCTTTGGTTTCGGCTCAATGTATTCCCAATCACGATCCCCCCTTTGAGGCACCGTAAAGAGGACATTCCAGCCCTGGTCCATTATTTTGTTGAAAGAAAATCAAAGGACCTCAAAATCTACCCTTCACCTTCCGTTTCCGCCGAAGAGGTCGAGCGCCTGAAGGTTTATCACTGGCCCGGCAATGTACGGGAACTGGAGAACCTGATCGAGCGCGAGCTTATTCATAAACGGGGCAAGGAAAAAAGTGGGCGGTTGACGTTCGAACATTTCGAAATGCCAAGGAAGATCAAAGAATCAGGTATAATGCACGAGATGGGCCACAATTTACCTACTGTTGATGAAGCCATGTCGCGGCACATCCTCCAAGCGCTTCAAATTTCCAATGGCAAAATAAGCGGCGCCAGAGGGGCAGCCCAGCTCCTTGGAATCAATCCCAACACCCTCAGAAGCCGGATGAGAAAGTTGGGCATTTCCTTTAGATACTCTTAGGGATTTCGATGCTCGACAGTAGCATCCCGGTTGCGCATCTCGATGTGATTGCTCATGACTTTTTCTGAGTCTCGATGTTGCCCCGGTCCTTTCACAATCAAACTTTCCTGGAAGTTTCGTGTTGACGGGTCCAGTCTCTCTTTGTTACCGTCATTTGAGCTGGAATCACGAACGGAGGGATCAGAGTCACGATGAAATCGGCAATAATCGCTGCTCCAGACGACAGGGGACTCCAGCCGATGTTCGGTATCCCCGTCGTCGTGAGGCTTGTTCTTACATTAAGGAAGCTGGGATTCGAGGCGATACACGTCATAGGGGGGGCCGAGACTTTGCAATCGGTGCTCTCTAACCTCATCCCCTCGCACTCGTTTCAGCCGGCCGACCGGCCTGATTCAGCCGCATCGGCGGCAGAGCGTCTGGAAATTCCGCTCAACGAACCGGTCCTGGCGTTGAGGGCAAACCACGTGGTCGATCTCCGGTCTCTGGGGCTATTTCTCAAAGCCGGAGCAGGTAAGAGCGTTGCGTTTATGGGCGGTCAAGGAAACCTCCCTGGCGATGGCGCGTATATCGCCCTTCCATCCCATCTTGCCACCGTCATTCGCACCCTTTGGACCTCCGCCGCTGAGGAGCTTCAACTTCCCGAAGCCGTGGCGCACGTTCCGAGCATCGACGGCCTTCCCTGCAGCCTCGATGGAACAGCCCGAAGCGCACTGGCCGCTGAGAGGCTGCTGGTGGGCGCCCTGTCCGCTTACACCAGGGCGGATGATGGATTCATGGCCCGCCATTTCGATCGCCGCCTTTCGCAATTTATGAGCAGGAGGCTTGGTCACACGAATATAACGCCAAACCAGGTCACCCTTGTTGGCATGACCATAGGATTGATTGCAGCGCTGTTGCTTTCATTGCCCGGCTATTGGGCGCATCTGTGCGGGGCCCTTCTCTTTGTCTTCTGCATCATCGTGGACGGGGTGGACGGCGAGATCGCACGGCTCAAGCTCCAGGAGAGCGCTTTCGGTCATTACCTCGATGTAGTGACCGATAATATCGTCCATGCGGCAATATTCGTCGGGGTGGCCTTCGGACTCTATCATGACACAGGAAACTACTCCTATATCCTGGCCCTCTGGTTTCTTCTGGGCGGGTTCATCCTATCGATGGCCGCCGTTTATCAATGTATACTCAGGTTGAGCCCCGATAAATTGGAAAAATCCCCCAGGCTGATTAGGCTCATGGCCTTTTTGAGCAATCGCGACTTTGCCTATCTCATAGCGGCGCTCGCTCTTTTCGGCAAGCTCGACTGGTTTCTCATCGGCGCCTCAGCAGGGTCCTATCTTTTTGCAATTGGTCTTTGGGTCATGAGCTTTCAGGAAAAGAAACGCCGCCTATTGGCAAATCGTTGAGATCATTGAGGTAACGGTTGGGCAATAAAGTCCCGCCCATTACCCCGCAGCACTGACGCTTCGAACAGATCAAGTCCGGAAACCTGCTTTGATTTCCGTATCAATCGCCGTGTTCCGCTTCTCAGACATCAGGGTTGCATAGCACAACAACCCCAACCCCGCCCAGAAGATCTGCTCTATCCGCAGTGTCATCCCGTAAGCCAGGCCCATAAGGGAGCCATAGCCGACGGCATTGAAGACAAGGACCCGCGTGGCTTCCTGGACTCCGATATTCATGGGGATGGCAAAAGTCAATAAATCGAACCAGCCGCCGAGAAACCAGATGCCTGCGGCTAAGAGAAAGGAAGGATTGTCCGATAGAAGGAAGAGAAAATACCATGATTGCACTATGCCGCACGCCATCCCCGAAATGTGCCATGCAACGGCGATTGGCAAGTCCCAGGGACGCCTGCTGTAGAACAGTTTGAGCTCGTTGTCCGTTTCGGTGATATGTGAGGCTGCATTTTCGAGCAGTTTTCCGCCAATCCTGTGTGATACCAGCCAGCGGATCAGGGCGCCGAGTTTCCCGTATTTCTGAACCAGCACAAAAGAGAAAATCCCCGTAGCGAGAAGAGCGCTGCTGATGAGCATAGGAGGCCAAACCCCGGCGGGCAGTTCAACCTTCCAGAGCGTAACAATGGACCCCAGCGACACGAAGACGAGCTGCGCCAGACTATAGGCCAGCTTCCCGATCGCCACCCCCGTAATCGCCCCAGCAGACTTGTGATCCAATGAAAGCAGGGTCCCTTTGGTTACCTCCCCGCCTAAAGTGGCGGTGGGTGTGAGATAGTTGATGGAAACGCCCGACATTCGGATCCGGAATATTCGGAAGAAAGAAAGATCCCTGTGCGGTCCCGCAAGGCAGCGCCGCCAGCCGATCGCGTGGAGAATATGGGCAACCCCCTCAATGAGGACCAGAGGCGCCAACCCCCAGCCGATCGTCTTGAATTCGCTGAGAAGTTCTCCGGGACCTATACGCCAAACAAGGCATGTAAGGAAAACTAATCCAACAATGATGCTCGCCGTGTGGAATCTCTTCATATGGTAGTGCGCATCGGCGGATTCACCGATTTCCTCTGAACCGTCTTCATAGAGGGGGTCTGCCCGCTCATCATGAGAGTTTCCTTACGGGCATGGGACGGCAGCCTTCCTGATATGACCGGTAGGCCAACTGTATGAGGTTCGCACAGCGCATGGCCTCGGCCAGGTTCGATCCACGGTATTCGGGGTCCGCGATTTCACGGCTGAAATCGCGCACGACTGGGTCCATCCACTCCGGATGGTGAGATCCCGCCGATAAAGTCTCATTGAAATCGAACCGAAGGGGAGGAGAGTGATGGCAATCAACTATGAGGTGGTCGTCATTAATGTGGAGAACACCCTTCTCTCCGGTGATAATCCCGAAATTCCCCCGGCGCTCGGCGCGCCATGTCATGTGGAGGCGCACCTCAACGTTGCGAAACCACAGCTCCAGGTCGACAACTTCATCAAGAAAGCTATCGTTTCCCGGGGCGCATTGCATTCGGGCGGAGATCGAGAGAGGGTCTTCCCCAATAAGAGAAAGGATCAGATAGAGATTGTGCCATCCGTGATCGATCAGTATTCCTCCACTTGCCTGCTCCATGCATCTTCTCCAGTCGGATAGTCCTCCACCCGAACCGGGGCAGCGAAGCACATTCATGGAGAAGGCTCGGATGGCGCCGATCCTGTTTTCCCGGATCAGTTCAGCCGTCTTGAGCCAGAGGGGCGCATACTTCCAGTTGTTCACCGTAAAGACGACACGGCCCGATTCTCGAGCCGCTTCACAAATTTGCGCCAAGCCGCGCGGGGAAACTGCTATGGGCTTTTCGCAGAATACATGCAGTCCCGCCCGGCAGGCATCGAGGACAAGCTCATCGTGGAAAACCGGTGGAGTACAGATATCGACGAAGTCCAAACCCTTCTCCGCAAGCAAATCCTCCATGCTCGAGTGAATCCGGGCTTTGGAAAGAAGTTCTCTTGCCAGCGCCACCCTTTCGGGCTTAGTCTCCACCACCGCATCAATCCTGAAGCGTCCGTTTTTGCGCCACCCCCGCAGGTGAGCGTTAACGGCCGCATTGCCGAAGCCGATGATGGCGCCGCGGAGGCTGGAGCGATTATTATTGGATGAGCTTCGGGGCATCTTCGACTGTCCTACTTGTACGGAATGTGCTTCACTACATGGGCGAAAACTTCATCGAGTATGGCCAGGCCCGTATCGGCATCCTCGCGGGTCAGGACCAGAGGAGGGTTGATGCGGAAGTTCGCCTTATAGTTCATGCACACCATGCCTCTGTTAAGCGTCTCAAGGAACATCTGCCTGGTGACCGCTTTATCGAGAGGCTCTCTGGTTTTGCGGTCCTTCACCAGCTCGACGCGGATCAGAAGGCCGCAACCGCCCACGGTCCCTATGAAATCGTACTTGTCCTGAAGCACGCGCAACCCGTTCAGCAGGTATTCGCCCATATCGCGGCTGTTATCGACGAGGCGCTCATCAATGATGGTCTGAATGGTGGCCAAAGCGGCGGTGCTTGCCAGAGGATTGCCTCCATAGCTGCTCGATGAGGAACTCGGTTTGGAAAAAGGTCTGCTTGCCGTGATCTCTTCCGTGGAAATCAGGCCTGAAACCGGAAAGCCGCTTCCCATGCCCTTTCCAATAGTCATGATGTCGGGGTGGATGCCCGTATGGTTCGATCCGAACATTTTTCCCGTACGGCCGAAACCCGTGATCATTTCATCGGCAATGAGAAGTGCGCCTTTTTCATGGGCGATTTCGATCAGTCCGCGCAAAAATTCGGGAGGGGGGACGATGTTTCCGGCTGTCCCCTGGGCGGTCTCGACAATAATAGCGGCGAGATTACCCGTGGTGTTGTTCTCAAGGACTTTTCGAACGAAATCCAGGCAGAACAGCCCGCAGCCGGGGTATTTCATCTTGAAGGGGCATCGATAGCAGTCGGCATAAGGCGCCAGATGAAGGCCTGGGTGCAAGGGGCCCCAATTCTGCTTGAAAGGGTCCCCGATAAGACCGAGGACGCCCCCGGTTTTGCCATGGAAGCCGCCCCAAAAGCTCAGCACTTCATGCTTGCCCGTATAGGATTTTGCAAGGCGGATCGCAGCTTCTACGGCCTCAGCCCCGCCGCTGTAAAGCTGCGTCTTCGTGAGCCCCTCAGGGGTGATGGAGGCAACGAGACGCAGCAACTCGACACGATTCTCAGTGGTGAAGCTGCCAACCGTAACTTTGTCCAGTTGTTCCTTCAATGCGGCTACATACCGCGGATGTTTATGACCAAGACTGCAGACGGCGACTCCCGCCATGAAATCCAGATAGTGTTTGCCCTCCATATCGGTCAAGCGGCAGCCGTTCGCCTCCTTTACAACCAGCCGCGAGAGCTGGCTAACCTCCTGCAATCCCGGGGCGATATAGCGTTGTTCTTCAGCATACAACCGTGATGAAACCGTTTCAGCGTTTTGTTCGAGCGAGATCCGGCGCACTGGGAAACCTTTCGTTAATATTCTGGGGCTTGGGTTTAAGCCACATATCAGAACGGGTAGTCTGGAACAGCCGCAGCAATATCACCCCACCTTCGTAAAGGCTCAACCTGGCAGAGAGCGGAAAACGCAAGTTCCCACCGGCATAAAATCAAAGGACCCTGGAGTGAGGCTCAATAGCAATGGGACTGTCCAGAGAGTCAATGATGCACTCGGCAATGGCGCGGCCCGCTGACCGGGAGCATCTCGAAAAGCTCGGCCAATCGTTGAAATCGATCAGGACGACGCCGTCACCCTCCGTCAAGACCGCGTCGCCTCCATAGACCTCCACGCCGATTACTGCCGCCGCACGCGCCGCAACAGCCATTAGGGGGCCGATCCGCGATGTGACCTCTTCGCCGGAGGATTCCATGTAGGCCCTGAAGAAGCGCTGTTGGCCGACGCCATAAAACTTGACCACGGGACCTTCGATGTGATCCTGAACGAGCAGGTCCCTAACTCCGATCTTCCGGAAATGTTTCAGCGCTGCAGAAAGACATTCCGCCGACGCCACGGAGGCAACGTCTCCCTCCTGGACGGCATGGACGTCCCCGCGCTTCAACCACAAACGATTCGGAAATCCGCCCAACTTATCCGCTCCCGCATTGTCAAGCTCGATCAGATAGCCTGGCGGCACGGGAACCCCGGCCTGAAAGAGCCTTCGCATTAAGGGCTTTCTATAACAATTTCGAATCGATTGCGCGGAATTGACCACCCTGCTTCCGTTGCCGCTCCACCGATCCATGATGCTCAATACCCGATCCGACTGCGCCATGGACAATGCTACCTCAGGCCGAGGCGCAGAGATGTCGAGAGACTCAGCCCCGCAGGATTCGATCTTGAATCCAATGCCGGACAACGCTGAAAGCGCGGCGTCGAGAACGGCGGCATCGGCCTGGACCTTGCCGGGTGAGTAGACATGTTCCCTGTAGATACCGAGCAATACCGGACGGCTCATATCTCGCCTATCTCCATCAGCAGGGCCTCCGCCTTCCGGATGTCCCCCGGAAAATCCACATCCAGGGTCTTCGATACGGGAATGCCGTGAAGCGGATAGCCGTGGTCGATGAGAAACCCGAGAAACTGCCGCAGAGCGCTGAGGTGTTTTGCCCGGGCCGCGTCGACCATGGCGAAAATTTCGGGAGAAAAGTAGTAGAACCCTGCGGTAACATAACGGCTTCCCCTGGCGGCTCCCCCGATGGCGACTATCCTGCTCCCTCCGTCCACGGAAACCCAAAGGGGTTTTTCATCATCGATAAAATCGGTAAGGGCGAGGGCCCCCTGTCCATCCCCGAGACCCCGCGCTCGATCGAGGAACCTTTCCACGGTTTGGTCACCCGTAACCACATCGACTGTAAAAAGGATAAACGGCTCATCCGAGAGCAGGGGCGCCAGAGAAAAGAGGCTCTCCATAGAATTTGGCGTCGTCCTCACGATAATTTCAAGCGGGAGAGGCCATGAACTCTCCTCCAGGTAGCGAACGACAGCGGGATTTTCCGCGTTCACGATACATGCTACGGAGCTTGCCCGCAGTTTTGCGGCCGTATGTATTACGCGTGAAATGAGAGGGTGGCCCGCAACGGGGATCAGCGGCTTGGGAGTTGTGATTCCTCCTTTCGCCATGCGTTCTCCAAGACCTGCTGCGATGATTCCAGCTTTCATGAAAGAAATAGCTCCAATTCGGGCAGGCTGGAGATCCGGCAATCGACCGGTCCGGGATTTTCGGGCAGCCGCATATTGGCGCCCTTTAACCAGACAGTCTTCATCCCCAGGCCGCGGGCGGGCATAATGTCCCGTTCGTGGGAATCTCCGACGAATATGATTTCGGCCGGCTCGACGTTCATTTTTTTTGCTGCAAGCAGAAAGATTTCCGGATCGGGTTTGCTCAAACCGACGCGGGTAGAATCAAGGATCACGTCCAGATGCTCAGACAACCCGGCCTCGTCACAAAGGGTCTCAACATTTCCGTAAAAATTGGAAACCACGCCCAGCCGGTAGCGGTTTTTCAGCCGGCCGAGCAAGAGGGAGTTACGCTGAAGGATCTTTTCAGTCTTCGAACAAAACCCCTCCACAAGACTATCTTCTCTCGTCCGGTCCCGCAGCTTCAGGGCTTCAAACTGCAGACGGACATGATATTTCATCAGTTCTCTCAGTCCCAGCCTATCCACCAGGGGATTCTTGCAGCAGATTCGGTCCGCAAGGTAAAAAACACGCTCGATCTCGTCTCGGGGACAATCCAGGCCGGCCTGTTGATAGAGTTCGAAAAAACGATCCAGCCAGTGCTCTCCATCCGAGTCCAGCGTACCGCCGAAATCGAGGAGAATAGCCCTGCATTTTCGGAACTTATCTTCCATTATGGTCAATGCGGCGCCGATTGGTTACGTCCGCTCTCCTTCCGCATCCGAAGATACTGCAGGAACTCCCTGCCCTCCCGCAAACGGCGGATGAGCACCCTTCGGTCGGCCGACATCTCGAGGAGCATGCGCAAGAGCGGCTTCATCCGAAAGTAGAAACGCCGATACATCTTCGCCACAGCCTCTTCAATCTGGTCGAAGCTAAGGCCGGGGTAGCGAAGGGCGGCGGTCTGAATTCCGCTATCGTAGCAGAAATAACCATTTTCGAGCCAGCCGTTCTGAATCGCCTGCCGGTACAATTCGGTCCCTGCAAAGGGCGCCGCTATCGAGACCTGGATCGTATAGGGGTCGAGCTCCTGAGCGAACCGGATGGTATTTTCGATGGTTTCCCGGCTCTCTATCGGCAGACCCAGTATGAACGTTCCGTGCACTTTGATACCGAGGCGCCGGCAGTTCTTCATGAACTCACGGGCCATTTCGAGCGTAGCGCCCTTTTTGATTCGATTGAGAATCGTTTGGTTGCCGGACTCGAAGCCGACCACCAGCAGGCGCAGCCCGTTCGCCTTGAGTTGCTTTAACGTGTCATAGTCGATATTGACTCTGGCATTGCACGACCAGGTGAGATTCAGCCGCTTGAAGCCCTTGCCGATTGCGGTTGCGCGGACACGATCCTGAGTGAAAGTATCGTCGTCGATGAACCATTCCAAAGCCTGCGGGAAAAGGTCTTTTCCCTCCTCGATCTCGCGGACGACCACTTCCGCTGACCTGGTCCTGTAACTGTGGCCACCGATGGTTTGAGGCCAAAGGCAGAATGTGCACCTTGCCGAGCAGCCTCGGCCCGTATAGAAAGAGATGTAGGGATGCAAGAGATAGCCCACGAAGTACTTCTCTATATTCAGAGCGCGCCTGTAAACCGGCAGAACGCTTGGCAGTCCATCGAGATCCTGGAGTGGTTCGCGATCCGGTGTGTGACGGATGGCGCCGTCATTCGCGCGGTAGCTCAGGCCCTTTATCCGATCGTAAACCTTGCCCCGCGCAAGATCGAGGCAGGTATAATCAAATTCATTTCGGCAGACAAAATCAAGATCGGGTGATAGATGGAGTGTTTCCTCCGGGAGCACCGTGACGTGCGGACCGACGAATCCGATTTTCACTCTCGGGTCCAGGGCCTTGATGGCCTCCACGCACTTGATGTCGTTTCGGAGCGAAGGCGCGCTCGCGGGCATGATCACCAGTTCGTACTCGCTCGCGATTCGGGTTACATCCTGAAAGGTGATCTCATGAGGCGGGGCATCCAGCAGTTTGCTCCCGGGGACCATTGCCGCCGGTTGAGCCAGCCATGTGGGGTACCAGAATGAAGTTATCTCGCGTCTGGCGGGATAACGAGCACCCGCTCCCCCATCGAAGCCCTCGAAGGAGGGAGGGTTCAAAAACAGTGTTTTTTTCACCTGCCGGTGTCCCCGCCTAGAAATTACCCTAATGATTCAGCCCCTTATTGATAAAGTCGCTTCTTTCGTTTACCGAATCGGCGGATGATTGTCAAGTCGAACAGAAGACTTTACCCGCGACGATACTCCATGATATCAATCAGACTCTGCGACAGAGGAGCGCGCCATTCCCATGTCCGGAGATCTCGAAGACCTTTCCGGCTTCCATAATCCCAGCCGCGCGAATGCTTATCATCTCGAGCCGGATCATGCCGTTCTTCCCCGTCCTCAACCGGACTCCAGCGCCTGAACTCCCGAAGTTTGGAGACCGCGCGAACCGGCCTTAGCTCTTAAGCCGACAGGACAACTGGCAGGGCGGTGAGTTAGAGGGGCAGGAAGGGGCTTAAGGAGCGGCCGATGCACACGACCTCCATCCTGAAATAGAGCCAAACTCATGCCAAGGCATTTTGTGCTTTAATTGCGGGTATATAGCAAAATTGCCGGGACCAAAGCTAACTAAATATGGTATATTTTAGTTAAATATGGTACTTTTGTTGAATAAGGTGAGAAACAGCGTTGAATTTTATCTCGGATAGAGAAAGTTAGCACCAGGCCTCCCGCGAACGCCCCGTCTCGCGGAGCGTCGAGAATGGCGGCGGTCGGATTGCACGCTACGCGCTCGCACGACGCAGAGTGGTTATTTTTTTTGGCAGGGTACTATATAAGCCTATCATACGAGAGAGCCGGATACGAAGTTAGGCGGAAGGTCCGCCGCGTAGCGCGAAGGCCGACCGCGGGATGGTCTATCATGCGCGTTGGGCGGGCGCGGGAGGCCTTGACGGTGAGGACGCCGCACCGATACGACACAGAATTGTGCAATTGGGAATGAAAGACCGATTTGAGGACGTTATGAACTCGCCGCATACCGACTATTACTTCTGTGAAGACCTTCTTTCACCTGATGAAAAGCAAATCCGCGATGAAGTGCGAACCTGGGTTGACAGGCGATACCTCCCCAAGGCGGCCGATTATTTCGAGCAAGGGGTTTTTCCGGTCGAACTGATTCCCGAAATGGCGCAAATGGGTCTGCTCGGGTTCAAGTTGAATGAATACGGCGGGCGTGGAAAAAGCAACGTCTCTTTCGGCCTCGTTTGCCAGGAACTGGAACGGGGAGATTCCGGCCTGCGTTCGTTTGTTTCCGTCATAAACGCCCTTGTAATTTACCCCATCCATACGTTTGGGACCGATATGCAGAAGCAACGGTGGCTCCCGGAGCTGGTGAGCGGCAAGGAAATCGGCTGCTTCGGCTTGACGGAGCCCGAAGCAGGGTCCGATCCACAGAGCATGCGGACCACTGCTGTAAGAAACCGGGGGGGCTATGTTCTTAACGGCCGCAAAATGTGGATAACAAACGGGTCCATCGCCGACGTGGCGGTAGTGTGGGCAAAAACCGAGGACGGTGAAATCCGGGGCTTTCTGGTCGAAAAGGGCATGCCGGGCTTTTCGGCACGCCCAATAGAGCGCAAATTCTCACTGCGCGCATCGGTCACCTCTGTTCTCAACTTCGATAACGTGGCTGTCCCGCAGGACAATCTTCTGTCCGGCGCTCGGGGTCTGAAATCAGCCCTGATGTGCCTCAACGAAGCTCGCTATGGCATAGCCTGGGGCTGCGTCGGCGCCGCTATTGCCTGCTATGAGACTGCCCTTGGCTACGCAAAGTCTAGAATTCAGTTTCAAGCCCCAATTGCATCCTTTCAACTCGTGCAGCGTAAGCTCGCCCTGATGTTGACGGAGATTACCAAAGCCCAGCTTTTGTGCATTCGCCTGGGCAGACTCAAGGACGAAGGCCGCGCTCGCCACACGCACATATCTATGGCCAAAATGAACAATGCGTCCGAAGCCCTGAAGATCGCAAGGAGCGCCAGAGACATTCTGGGCGCAAACGGGATCAGCCTCGGATATGCGCCGATCCGCCACATGCTCAATCTCGAAACCGTAAATACCTACGAGGGCACAGAGGACATCCATATTCTGGCTATCGGGCGTGACATCACCGGCATCGACGCCTTCAGTTGTGAACCACGGACCGGGCAACGGAGTGAAGCGGGGTCCAACATATATTTAGACTTGAAATAATATGCCGGAAATTGTACTTATGCATTCAAGATGACTTCTTAATTGGCGCTAACTGCTTGCTCTTTATAAAAATATGGACCCTTCGTCTCAATTCCAAAGCATTTTCCACATTCATGACGGGCTTTGCGACGGTTTGACCCACTTTTCCGGTCCGAGCCGCGCTGCGCTGATTTACGCCGAGAAGCCGGACGACCCGCTCCGCCTTTACGACCCTCAAGATCTAATGGAATGCTGGGAGCCGCTTATTGAGAAAATCTACCTGAAGTCCGGCGCGTGGCGGGAGCATGATACCAAGACGACGCAGGTGAAGCCTTTCGGGCAAATCCTGCCGCAAAAAGGGCCGGACCTTGCAGGACTCGTATCCAGGGGCGGCAGGGCCAAGACCGTATTCTACCAGATGTGGTTTACCGAACAGCACCCGACCATGTGCTCGACCGGCCCCATCGAGAGGTGGCTCGAGCACGCAGCATGCCTCCTGGCGCATGACTGGGCCAATGAGGAATGGTTTTATACGCGGAACTCGTCCTACGTTATCCGCGAATATGCCACCCATGCGATCAGGGATTACATCCGGGACCGGCTTGACGTTAAGTTCGCTCTGGACAGCCGCATCGAAGTCTACCCTATTCTTGACGCGGTACTGGGCATTTCCAAGACCAGGGAGGAAGGCGCCTGGCCACGTGGGACCCTGGTATTCGTCGATCCTGCCATGATTGGGGCAGTGCCTTTCCTGGTGAGGTTCCCTCACCCGGAAAAACTCAGACTGACCAACTACAAGCACGTTCGCAAGCTTATCCTCGCGGTTGAAAATTCGGACAGAAGACTTGTCTCCGATGGACTCAGGATAATTGGGGTAGCGCAGGGAATTATGCCCGATTGCCGCATAACCGCCGATTTCCGAGGCGGACACGGATTTTTGCGTTTTTCGGGCAACCTGGTCTGCAGCTTTTCGGGCGGCAGCTTCCATTCATCCAACCGCAAGCCCAACCTGGTGCATCTTGAAGAACTCCTTCTGGAGTCGGCTCTTGACGAGTCCAAACGTGACGCTCTTTTCAATATCGCATCGGGCATCGTGGACAGGGCGGGCGAGCAGCGGCACGGGGCCACGCTGGTAATCGACCTTAACCCCGTCCCCATTTCCATCTCGGGCCAGCAGCTTGCATCTCCCGTCGATCTAACCAACGAAACGATGCTCGATCTGGCAAAATCCCTCTCAAAGGTCGACGGGGCGCTCCATATCGGGGCAGACCTGCGCCTGCATGGATTCGCCTGCCTGCTGGACGGAAGGACGATTGTCGGCGAAAACCGCGCGCGGGGAGCACGGTTCAACTCGGCCCTCAGGTTTACTGCGGAACACGAGAACCTGATCGTAGTCGTCGTTTCGGCCGACCGGCCTGTTTCGGTAATACACAGGGGAATAGATCTTAACGCCTCACCCGACTGGAGGCCCATCTCGCAGTCGCTCGTTCAACCGCCTACCCTGGAAGAGTGGCTGATCGGCTCCGCAGAGCCGGAAATCGCCCCGGATGTGCGCAAGCCTGCCTGATACCCGATACTCGGCCGCACACGTACTGAATAAGAAACTCTTCAACTTCAGCCTTGGTGGGGATGGCCGCCCGAGCGCCCATTTTAGCGCACCCAAGGGCGGCGGCTGCGCTAGCGTATCGCAGGGCGCACAAAAGGTCCTCTCCACCGGCTATCCGCAAGGGCAATGCGCCGTGAAAAATCTCACCGGCCCCCGTTGTACCGACTGCATCGACCGGAAAGGCTTCGATGCTTCCGCCTTCCTGTTCCCCCCGCCGCCGAAGCGGTGGGCCGCACTCCATCCCGTTTGTTTCCGGCGGCCTTGTCGCCGCAGCCGGATTCTCGGTGTCTCTCCGTCCGCCGCCGAAGGTTTGAGTGATCGCGACAGCCCGCCCGCCCACCCGCAAGGCGGGTCCCTCAGCCCCGGCGGCCCATATAAGCCCGGCCCCGCCCAGGGAAATGATTGCCACCGGGGCTATTTGGGCAAGGAAACCTAAAGCCCTGGCGGGGTCTTTTTCCCCGCTCGGATCGCGCGCGAATTTCTCCGAGGCCGCCAGATAGCCGCAAAGGGGCGCATGCTCCAAGGTCCCCTCGTGGACCGATCCAGCGTCCAGAACGGTCGGGATGTTTTGCTCCCTCGCTTTTTTGGCCAGGGGAACAGCGATGGCCGGCTGGTGTCCGTCGAATAAAATTGCGCGCGGCCTCACCGGAGTAAAATCCACCTGGTCCGGCTCAAGGACCGGTGTTGAGCCTTTATGGGTTACAACGCTCCTTTTTCCGTCAGGCTTGACGATGATCGAGGATAGCGGGGTGGACGGCAAGGCGCCGCAGCCGGATTGGGCGCTCAAACCTCTGGCGGCGCCTGGTTAACGACTTGCAGCGCGCTTCTCATCGCGGACCACCAGGCTCGTTATCACGCCTTCGGAGGGCAGCTCTTCCAAGTGCATATCCCCGAAGATATCCCTGCCCAGGTATCCGGCGAAGGCGGCTATCCCGCCGAGTCTTGCAACAGTGACCGCAGCATTTGCCGCCGGACCTCCTCCACCCATGAGAAGGCCGGTCGCAAAGCACTTCGTCTCTTCGGCCGCCGCCGAAGATTTGAGTGGCAACTCTGGCTGGCGGTCCCACCGCCCGTCGGCTTCCGGATGGCGGTCAACCGAGTAGACGAGATCGTATGAGGCAAGTCCGACACAGAGTACGTCAATTTCCATGGATTTGCGCCTGTATTGAATCATCGCGAAAAGTCGGGCGCCCGCATACGGTGAGGAAATAAAATCAACTCCCCGGTATGTGTCCGTTACTTCGAAGGCTTCGTCCCGTAGACATCAATACCCCTGGGTATTACCTTGACTGCGTTAGGCACCCTGTAGGATGCCGGAAAGCGGAATTTTAGACCGTCCCTGCGGTGAGTTTTTTATTTTAAGGATTTGAGTGAGAACACACAACCTAATCCGGAGTTTCCAGTCGAGCGGTTGCGTGCAAAAGGGGCTATGGAGGAATAATGAAAACGGGTCTACGCACTCATGATACTTTCAGGGACAAGATCAGGGAAATGCTGCTCAACGGCCTCCCTTTGAGCCCAGGGGGCCATTTCAAAAGCTGGGTTTTTGCCGAGGTGCAGAATTATTCGAGGGAGCTTCAGGAAGCCGAGCATGCCTCGGATTTCTTCTTCAGATTGTGCGAACTGATCGTCGATTGCCAATCCCTGAGCATACCGGACGACTCGTTCAGAATAATTGTGGCCGCTTTGCTCTTTGAATCCGAAAACTCAAACGAGCCATTGGATGAGGAAGTTCGACAACTCATCGAAATGGACCCCGCAAGTTTCGAATCGGCGAAACAACACTTCATAAACAACCCGTGTATCGCTTCGGCGTTAAACAGAGAAAAGACCGGCCGAAAAAATAGTCTGATGGCCGGGAAAAGAAACTTCTCCAGTATTGAACATGTTAATGCGGGTGTGTGAACCACGCGCCTAAGAGGCGGTGAGCCGGAAAGCGAAAGCGTCGAATGCTGACCGTATCCCGTCTCCCTCTCCCCTTTAGCAGACGCGGAGAGGGTTTTGTCTCCGGGTCGCCACGTCTCCGCATCCCCACGTCTCCGCATCCCCGCGTCTTCGCATCCCCGCGTCTCCGCATCCCCGCGTCTCCGCATCCCCACGTCTCCGCATCCCCACGTCTCCGTGTCCCCACGTCTCCGTGTCCCCGCGTCTCCGCGTCCCCGCGTCTCCGCGTCCCCTTCTCCCCGCATCCCCGTCTCCCCGCGTGTTTGGGATTCAAGGTTGGACAGAGGAATTCCGATCATCTGTTTTAGAAAATGTACGGCATAGAGTGTGCAACAAGCTGGCTGAGCTGGTGAATTGCAGAGCGGACTAAGAAGGCCGAGGCGTGAAGCAATAAACACCGGGTAGGAAACATGATTTTGCTTCCCGTTTGCCGTTTCGTTATTCTCGCTGCCGGCTTCCGCTGCCTTTTTGCCTGTTTCGCCCACTTACCGGGTCACCGCTCTTTATGCTGAGGTGATAAATGTCGGCATCTGCTGAACAACTGAATCGAAAGTCGTTTGATTTCAAAAGCGTAAGTTTTTACGTCACCATGGTTGTTGCTTTTGTCTGTTTGCTTGTGACAACAGCTTTGCCTATCATCCTTTTTGGCTACTATCGGAACAAAACTATCATTTCAGACCTTGCCAACGACTTAATAGAGCAAACTTCCAAAACAGTAATTGAAAAAACAGCCAATCATTTCTTGCCCGCGTCCGTTGCGGTCGAAATGAGTTCAAGGCTGACCGAACTTGGGGCTATTTCATTCACAGATTTCAAGCAGATGGAAATGTACACCCTCGGGGTCCTCAAATCTTATCCGCAGATCTCGATGTTTTATCTCGCAGATGAGCAGGGGAATTACGTGCATGCGTGGAGACTAGCTGATGGAACTACGGAAAGCTGGATCATCAAAGCCTCCGCCTCGCCGCCGACGAGTTGTCTTATATTTCGGGATACTGCATTGAAAGTGGCCCGAACCATGGAGTCCAATCACATCGATTACGACCCCAGGGTGCGTCCGTGGTATGTGGGAGCAAAGAAGACAAGGGCAAACTTTTGGACAGATGTGTATATATCCTTTAGCAGCCAGGAACCGGCAATTACCTCTTCCCACCCCCTGTTTGACCGTGATGGAAAGTTTGCGGGCGTTTGGGCAATGGACATCGAGTTGGATGAGATATCCAACTTCCTGAAAACACAAAAAATCGGCAAGAGCGGCATAGAGCTGATCATAAACGAAAAGGGCGAAATTGTCGCCTACCCTGACCATTCACTGATCGCAAGGGAAGAAAACGGGGCCTTGCGCCCGGTCAAGGTAGAAGAACTCGGGCTGGAGCCCCTGAGCGCCGCATACCGGGAACATGTGAACACCGGGAAGACCAGGGCTGTGGTTGAGTGCAAAGGGATGAGATATCTCGCTTCATTTACGGAAATTCCCGAACCTTTTCCAGTGCGATGGAAAATTGCGGTGTTGGTTCCTGAAAACGATTTTGTGGGCGAGGCAAGGCAGTCGATGATAATAATGCTTCTCATCTCTACGGTCATGCTCGCGCTTGCCGTTTTTCTGGCGTTTTTGGTCTCCCGAAGCATTACCAGTCCTTTTCGGCTCATAGCCGAAGCAACCGTGAAAATAAAGAGCTTCAACCTGGACGAAAAAATCGTCATCCCCTCTCGAATGAAAGAAATCCAATTGATGAGAGACGCCGTTTCATCGATGCAGAGGGGACTCCATGCGTTCAGCAAGTATGTGCCCTCAGAACTGGTGCGTCAACTTATAAGCACAGGAGAAGGGGCACAGTTGGGCGGGCGACAAAGAGAACTGACCGTACTGTTTTCCGATATCACGGGGTTCACATCCATCGCTGAACTCATGACCCCCGAACAACTGATGCTGCACCTGTCCGAATACTTTGACGAACTCACCAAAATCTTGACCCGTCACAGAGGAACGGTAGATAAGTATATTGGAGACGCTATTATGGCTTTCTGGGGAGCGCCGGTCCGTGACGAGGATCATGCGGTGAACGCCTGTGAAGCCGGTCTGGCCTGTCAGGAAAAAATCGCCGAACTGAATCGAAAATGGATAATGGAAGGCAAGAGCGCCCTGACCACCAGAATCGGCATAAGCTCCGGCCCAACCGTGGTCGGCAATGTAGGGTCCCACGAACGGATGAACTATACGGTGATGGGCGACAATGTCAACATGGCCAGCCGCCTGGAAGGGGCAAATAAAATGTATGGCACGCAAGTGATTGTTTCCGGAAGGACTTATGAGGCCGCGTCCAGGAAGTTCCTGTTCAGGCCGCTTGGTATTGTCGCTTTGAAAGGAAAAAGCAAGGGAATGGCGATTTACGAGCTGGTGGGCAGAAGGAGTGAAGCAGGTTCCAATCATGCCGGCGAGTTGTGCGAAAATTTCACTCTGGGACTCGAAGCCTATCAGGCTAAAAATTGGAACAAGGCCTGCGAGATTTTCATGGACCTGTCAGTCAAATTTCCTCAAGATGCCCCAACAAACTTTTACCTTTCCCGTAGCGAACACTTTCAAATTAATCCTCCCGAAAATGATTGGCAGGGAATAGAGTCTCAGACATCCAAGTAGAATTGATAATGAGCAAAGTGCGGTAAGCAGGATTCGCGGCGGGGACGCAGGCGGCGGAGGCGCCGCCCCGGATCGCGTTCGGGACGGCGCCTGTCCACCCCACTGTTATTGAGGAATGTTGCCGTGCTTCTTGGGCGGAAGCGACGTGCGTTTGTTGCTGATGACCCTGAAGGCCTCGATCAGGCGCGCCCTGCTCTCGGAAGGCATTATCACGCCGTCGATATAGCCGCGGGAGGCCGCAATATAGGGGTTATAGAGCGCCTTGCTGTAGTTGTCGATAACCTCCTGGCGCTTGGCCACCGGGTCGGCGGCTTCCTGGATCTCGCGGCGGAAAATGACGTTTGCCGCGCCCTGGGCGCCCATGACCGCGATCTCGGCCGTTGGCCACGCAAAGGAGAAGTCGGCCCGAAGGTCGCTCGAGCACATTGCCAGATACGATCCCCCGTAATCCTTGCGGGTGGTCAGGGTAATTTTGGGAACGGTCGATTCCGAGTAGCACCAGAGCAGCTTTGCGCCATGGCGAATGATGCCGCCCCATTCCTGCTGCCTGCCGGGCAGATAGCCGGGAACATCGGCAATGGTCAGCATCGGGATATTGAAGCAGTCGCATGTGCGGATGAAACGGGTTGCCTTGTCAGATGAATCGATGTCGAGACATCCGGCCAGCACCTTGGGCTGGTTGGCGATTATACCGATAGTCCTTCCGTCCAGGCGGGCGTAGCCGACAATCATGTTCTGGGCGAAATACTGGTGCACCTCCAGGAACTCCATGTTGTCAACGATTGAGCGGATCACATCCTTCATATCGTATGCGCCCATTGTAGCTTCAGGGATGATGAAGTCGAGTTCAGGGCACGGACGGTTGGGATCGTCCCCGGTATCGAGGTAGGGAGGGTCCTCCATGTTGTTGTCAGGAAAATAGGAGAGCAGCCGCTTGATCTGGTCGATACAATCGGCGTCGCTTTCGGCAGCGAACTGGGCCACGCCGCTTCTGGAGTTGTGAGTCATGGCCCCGCCAAGCTCTTCCTGTGTAATAATTTCGCCTAAAACCGACTTTATGACGTCGGGACCGGTGATGAACATCAGCCCTGTCCCCTTGACCATGAAAACGAAGTCGGTCATCGCGGGCGAATAGACCGCGCCCCCGGCGCATGGACCCATGATGGCAGAAATCTGGGGAACGACCCCCGAGGAGATTGCATTGCGGTAGAATATCTGGCCGTAGCCGGAGAGCGAATCGACGCCTTCCTGGATACGCGCGCCGCCCGAATCGCAGAAGCCAACGTTTGGCTTGCCGGCGCGAAGCGAGAGGTCCATTACCTTGCAGATCTTTTTGGCGTGCATTTCGCCAAGGCTGCCCGCGCGCGCAGTGAAATCCTGCGCAAACGCGAAAACCTCGCGTCCGTTCACATTTCCAAAACCGGTGATGACTCCGTCCGCAGGAACATCAATTTTATCGATCCCGAAAAGAATTCCCCGGTGTTTCACAAACATGTCAAGTTCACGGAAGGTCCCGGGATCAAAGAAATAATTCAAACGATCTCGGGCGGTCATCTTCCCGCGTTCCAGTTGCTGGGCCACGGCTTTGGAGCCGCCCATTTCCCTGATCTTGGCTTCTTTCTCACGAAGTTCTTTGAGTTTGTCCGCAACTATTCCCATATCAGCTACTCCTCCATGTCAACTTTCAAACAGAACGCAAGATTCACCGCCACTCGACAAACAGCCCGACCATTCCAGCACCACGTGACTCTTGTAACTTCGTATAACACTACTATAGGGTGGGGAAGGTTTCATCTTGCCCACCCTGCACCAATGCGAAATAATCCACGTTACAATGTACCAGCCGCCCGCCTGGCTATGTCAAGGTCTTTGCCCGCCAGACCCGCCCAAGTATTTACATTTGGCATGCAACAATTGCCCAACGCACCCCCGAAAATACGCACTCGATCCTCGATGCCGCACCTTGAAACTAACTCACCGTATCTTTCACCTTCTAAACCAAATTTCAATTTTTGCCAATATTTTTTCCAGCGATCTCACGGCAGGACAAGAAAGAAATCCACACCCGGCGGAGCGCGCGGATTGCCATATTCCACACCCCGCGAGGTGTTGATACCGCAGGGCATCAGGCCTTACGCCCGTATGAAACATGGACCGGATTGGTCCCTGAGTCGCGCGCCCTCTGCCACAGGATGCGGCTTTGCTGCAGCCGTTCCGTGTCGTCTCTGAGGATGAAATGGACAGCGGTTTCGAACCTGGTCATAAATTCAAGACCTGCCGGCCGCTCACATACAAGCGCCCCAAACCCGGCTACCTGGAACTCTCCGGGGGTGATTAGAACGGGCTCGGCGGGGGGCGTCCCGCCTGGGCTGAAGATCGTGTGTGGAATGAAGCTTGCTTGAGAAAATGTCCACAGCAACTGGTCGATAAACTGGGCCGCAGCCATCGAATCGACCACGATCTGGACGCACTTTTTCTCCAAATAAAACCGCTCGGTCCAGCGGCAAACAAGCTCGCTTTGCTCAGCTACAGTTGTCTCGGCGAAATAGATGCTCATGTTTCCATCTGCTCCATCGAATTGGAATTCGCAGCAGCCGGAGTTCTTAGTCTTATAAGTCTGAGTGCCGGCGCCCGTCAAGTTTACTTTAACCGTCTGGTCTTCAGGAAAATTTTTGCCTTTTCAAAAGGCGCTTTTATTTTAGAAAAATCAGTTGTATGATAGTTATAATTAATGTAATCGGTATGTTATCCTAATGAGCAGGATATCTTGCCGAGCCTCAGGAAAGCTGGGCCGTGGTGAGGGAGTGATGGGATGACGCGGTGACGCGGTGATAGGGTGACGCGGTTAGGATTTTGTCTCCGCGTCTCCATGTCCCCGCGTCTCCGCGTCACCGTGTCAGTCTTTGAAAGGAGGGTGTCTTGTCAAGCACGGCAAGCCCCGCATCGCGCGGGGCCGATGAGTTCCGTTTCGGCCGTATACCGCTTGGGACCGGCGCTACGATCCATTACGCGGAGAAGGGCGAAAAAGCGGGGCCCCCTGTCTTGTTCCTGCATGGTTACGTTGATTCGTGGAGATCGTTCACCGGGGTGCTCGATGCCCTCCCACGGGAGTACCGGGCTGTTGCGCTCGATCTAAGGGGCCACGGAGATTCGGACAAGCCCGAATGCTGCTACGCTGCGGAGGATTTTGCCCAGGACCTGCTCTTATTCATGGACGCCTTGGAGCTGGATAAGGCGAACCTGGTCGGGCATTCCATGGGCAGCTTTATCGCCCAGTCGTTTGCCGCCCGATGCCCCGGCCGGGTGGAGCGGCTCATCCTCATCAGTTCTTCGCCGGGCACGGCTGGAAACGCTATGCTTCGGGAAATCAAACCTCGTATCGATGCGCTTCGGGACCCCATAGACCGGAATTTCGCAGCCGAATTCCAAGCGCCATCCAATCCTGTTTCGGCCGGCTTCATGGAAATGATCGTTTCCGAGACCATGAAAGTTCCCGCCCACGTTTGGCGGTCGGCCTTTTCGGGACTGCTCCAGGTAAACCAAGGGCCGATTCTGCGCGACATTAACGCTCCAACGCTGATCGTCTGGGGAAATCAGGACCGGATATTCACGCGGCGGGACCAGGAGGCGCTGCTGTCGGCAATACCCCATTCAAGGCTGGAGGAATTCGATGCCGGCCACGCGCTTCACTGGGAAAAGCCCAGGGAGGTCGCCGCCGCCCTGAAAAACTTTCTCGTTTGTGGCCGCTCCGAGGTCCAGATCAACCTGCGTGATGCGTCGCCCTGCGTGCAGAGGGATTGACTCGTGGTTAATTTGATATGTGGTAAATCCAGAATAAAAGGTACTGAGCAGGAGGTAATTTCATGACCGGCAAAGCTATGACAATCGCAGTTTTGGCCATCTTCCTCGTGACTTTCCCATGCTGGGCAATGGGCGGGGGCGGCGGCGGCGGAGGCGGGGCGGGTGGTGGTGCGCCCGGTACCGGCTCGCCCGTGGAGCTTCTCATGCCCCATCCGCCGAGAAACGTAACAGCTGCCCCCGACAACGGCATGGCGATTGTGAGCTTCGATCCACCGGAATCAGACGGCGGGAGCCCCATAACCGGCTATACTGTGACATCGCATCCCGGGGGCATCACGGCCGAAGGCGCCAAGAGCCCTATAACCGTAATAAGACTAAGGAACGGAAGAGCCTACAGATTTACGGTAACCGCCACCAGTTCCGTCGGGACCGGACTGGACTCAAGTCCTTCAAACAGCGTTACCCCCCAAGAGTGATTGACACCGTCATTTGCTTTTGGCGCTTACGCTCGTTATAAATTCGTTGCTGGGCGGCAGAGACGTTCAGCAGGTAAGGTGAAAAGCACCGGCCACCTTTTTGCCTGATTTATTCAACCTGTTGAACGTGGCGACCGCCTTGGGAGTAGGCTCATCGATCAGGGATGTCCCGCCTGCGGCGAGGCGTTCGCGCAATTCATCGGCGACCTTCATACGCCCCGGCAGGCCCATCCCAACGACAATAATTTCCGGCGATTCGGACAGCATGTCCTCTATGTCGGAGCTGGCGAGTTCATGTCCTTGGGCGCGCCACCAGTCAGAGATTACCGAACCGCCGATAATTTTTATATCGCCGGTGTACCGTTTGCCGTCCACCTCTATTTCGCCGAACTGGTATTGACCTATATCAGCCATGTGAACCTCTCAACCATTTTTATAAATCGGCTCAGCGCAATCGGGGCCGAAATAGAGCCGCATGTCCTCAAAAAACGAGTGGGTCGGATTGACCGGCAGTTTGCTCAAATCTAGTACGGCTTCCCCCTTGTCCTTGACTGCCAGGTGCAGGACGGCCCGGCACTCTCCGGGGTGGGTCATGAGCAGGTGTCTTAGCCGGCCGAAAGCGTCGCTGTCCATCCTGGCCGCATCGAGCGTTATACGGACCGAGTCCACCGCCTGCAGTCCGGCCTCTTCCATACTCAGGATGCGGTTGGCGATCAGCTTTGTCGATTTGTCGTCATGCTGGACCCTGGCCCACAGCGCAAGGGGTTCATCGCCTGCGATCAGCCCTCGAGCCTGAGTGAAAGGCTCGGCGAAGGCCACTACCTCGATTGTGCCCTGCCTGTCTTCGAGGTTAAGGAACGCCATCCGGTCCCCGCGCTTTGTGGTGATTTCCTTTATGATTGAGAACAGCCCACAGAGCACCACTTCGGCGCCTTCCCGTTTCTCTTTTACCGATTGAGTGTCGGCGGTGCACACCGAGCGGATCTGTTCCGAGTAAAAATCAAGAGGATGGCCGGAAATAAAGAACCCCAGGGACTCTTTTTCGAACTGGAGCCGAATTCGGCTGTCCCAGTCCGGAACATCGGGAAGTGAGGGGGCCTTGATCTTTTTTTGTGAACGCAACATTTCAAATAAGTTCATCTGCCCGGCCTGGCGGTCTCTCTGGACGGCAGCGGCCCGCTCCAGCACCTCGTCAAGGCCCGCCATGAGCTGGGCGCGATTTTGATGCAGGGAGTCGAAAGCGCCGCATCGAATGAGCTGTTCGACCACGCGCCGGTTAACTTTCTGCGAATCGATCCGCTTGCAAAAGTCATGGATCCCCGTATACGGCCCCTGCTCCCGGCGGCCCTGCAAAATGACCTCTACGGCCGTCTCACCGACGTTTTTCACCGCCCCGAGCCCGAACCGTATCATGCGCCCAACGACCTGGAAGGCCCTGCCGCTTTGGTTTACATCGGGCGGCAGAATGCGGATATCCATCTGGGCGCACTGGTTTATCAGCCTTACGATCTGATCGGAGCTGCCAAGGAAGCTGTTCATGAGGGCTGCCATGAACTCGACCGGATAATGAGACTTGAGCCAGGCGGTCTGGTATGCGATCAGGGCGTAGGCTGCGCTGTGAGACTTGTTGAAGCCATACTCGGCGAATTTGGCCATGAGGTCGAAAATGCGGTTCGCTTTCACAGAATCGATACTGTTTTCCACGGCGCCCTTTACGAACCGGTCCCTCTGAGCGTTCATCAGCGCGCCGATCTTTTTCCCCATGGCCCTGCGCAGAATATCGGCTTCCCCTAGGGAGTAGTTGGCCAGGGCGCTGGCAATTTTCATCACCTGCTCCTGGTAGAGGATCACCCCGTAGGTCGATTCCAGTATCGGCTTGAGGATGTCGAGATCGTAGACAACCTGCCCCCCGTGTTTGCCCTGGATGTAGTGTTCCACCATGCCGCTTTCCAGTGGGCCGGGGCGGTAGAGTGCGACCAGGGCCACTATGTCGGCGAAATTTTCCGGACGCAGCCTTACCATCATGTCCCGCATTCCGGAACTTTCGAGCTGGAACACCCCGGTAGTGTCGGCGCGGGCCAACAGGGCGTAGGTGTCCGGATCGTCGAGCGGCAGGTCTTCGATAGTTATTTGTGTTCCATGATTTTCCGCTATGAGATTGACCGCGTCGCTGATCACCGTAAGGTTTCTCAGGCCCAGGAAGTCGAACTTGATGAGCCCTGCCTTTTCGACGTATTTCATGGGATACTGCGTAACGATTTCACCTTCCTGACCAACGCACAGGGGCATGTATTCGACAACCGGCCTGTCGGATATCACCACTCCGGCGGCGTGAGTGGAGGCATGGCGGGTGAGTCCCTCAAGGGCCAGGGCGACTTCGAACAACTCCTTTATCTGCGGGTTTTCCAACTGCATCTCGGTAAGGCGGGGCTCGACGGCCATGGCCCTTTTCAGGTCGATCCCCAGGGTGGGCGGGATGAGCTTGGCGATACGGTCCACCTCGTTGTAAGGCATGGCGAGCGCCCGGCCGACGTCGCGGATCACCGCGCGCGCCTGCATCGTGCCGAATGTGGCGATCTGTGCGACCCGGTCCTTGCCGTACTTATTGGTAACGTATTCCAGGACCTTGTCGCGGCCGTTCACGCAAAAGTCAACGTCGATGTCCGGCATGCTGATGCGTTCAAGGTTGAGGAAACGCTCGAATATCAGCCCGTGTTCGATCGGGTCCAAGTCGGTTATGCGCATAACATATGCTATAAGGCTGCCGGCCGCGGACCCCCGGCCCGGTCCGACCGGAATGCCGCTCTTTTTCGCATAGTTTATGAAGTCCGCCACGATCAAAAAGTAGGTGGCAAATCCCATCTGCTTTATGACGCCGAGTTCGTAGTCAAGCCTTTGGCGATACTCCCGGAGCTGCTCCTCGCCAAAGGATGCGCGCTTGCGGCGTATAGCCTCGATCCTATGCTCGAACCCCTCCCTTACCTCGCGCTCGAGCCGCTCCTCCAGGCTCTCGCCTTCCTCGAGCGGAAATACCGGGAAGTGATAATTGCCAAACTCCAGTTCCAGGTCGCATTTCTCGGCGATCTCAAGCGTATTTTTGAGTGCCTCTGGAACATAGGCAAACTCTTTTGCCATCTCTTCCGGGGACTTGAAGTAGAGCTGATCGGTCTGAAACTTCAGCCTTTTTTCGTCCGAAATCGTTTTGCCCGTCTGAATGCACAGCAGGATCTCGTGTGCACGGGCGTCGCTTTTGCGCAGATAGTGGCAGTCGTTTGTGGCCACCAGCGGTAGCGAGAGGTCCCGGCCCAGGCGCACCAGCCCCTCATTTGCTACAGCCTGTTCCGGGATCCCGTTTGCCTGGATTTCCAGGTAAAAACTACCCGGCTCAAATATTTGCGCATACTCCTGAGCCGTCCTTTTTGCACTCTCATGCTGATTTCTGATCAAAAGCGAGGAAATTTCCCCCTTAAGGCAGCCCGAAAGGGCTATCAGCCCCTCGCTGCACCGTCTGAGGATTTCCTTGTCCATGCGCGGCTTGTAATAGAACCCTTCCGTGTAACCGGCTGAGACCAGCTTCAACAGGTTCTGATAACCGGCCCGGTTGCGGGCCAGAAGCGTCAGGTGAAAACTTCGGTCCTCATCCCCGTTTGCTTCCCCCTCAGCTTTCCAGCCCCGATCGTGACGGCTCTTGGGCGCAATGTAGACCTCGCATCCGATTATTGGCCTGATCCCGTATTTTTTTGCCTGCTCGTAGAATTCCAGAGCGCCGAACATGTTGCCATGATCGGTGATGGCCGCTGCGGGCATCCTGTAGGCGCCGGCGGTTTCGAAAAGGTCCTTTAGCCGGATGGCGCCGTCAAGAAGGCTGTATTGGGTATGGACATGCAGATGGACAAAAGACATTCGGGGCTTTTCTCCTCATTATCGGTGAATCGGTGAACCATGGAATGCAATCCTAACACATTTGGCGAACCCGTTCCCGCAAAATAAGCCGCAAGCCGCCGCTGCCACGGAGGGCGTCAGAACCGTACGAAGCCAAAGCCGCCATCTGCCTTCCCCCTTCCGATTTTCGGCGTGGGATCTCCGTATTGCGCCGTTTCAAAAAAAATTTAAAGCATTACTAAAATGAGCCGATCTATCGAATACGGCACTAAAAAAGCACGCAGCCGGGTGCTGCAAGCAAGAAAGGTCTCTAAAGATGCACAAGGAACAACTGATTTCAAGACTGATCGATCTGGACGAGCAGGCAAAGGCCCATGCTTCCGAATACCTGAGGCTTATTCAGGCGCCCGGAAACGCGGCCAAAGCATCCCTTAACGATCGCAAAGGGCTCAGGCTGCGCTCAAGGATGAAAGACCTCATGAAGCAAATCGCCGAAGGGGCATTTTTACAAAGATAAGAACCCGGGGTGAGTTCCGGCATCCTTGGCGGACGCGCAGATAGTAAATTTTCACCTTGCTCCCGCACGGGCAATGCGATTAAGATTGAACGCAATTCGTTCAAAGAGCACCTCCTGAACTGGACAGATTTTCTCTAACCCAACAAGGCAGGTATAAAACCATGTGCGGAATAGTGGGATACATCGGCCCCGATGAAGGCCGGGACATCCTGTTAAACGGGCTTGCCAGACTGGAATACAGAGGCTACGACAGCGCAGGAATCGCAATGGTCGGGCCAGACAGCCGGCTTCAGATCGTTCGGTGCGAAGGCAAACTGAGCGGACTGGTGAGCAAGCTCAAAGATCACCCGGTAAGTGGCACGGTCGGCGTGGCGCATACCCGGTGGGCAACTCATGGCAGGCCCTCTGAGCAAAACGCCCACCCGCATCGCTCAGGCCCCTTTGCCCTGGTTCATAACGGGATAATCGAAAATTACGCCGTTCTCAAGGACGAACTCGAAAAGGAAGGGCATCACTTTTCGTCCCAGACGGATACCGAAGTCATAGTGGCGCTCCTTTACCGTGAGTGGCAGAGAGTAAATGAATATCAGCAGGCGGTGCGCAATACCCTCAAGAAGCTAAAAGGCTCTTACGCGCTGGTAATCGTAAATGAACTGGAACCCGACAGCCTCGTTGCCGCCAGAAAGGAAAGCCCGCTCATTCTGGGGCTCACCGAGAGCGCCTTCTTTCTGGCGTCCGATGTTCCGGCCATACTGCCCTATACACGCCAGGTGGTTTACTTGAATGACGAGGAGGTCGTCTTCATTTCCCGGCAAAACTACCGGATCGAGTCGCTTGCCGATGGGACACAGCGCCACCCAAAGCCTCACCAGGTGGACTGGAACCCGCTAATGGCCGAAAAGGCCGGCTACAAGCATTTCATGCTGAAGGAAATCTATGAACAGCCGCGGGCCGTCATCGATACTTTCCGCAGCGTGGTCGACCTTGAGCGCAAGGAGATCGATTTTCCTGAGCTCAACCTGGATAAGACCCTGCTGAACAAAATCCAACGAGTCTTCCTCGTTGCGTGCGGTACCTCCTACCATGCCGCACTGGTGGCCAAGTACATGCTCGAAGGCCTGTGCCGAATCCCGGTCGAGGTGGACCTTGCATCCGAATTCCGCTCCAGGGACCCCGTTCTCGACGACAAAGTCCTTCTGCTGGTTATAAGCCAGTCCGGAGAAACCGCCGATACCAGGGCGGCCCTGAAGGAAGGGCTGGACAAGGGTGCTCATTGCCGGGCAATCGTGAACGTGGTCGGAAGCAGCATAGCTCGGATGGCCCATGGGGTGATCTATACGCATGCGGGACCCGAGATCGGAGTGGCTTCAACCAAGGCATTCACCACTCAACTGGTCGCCCTCTATCTCTTCGCGGTCTACTGGGCCGCCGAAACCGGCAGACTGTCCACAGAATCGATCCAGCAATATATTCAGGATCTTGTCGAACTTCCCGGCAAGATGGAAAAAATTCTCTCCGATACGAGCATGATCAGCGCCTGGGCCAGAAAATATAAAGACTTCAAAGACTTCCTCTATCTTGCCCGCGGCCCGCTCTACCCAATCGCCCTGGAAGGCGCGCTCAAGCTCAAGGAAATCTCTTATATCCACGCCGAAGGCTATGCGGCGGGCGAGATGAAACACGGTCCCATAGCGCTTATCGATGTCGAGATGCCGGTCATGGTCCTGCTAAGGCAGGGGCCGCTTTTCGAAAAAATGATCTCCAACATCCAGGAGGTCAAGGCCAGAGACGGCATTATTCTTGCCCTGATCGAAGGCGAACCGAGCGAGATCATCGGGCCGGCTCAAAACCAGTTCATCATCCATCCTTCATCCGAGTGGCTCTCGCCGGTACTGTTCAGCCTTCCGCTGCAACTGCTGGCCTATCATGTGGCGGTGCTCCGCGGTACCGACGTGGATCAGCCAAGAAACCTGGCCAAGAGCGTGACGGTTGAATAAGCGAAGGCAGGATTTCACCGCAGAGACGGGGCATAGTCCGGTCAAGGAGAGGAAAGCAAGGGCCGGCATGAAGATGGGGAGAAGCGGGAACGCGGCGAGGGTCTTGTCTCCGTGTCCCTCCCTGACCTGTCTATGACCAGTCCCTCCCTCTCCGCGTCGGTCTTTACCTCTGCATCACTGCGGGGAAGTCCTGTTTCCGCGTTTTTTGCATACATATAGAGCAGGCTTCCGCCCTTGATCCTGTCGATCACATTTTCGGCAACTTCCACGGGAATGGCCGGGCACCCCAGGCTGCGCCCGAGTCTCCCCGGGCCATAGGCGCGGCTCGCGGCAACGGCCCCCCAGCCGGCGTAATGAGCGCCGTGCATCACGATTCCGCGGCAGAACGTATTATCGTTTATGGCCTTTTGCAGTCCGTTGAGTTCCAGGCTGGGGCCATGACCGCCATAGTATTTGCGCCCGGTCCGGAAAAAACCGAGCGGGCTTTGGTGCGATTCCGGCCGGTTGGAAAACCTCGTCGCATAGAGCCACCCTGAGTTCTTCCCGTGAGATACCGGAAACCTCTGCACCTCCCCGGATTCCATGTTGATAAGAAAAAGCCTCCTGCTGGTGGATGGCTTCGTATAGTCTATGATGGTTATGAAGCGCCTGTTGCTGAATTGAGACCAATGCGCCCTCAGGAACCCGACGGCTTTGCTGAAAGCATCGCTGGGCAGATTGCCCTGCCTTGCCTGCGGGCGGGACGGAAGGGGCCTCAGAAGGGTTCTCTCTGATCGGTACGGCCAGTCGCCGGGCCATGGAAATAAAATGATAAAAACGCCCGCTGCCAACGAGAGCAGGCGGCATATAGTCCTGTGCATATTTCTATACCACTGCCGGTAAATATTTCGTCTCAGACGTTCGCGATGAAATTTTCCGACACTCTATATTAAATGACACAGAATGTCAAAGAGCCATCCTGTCAAGCATTACCGGCAGGGATCTCACCGCAGTTCATCATGTCCCCGCCGGACACCCCAAACCATGAAAAGACCCATATCAGGATGGGTGGAGCGAAGCGTAACCCATCGGCATTTTCGCAGCAGGAAAAAGTGGGTTCAGCCCTTGAAAATGGAAATTAACAAGAAAGTGGAAGGGGGATCATTCTATAACTTCCTAATTTCAATGGCCGACCCCCTTATTAACTACTATAACTTTCTAATTTCAAGGGCTGACCAGGGTCCTTGCTATGACCAGACGTTGAATCTCATTGGTCCCCTCGTAAATCTGGGTAATTTTGGCGTCGCGCATCATCCTCTCCACCGGGAATTCCCTGATGTACCCATAGCCGCCCAGCACCTGCACCGCCTCGGTAGTCACCCACATGGCCACATCGGAGCATACGCACTTGGACATGGAACTCATGCGGAGCAGTTCGGCACTGAGCCGGCTCATGTCCTTAGGCTGTTCCTGGAACAGGGCGCAGGTTTTGTAGAGCAACTGCCTCGCCGCCTCGGTACGCATTGCCATATCCGCCAGCTTGAACGCTATGCCCTGATGTTCGATAATCGGTTTCCCAAACGACTGACGCTCTTTTGCATATGCTACCGCATATTCAAGGGCCCCGGCGGCAATGCCCAGGGCTTGCGCAGCCACCGCGGGCCTGGAAAAATCCAGTGTCTTCATCATAACCTGGAACCCCAGCCCTGCTTCTCCAAGAAGGTTTTCCCCCGGCACCCTGCACTCATCGAAAATCAGTTCAACCGTGTCCGACCAGCGGATACCCATTTTCTTTTCTTTCCGGCCAATCGAAAAACCGGGGGTCCCTTTTTCCACAATAAAGACCCCGGCATTTCTATGGGTGGGTTTCTCAGGATCGATCACGGTATAAACTGTGATTATGTCAGCCACTCCGCCGTTGGTGATGAAGTTCTTATTCCCGTTCAGCACATAGGAATCACCATCTTTTTTTGCCCGGCAGCGTAGCTGAGCGACATCGGAGCCTGCGGCGGGTTCGGTCAGGGCAAAAGCTGCAAGATGCTCTCCCGAGGCCAGTTGCGGCAGATACCTTTGTTTTTGCGACTCGTTTCCTGCAAGAAGGATTGGCAGGGCGCCGAGTTCCTGGTCCGCAAGGAGCAGGCCGCAAGCGGCCTCCGCTCTGGACAGTTCTTCTATCGCCATGCAAAGGGCCAGCATTCCGGCGTCGGAGCCCCCGTAGATTTCGGGAAAGTCGGTTCCATAGAGGCCATTTTCACGAAGAAGTTCCACCATATCCCAGGCGAATTCTTCTGCTTCATCGCGGCCGGCGGCCCCCGGGCTTACTTTGTCCTTTGCAAGGCGCCTCACTGTTGTCTGTAGCAACATCTGCTCTTCTGTAAGCTCATACTGCATTGTCCCCTCCTGCGATGATGTCCGGGGTCTTGCCTGACACCCGGATCCAAGTCCAGCGTTCATTTCGACCAATCAACATTAACCCTTGCCGCTTTCCCTTCGAAGACAATCAACCGTTTCATAAACCTCTTGGGGACGATCTTTGCTGCAAAAGACTTCCCTTACACCACGACCGTGAGAAAATTGACATATGATCCTATTGTCAATCCAATGTTGGATAGTATTGATCCGCTAATTGGGCCTTATAAATATCCGCCGCATAGGTCCAGCGAATATAAAAGACGGAAAACCCTCCCAGCCGAATCGGGACCTGTTAGCGTATCATACTGTGTTTCCAGATAAACACCAGCTAATATCTGCTGCCATGCCAAGAAAAATATTTATAAGTAGCAATGTATTAGTACATGGTGAAGGGTTGTATATAAGTCTGTCATACGAGGAGTACCGCCTCGCGGGTGGGTGGGCGGGCTGTCGAGATCGGTGATCAAGCTCCACAAAGCCTCTGCGGCCACCGCCGAAGGGTCGATCTCTACGCTCCGCGGGGCGGGTCCCACCGACCCAGGGCGGAAAAGAAGACTTTTCGGACGGGAACCAGTCTATCTTACCAGGTCTCTATAACCACCACCGCCGCTCCGTACTGCCCGTCGTCGGTGAGGCTGAGGTGCCAGGAGCGGACGCCTTTGTCCCTGCAATATTGGAGGGCGCGCGGGGTCAGGGAAATCTCCGGTTTGCCGAGCGTGTTATGCCTGATTTCGATATCCTGCCAGAGCACCGGGCTTCTCACCCCCAGCCCGAGGGCTTTTACGAAAGCCTCTTTGGCAGCAAACCGCAATGCCAGGCAAGCGGCGCGCTTTTTTCTTCCCGAACAGAATTGTCTTTCGAATTCAGTGAACACCCGCGTCTCAAACCGCTCGCCCCAGCGCTCAAGCAGCTTTTCGAGCCGGTCCACCCGCACCAAGTCTACACCGACACCGTAAATCGGCATGGTCAGCCCATCAGTTGGAGCATTTCGCGAACGGCCCGATCCATACCGATCAACACAGCCCGTGCGATTATCGAGTGGCCGATGCTGAACTCCTCTATCTCCGTTATGTTCCTGAGCCAGAGAATATTCTGGTAATCGACCCCGTGTCCGGCATGCACTCCTA
The DNA here is from genome assembly GCA_049520035.1 of Syntrophobacteraceae bacterium. GTDB lineage: Bacteria > Desulfobacterota > Syntrophobacteria > Syntrophobacterales > Syntrophobacteraceae > SbD1. The sequence goes on along the minus strand of JBEKQE010000017.1, from coordinate 40,719 downwards.
TCTCCAGTTTCTTTGCCAGCCTTGCTGCGGTAATGATCCTTTCATACTGCTCCTGGCGGTTCGCAGGAGATTGGGCTTCCGCAAAAGCCCCGGTGTGGACTTCAATGTAGTCGGCTTCAAGCCTTTTGGCCGCTTCGATGTGTTTGGCATCCGGTTCTATAAAAAGGCTGACCGCAATGCCACTGCCGTGCAGAGTCTTTATAACACTCACCAGGGGGGTTTCGAAAAGGACGACGTCGAGGCCCCCTTCGGTCGTCAATTCCTGGCGCTTTTCAGGGACCAGGGTCACCACGTCGGGTTTTGTCTTCCGGGCGATTTCGACCATCTCCTTTGTTGCCGACATCTCCAGGTTCATTTTAGTTTTGATGGTCTTTCGCAGGACGGCGACATCCCTGTCCTGGATATGGCGGCGGTCTTCCCTAAGATGAACCACTATCCCGTGCGCTCCCGCAAGCTCGGCAAACATTGCGGCGGCAACCGGGTCCGGCTCGGAGGCGAGGCGGGCTTGTCGAAGTGTGGCTACATGGTCTACATTGATAGCGAGTCTTGCCAATTTTGCTCCCCCTAAACTTGCTTACGCGAAGACGCGAAGATGCGAAGACGCGAAATCTGAATGGGTTATTGAACAACCTCAGGGGTTTTGTGCATACGAAGCCTCGAAGCCGTGAAGTTCGAATGGTTGCTTAAATACAATCCGTTTGATGCCGTTCTTAAAAATAGAAGCTCCGAAGTTCATGAGGAGGCCCATCGGCAGATCTGGAGTCCACCACCAGCCTGGCGATTTCCTCAATCTCCATCCGTATCTTCTTTCTTCGCGCCTTCGCGTCTTCGCGTGGAACCTAATCCGTATCGAAGAACCACTCGAATTCCTCGCCGCAATGGCCAAGCATCGCAAGGAGTTCTTCGGTTTTCAATTTCATCTCCCTGGCCCCGACCGGACCCGCCTCATGGTCAAGGCCGAGCAGGTGCAAAATGCCATGAACCAGAAGGAGGTCCAGCACCGATTCGAGCGCTGCTCCAGTCTCATCGCTCACGGCCCTGGCGGTCTCCGCTGAAATGACTACGTCGCCCAGCATTTCGGGGGCGATATCGCTAAATTCACCCTCGAGCATCGGAAAGCAGAGCACGTCGGTAGTACGGCCGACCTGGCGGTATTGCTGGTTAAGTCCGGCCATTTCGCCGTCATCGACGATCAGGACGCTCAGTTCGGATTCAGTGTATCCCAAGGCGTTTAAGATCCGTTTTGCCGCGTTCTCTATTGGCCCCGGATTTATCTTTATCCTGCTTTGGTTCGCGACTTGGATCAGGGCCATCCATTTTTGCCTTTCCGTTTGCAACCGGATATTCAATTCGCTTATGATGTATCGTCGCCAGTATCTGGTTGAAGTGCTTGGCTATCTGGTGGATGTCCTTGAGGGTAAGCTCGCATTCGTCAAGCTGCCCATCACTGAATATACCGTTTATCAACCTGTTTACAAGACCCTGAATCCTGGCGGGAGTAGGTTCTGTGAGGGAGCGGCAGGCCGCTTCTACGACGTCTGCCAGCAATACCAGTCCGGCTTCTTTGGTCTGGGGTTTGGGACCGGGATAGCGGTAGTCGTCAGCGTCGATGGGAGGAAGGGGTGAAGGCTTCGCGCTCTGGGCTTTTTCACGCGTTTCCACCGCTTTGTTGTAGAAAAAGGATATGAAGCTCTTTCCGTGGTGTTGGCTGATAATGTTTATGATTTCCTTGCCCAGATGGTGCTGCTTGGCAAGTTCTATCCCGTCCTTCACGTGGGAAATGAGAATGAGGCTGCTCATTGACGGAGCAAGCTTCTCATGCCGGTTTTCGCACTCGAACTGGTTCTCGATGAAGTAGAGAGGCTTTTTTATCTTGCCTATGTCATGGTAATAGGCCGCCACTTTGGCCAGAAGGGAATTTGCCCCGATCGACTTTGCCGACGCCTCGACCATGTTGCCCACTATGACGCTGTGATGGTAAGTCCCGGGCGCTTCCACCATAAGCTCCCGCAGGAGCGGCTGATCCATTGTGGCGAGTTCGAGCAGCTTGATATCGGTCGTGTAGCCGAAGAGCATCTCGGCAAGGGGGGTCAGGCCGGTTGCGAGAATTCCTGCGAAAATACCCCCGGACAGACCGAAAAATGAGTCGCACAGGACCTTCCATAATACCCACTGGTCCTGGAGGAAGGCGCTTAACACGATCAGAATGACGTTTGTAGAGCCCACGAGCAATCCGGTCTTTATGGAGACCATCCGGTTTCTGCACTGCGAAACGCCATGTGCGGCAACGAAGGCGCCGATCATAAAATAAAAGAACATTGCGAACTCTTTGCCGAAAATCATCCCGGAAAAGAGCGTGACCACCAGCGAGAAAATGAGCGAAACCGTAACCCCGAAAAAGATGCAGGCTATCATCGCACCGGCGCTCAAGGGGACAGCATAGATAAAGGTCTTTGTGGAAATTATTCCAGAGCTGTCGCCTATGCTGTCTCCAACCCAAAGCCCCGACCTGGACAGCATCAGCAGGAAGACTAAAAGCATGCCCAGAAACAGGCAGTCGTGCAAGTCCATTCGTATATGGGGAAGGCTCTGCTTTGCAACATGCAACACAACACCGATGCAGACCATGCTGAACGTGAAAATCGCCAGGAACGTAAAAAACCAGGATCTGGCGGATGAGTTCCTTAAATAGTACCTAAGCTTGAGCATCTCCTCACGGCCGATGCTTTGCCCCTCCCTCACCAGCATTTCGTTTCGAGCAATTTTAATAAAAACAGGCTTAACCGAAGCGTATGCTTCCTGACGTTTTTTTTCGGTGGCTTCCAGATTGAACGTAAGATTGGGCTGTAGAAGGGAGGATACAACCGAAGATATCAGCATCAGTTCTCTGACGTCCCGGCCTGGTTCCAGCGCCTTCATGACGATCATCCTGCGGGCTTCATCGATATCCGGATAGGGAAACGGCGGGGGGATCAGGCTCTCTTCACCCGTCTCCGATTTGCGGAGCAGAAGGTTTCCGCGTTGCTCGTCGTGATCCCATGCCTTGCTGGCGACAATGCCGCCGTCCATTGTGGTCTTTACGAGATTTTGAATCTTTTCTTGAACTTCCAGGCTAAACTGCTGCTCGATAAGACACTTAAAGATGTCACCGTTGAGCGAGCAGCCGAGAAACTCTTCGAAATCCTTTTTCTTGCCCTGGAGCCGGTCCACATCAGTGGGGGCAACGGAGGAAACCTTACCCGAATCTGTAACGGTTTTACCGGGTTGCCGATCTATTGATTTAAGCGGTTGCTGGCCGGAAGTGGCAGGGAGGGGTTCCGATTCGAGGCTGGTCTGAGCCTCACGCATGGTCTTGAACGATCCCTCGAGTTTGTCGATAAGATTTCTGGTGATCGTCTCGTCAAAAACATAGACAACAGGCGACTGACGGATCGCCTCTTCACGTTTCTTTGCTGTCGCCTCTTCATCTTCTATCAAAAAATCATGTTGCGCCTTTATATTGCGATCCGCAATTTCGCCCAGCCGGTAGCGAGGATTCTCGACTATGAATGAAGGACTCACCAGGGTAGCTACGACAACACTTAAGCCCGCCAGTAGCACCCACTTCCGGCAATAAATGTTTTGAACATTACAGGGAATCAGCCTGGCCAGGAGTTTCGGCCTGGGTTTGCTCCTGCCCTTTTCGGGCTCGCGCTTGTCCTTCTCCATGTTCAGCTTCTCTCGGCGTCCCTGAAGGTGGTCGGGCCTTTTTTGCTCTCGGCTCTCTCATAGGCGTCGATTATGTCCTGCACGAGTTTGTGCCTGACCACGTCTCGTTTTGTGAAATAGACCATTCGAATTCCCTGAACTCCCTGTAGCAGTTCGATTGCTTCCACCAGCCCCGAAGGCTTGTTCTCGGGTAGATCTATTTGAGTTATATCGCCGGTTATGACCGCCTTGGAACCAAGACCAAGCCGCGTCAGAAACATTTTCATCTGCTCGGCGGTCGTATTCTGCGCTTCGTCCAGAATGACGAAAGAATCGTTTAACGTGCGGCCCCGCATGAAGGCAAGAGGCGCTACCTCGATTACCCCTCTCTGGATCAAATTGCTTGTGCGCTCGAAGTCCATCATGTCGTGTAGAGCGTCATAGAGCGGCCGCAGGTAAGGGTTGACCTTCTCAGCAAGATCACCCGGCAGAAACCCCAGTTTTTCGCCGGCTTCAACAGCAGGGCGGACAAGCACTATGCGCCGGACACCATCCTTTGACATTGCGGCTACCGCCATCGCCATCGCAAGGTATGTCTTTCCGGTCCCGGCCGGACCTACCCCGAACACGATATCATAGCTGCGAATAGCTTCTATGTATTCTTTCTGCTTGATGCTCTTGGGGCTGATAGCCTTTTTATTGGAAGCTATAAAAACCTGGTCGAGAAAAATATCTCTTAGACGGCGGCTGATATTATCACTCAGGATCTGAATCGCAAACAGGATATCGTTTTCGTAGAGCGGGTAACCGCCTCGGACCAGGTCGGCCAGTTCATTGAGAAGGCGCTCGCCAACTTCCACGTCGGCTCGAGCCCCGGAAACGGTAAGCTGATTCCCGCGCAAGTGAACCTGGACATCAAGACGCGTTTCGATTGTCTTCAGATTGGCGTTTCGTTCTCCTACAAGCAACTGAAGCAATCTGTTATCGTCAAAAATAACCTGTATAGAGGTACTCTGAGGTTCGTTTCTGTGGTTGTAGACTGCCTGAGCCAAAATTATTTTACCTCTAAAAAAATATGTGGTTACCGTGGTAAACGGAACCAACATTATTATCACGCAATTTTTGCTATGACAACAGCCACTTTATAATAACCGGCATTTGCTCTTGCAACCGTGCAAGAATGCTGCCAAGATAAAAAGGGGTACCGGCAAGCAAGAAGCAAGGAGCCGATGCCAAACTCTGCTCCCTGTTTGTTGCTCCTCGCTATGTGGCGGCTTTTACTCCCTCCAAATGGGGGCCGACTATGAACATTCTCGACTGGATTCTGATCTTTGCAGGAGCTTTCTGGGTGCTCAGAGGCCTTATGCGCGGCGCCATTTCTCAGATAATCGGAATCGCCGGCATTTTAACAGGTTTCCTTGTAGCCTCTCACCAGTATCAGCCCGTGGGATTTTTTATAACCAGGCAGTTCCCTACTATTTCGGCTACTGCCGCCGGACCCCTCGGCTTCATCCTGCTGTTTCTGTTAACCTGGTTCAGTATTGCGGTGGCGGGTTTCTGGGTTGCCAGGATCTTACACAGCGCCGGTCTTGGGTTTCTTGACCGGCTCTGTGGCGCGATAATCGGATTCTGCAAAGCGTTCCTTTTTGCGATTGTGGCGATCTCTTTTTTGACGTTGTTTTCTTTCGGCGGCAACCCGCCGCTCATCGCACAGTCAACGCTTGCGCCCAGAGTCAGGGAGGCATCCCAATTCCTCTTCAAATTGGCGCCCGTAAAGGTGCAGCAGGAGCTTTCCAAAAAGCAGAAGGAGGTCGAAAAGCTGCTGACCGACCGAACATCGACTCTGCTGGACTCCTTCTTTGGACACGGTTCTGATTCAAAGGAAAAAGGTGAAAGAAACAAAAACTGACCGATGGAATGCGATAGAGGAAATCCTCCGGATAATCGAGCGCCTACGAAGTGAAACCGGTTGCCCCTGGGACCGGAAGCAGACCCCTGAAACAATCCAGACCTACCTGGTTGAAGAATCCCACGAAGCCGCTGCGGCAGTGCGGGCGAAAAAAGTGGAAGAGGTAGCCGAAGAACTCGGGGACGTTCTCTTTATGGCGTTTTTCCTCGTTTATTTATACGAGCAACGGGGAGATTTCAGCCTGGAAGAAGTTTGCCGCAGAATCAGCGAAAAAATGATCCGCAGGCATCCGCACGTTTTCGGTGGAACGAGCGTCAATTCGGCCGAGGAGGTTAAAGATAACTGGGAAATGATAAAAGCCGGGGAGAAGCGCGCAAGCGGCAAGGCAGCCGAACCAGTCCCGGACTCGCTCCCGGCCCTTATTCGCGCGCATAGAATCCTTTCGCGCCTCTCGCAAAAAGAAGATGTGAATTGGAACGACATCCGGAAACAGGGGCGTGAATTTGCCAGGGAAAGTGGCGAACTGGCGAGCAAGATCGAGTCCGACCGGCTCGATTCTCCGGACGATCTGGGCCGCCTCCTTGCTCGACTGGTTAATATCGCACGCCTTAAAGGCTATCGCGCCGAGGATATCCTCCATGATTTTCTGCGAAAACTCGAATAGCCGGTTCGCGGGTCAGGCGCCCAGGCGCCGAGTCAAAGGACTGACAGGAGTCGGCGGATTGAAGACATCAAAGAATTTACCTCGATTGACAACATTCTTTCTCTCCTCTTAAATTATTTTTTAGAGTTCCGTTTTTTAATTCTGGAGGAAGATCATGGACAAAATAAAAAAAGAGCATGGGTAGGTTTTAACACACGGTTTCGACTTCGACCCCGGGCGGGTGGATCCTTGTTGGGTGAGAATCGGACCTGGCAACGTCGGGCCTGCTGACGATATGACCGACCCCGAGATTTATGCCCGCAGTCTGAGGGATTTAAATGATGACGGCATACCGGACCTGATTCTGTACTTTTCCGGCGATTCAGCCGGAATCAACGAGAAGGTGGAGGATGTCTGCGTTCGGGCAAAAACGAGGGATGGAGAAAGGGTTTTTGGCTGCGGCGAGCTGGAGGTCGGATACGAATCCGTGCTGATGCGGAAACTGGAATACGTGTAGGTCCTCAGGCAATGGCGTATCGGCGGAAAGCACGGTTTTCGAAGGTTTCCTGTCTTGGAATTTGTCTGGAATTTATCTTGACAAAATGCCCGCAATGAAGTCTATTCTGAACCGGGTAGGAGAGAATAATGCTCACCGGATTTTATTATTACGCTTATTTTTACCCCAGCGAAGGGAAGGTCTCGGGTATGCTCTGGTCCTGACAATTCAATTTGTTTGTTTTGAAGCCGTGAGCGCCTGGAGTGCCCACGGCTTTTTTTGTATGCGATAGTTCCGAATTGAAAAGAACTGTGGGGGAAAATCGTCATGATCATTGTAATGCGTCCGGATCACCTGGAAGAAGACCTGCTCAGAATAGTCCGACGCCTCGAGGACATGAACCTCCGGGCACATATCTCCAAAGGCGAGCACCGGACCATTGTGGGTGCGATTGGAGATGAACGGGTTATAGCGGAGATCCCTATGGAGTCCTTTCCAGGAGTGGAGAAGGTGCTCCCCATCTTGAAACCGTACAAGCTGGTCAGCAGGGAGTTCAAGCCTGAAAACAGCGTGGTGCATATAAACGGCCTTGAGATCGGCGGCCTTCAGATCCAGATTATCGCAGGGCCGTGTGCGGTCGAGAGCCGGGAAGTTCTCGAGGAGATCGCCGAGGAGATCGAGCCTGCCGGGGTTCATTTTTTGCGCGGCGGCGCTTTCAAACCACGCACTTCACCCTACGCGTTCCAGGGCTGGGGCGAAAAGGGGTTGAAATACCTTGCTGGAGTGCGCGAAAAAACCGGTATGAAGATAGTTACCGAACTCATGGATCCAAGAGACACCGTGATGGTTTGCAAGTATGCGGACATCGTCCAGATCGGTACTCGCAACATGGCAAATTTCAGGCTCCTCACTGAGGTTGGCAACATCGATAAACCGGTCATCCTGAAACGCGGCCTCTGCGCGACCATAAAGGAATTTCTCATGTCGGCCGAATACATCATGGCGCAGGGAAACGAGAAGGTAATTCTGTGCGAAAGGGGAATCCGCACCTTCGAAACCGAAACCCGAAATACCCTCGATATCAGCGCGGTGCCGCTTCTGAAGCTACTCACACACCTTCCGGTAATCGTTGACCCGAGTCACGCGGTGGGGAGGGCGGACCTTGTGCCCGCAGTCTCGAGGGCGGCCATCGCGGCCGGCGCCGATGGGCTCCTCGTTGAAGTGCACGTGCGTCCTGAGGAAGCAATGAGCGACGGTCCTCAATCTCTTCGCCCGAAAGTATTTTTTGCCATGATCGAGGAATGCCGCCGGGTCGCCGAAGCGGTCGGCCGGTTTATCTGAAAGGACATGGGCGTACAGGTTAAAGGAACAAAGTATGGATGGCACTCACTGTTGCGGCCCAACCGACTCAAGCCGATCGTGGAATAAGCGCTCCGTAATCGGGATAATCGGCGGGCAGGGCGAAATGGGCCGGCTTTTTTCAAAGTTCTTCAGCTCGCATGGATTTCACGTCAATATTGCCGACCTGGGTACGGCGCTTACGCCCGAGCGGGCTGTACATGAATCCGATATAGTCATTTTTGCCGTGCCGCTTCACAAGACCGTCGAGATAATCAGAAGACTCGTTCCCCATACCCGGCCGGGTCAGCTCCTGATGGACCTGACCAGCCTGAAGACCGCCCCCGTGGAAGAGATGCTTAAGTCCCCCGCTTGCGTCGTCGGGCTTCACCCAATGTTTGGAGGCCGAATATCGAGCTTTACCGGCCAGACTCTTGCCGCCTGTCCCGTTCGCATCGGCCAGGCGCAGTGGCGGAAGCTGCGCGCGCTTTTTACCTCAAGCGGCATCCGGGTCAAGGAATGCAGCCCGGTGGAACACGACAGGATGATGGGCATCATCCAGGTGCTTTTCCACCTTACGACCATGCTCATCGGAAGGACCTTGAGAAAGCTCGATGTAGACATAGACGAAACTCTGAATTATACAAGCCCGAGCTACCGCATCGAAATGAACCTCGTCGGGAGGATTTTCGCGCAAAGTCCGGAACTCTATGCTGCCATCACCCAGATGAATCCCAATACCGAAGAGATTCTTTCCGCGTTGAAGGATGGCCTGGAGGTCTATGAACAATTTTACAGTTCGGGAAACCTTAAGGGGTTTATGGAGGATTTCGAGCGAAGCGCTCGGCATCTTGGGGATTTCTGCTCGGACGCATACCGCGAAAGTTCGGAAATCCTGGACTTTTCGGTTGAGTTGGCCAATCATAAAAGGAACTCCAGCGGTAAGCGGGGACGCGGGGACACGGAGACGCGAAGACGCAGGGACGCAGGGACGCGGGGAAAACCTTAGACAGGATTTACAGGATTTATTGGATCATGATGTGTTCTGAATCTATTCGGAATCTCCGCCTTAAATTGAAACCCGGCCAGGAGTCGAGGCTTTTTCCGATATTTCAGCAGGGTGTCTATCTAAAGACCCTGGCGGGATTGCCCCTCGCAAGAGTTTTAGAGGAGGCCGGCTTTTCACGCAAATACCTCGAAGAGAAGGTGCAGACAGTTTTCCTCGACGGGAGCGCTGTGGACGACCTGGATCGGGCAATTGTCAAAGACGGCTGCGTGATCGCACTTTCTGCCGCAATGCCGGGGCTTGCAGGCGCAATTCTTCGGAAAGGAAGCCCCATTTCCGCGCTCCGATCGAGGACTTCCGCAGAAATGGGCCCCCACTGTACCGAGGAGGCGATACTCAAGCTGAAGCTCTTTAACACAATTGCGAAAGAAATGGGGCCCGAACTTCTCAACAGCGGGATACTCCTTAAAGGGTCAGATTTGGAGGACTTTTTTTCGAACAGGGATGAACTGCTGCAAGAAGCAGTAATGGAAGCAGAACTGGACCGCGCCCCGGTATCCCTGGCCGGACTGCTCGATGGTAAATCGATTCGTTCAAACTATGTTGTTCTTCAAATCATGAAAAGTTGAAGCATTTAGGGATTTTCATGACTTTCAATATTTTTGCCAAAAACGAAGGCGATCTCTTTGTCGCCTATTGTATGGAAGTGTGGAGAGAGTTTTATCTCCAAAACGGATTTCCGGGGACTTCCTGAGAAACCTGACAAGAACCTTACCCCCTGAATGGACAAATCACCATCCCCAAAGAGCTGAGGGCGGCCTTGGGGATTGAAGAAGGGGACCTTTTGGAGGTAAAGCTCACCGAAGCTGGAATGACCATCAAGCCCAAAACTGCCGTTGATCGAGAGCTGGCCGGGCGGCGATTCTTTCAAATGACGGAGCAGATCCGGGCGAGCGTTAAAGACGCAGACCCTCAGGAGCTTGATGAGGCGATTTAAGTAGTTGCCGAGCCTTCCTGTTCGTTCAATTACGCTTGTCATTTCATGCATCTACAGTCACTCTCTTTTTCGGAGTGGTCAACGCAGGCCGTTCGCCCACCGTGGCCTTAATGCACCAAAAAAAGACTTGTTGATGGATTACTCAGGATTCCAAAGTCAGAGTTTTCGTGTTTTTTTACTCATGCAAGGACCTGAACACTATGAACATGGGTTTTGACTTTACCTGCCTTTACTGTTAGCCTGTAATCTTTCGTCCGGCACTGCCTGTGAGCAGGAGTGCCAGCTTTTCGAATTTTCGGGTGCGAGCCGAGAAAGCAGCCGGCCGAAAATGTTCGACCCTTTGCCGGGGGTTCAAGATTGTCCGAACTTAGTCCCAGCATCTCTGTGATCGTACCAGTCAACAACGGTGGCCTGGAATTTGTCAAGTGCATGCTGTGCCTCCTGGATGCCTCACCTGCTCCGGGAGAAATCATTGTCGTAGCTGACGGTGATGAGGGCAATTCCTGGCGGGAGGCTCAAAAACTGGGCGTCCGGGTAATCCGCGAGCCTGTTTCGGGAGGTCCCGCCAAGGCGCGGAATCGAGGAGCGCGAGAGGCAACGGGAGATATCCTTCTCTTTATCGATGCGGATGTGGCTGTTCCTTCCGGGCTGATAGGCCAGGTCACAGAGATCTTCAGGCGGGAACCAGACCTGGCGGCCATCATCGGGTCCTATGATGACGACCCCGGCGCAGGGGATTTTTTCTCGAGGTACAAAAACCTTTTTCATCATTTCACCCATCAACAGGCAAACAGCGAGGCGTCGACTTTCTGGGGGGCATGCGGCGCTATTAGGCGGGAGATCTTTCTCGCCTCGGGTGGTTTTGACGAAAGCTATCGAAAACCTTGCATCGAAGATATTGAACTGGGCTACCGCCTAACCGCGGCCGGCCATCGGATCGAATTGGTTAAATCTCTACAGGTTAAACACCTGAAGCGCTGGGGATGGTTACCTCTGTTGAAAGCGGACTTCTTCCAGCGCGCTCTCCCCTGGACTGAGCTCATCCTGCGTGATCGGCGCTTCATCAGCGATCTTAACTTGCGAATCTCAAGCCGTATCAGTATACTGATATGTTACGCCATTTTGAGTGCGCTGGTTGGAGCAGTTCTGTGGCCCTGGCTTTTTATTGTCGCGGTTTTGTTGGCGCTGTTGCTGCTTTCGCTCAACTCACGGCTTGTCCTGTTCTTCCATAGCAAAGGGGGTTGGTGGTTTGCCGCCAGAGCGCTCGCCTGGCACTATCTTTATTTTTTGTACAGCGGGTTGGCCTTCGCGATAGGAATGGCAAAACACTTATCCCATCGGTAAAATCGTTGCTTACGAACAGAGTGAGGTGGTGAGATTTCCGTTGGGCATGGCATGGGAGGGCGATCCTCAAGTCATTGACAAGGTGGGAGCAAATTGAGAAATTCAGCATCCATAAGGGACGCCTGGATTTGTTGCAAGACACCGAGGTCGGGACTGATCAGGTTTTGCGGCCAAATCATCCCAAAGCTGTTTGATAAACAGTTCTGAGACTATGATAATGGAACCGGCCAAGAAGTCTAATGCCAGGAAAGTGATGATCGTTGGTGCAGGTCCGGCCGGTTTAACGGCGGCTTATGTCCTTTCCAAAGCCGGCGTACAATCCATTGTTCTTGAAAAGGACCGGCTGGTTGGAGGGATTTCAAGAACTGTCAATTATAAGGACTATTATTTTGATATAGGAGGGCACCGCTTTTTCACGAAGGTCAAGGCAGTTGACGACATGTGGAAGGAATTGCTCGGCGCGGATCTCCTCCGACGCAAAAGACTCTCGAGAATCTACTACAACAAAAAGTATTTTTCTTATCCTCTTCGCCCATTCAATGCTTTGTTCAGCCTTGGGATATGGAACAGTTTCCTGGTCTTACTCAGTTTCCTTTACGCGCAGATATTTCCGTGGAGAAATGAAGAAACCTTTGAACACTGGGTAGTCAATCGTTTTGGGGACCGCCTATACAAAACCTTCTTTAAGACTTATACGGAAAAAGTCTGGGAGATGCCTTGCAGTGAAATCCGTGCCGAATGGGCCGCGCAACGTATCAAAGGCCTTTCCCTCTTAACCGGTTTAAGAAACGCCCTCATCCGCAGCAAGAATAATAACAAGGATATCAGAACGCTGATCGAGGAATTTGACTACCCTAAATTCGGGCCCGGCATGATGTGGCAAACCGCTGCAAATATTGTGCAACAAAACGGTTGCCAGGTTTGGCTGGGCGCAGAAGTTGCCGGCATCTTATGGTCAGAAAACAGGGTGACGACTCTGGAAGTGAAGCGGAATGGGCAAGTGGAGCTAATCGACGGCACCGACTTTGTCAGCAGTATGCCGATTAGAGAGGTCATTGAAAAGTTTAAGCCTCCAGTGCCAAAAGCCGTGCTTCGTGCCGCAAGCGATCTCAAATACAGAGATTTTCTTACCACGGTCCTCATTATCGACAAACGCGAAGTCTTTCCGGATAACTGGATCTACATTCATGATCCTGATGTTAAAGTTGGCAGAATCCAAAATTTTAAAAATTGGAGCCCCTTCATGGTGCCCGATGAAGGCAAAACCTGTTTGGGGTTGGAATATTTCTGTTTCGAAGGTGACAGCTTCTGGACATTGCCGGATAATGACTTGATCGAGCTGGGGAAAAAAGAACTTGAGGTTTTAGGGTTGGTGACGACAAGCGAGGTGCAAGATGGTTTAGTCGTGAGAATGCCCAAAGCTTATCCAATTTACGACTCAGCCTACCGTGAATCACTAAGTGTCGTACGTACATTTTTGCAGGATATTAGTAACTTTCAGGTTGTAGGCCGCAACGGGATGCATAAGTACAATAATCAAGACCACTCGATGTTGACTGCAATGCTTGCGGCAGAAAACATTTTAGGGTCAAACCATGACCTTTGGAAAGTGAATACGGAACAAGACTATCATGAAGAAATCAGCGCAGAATCCGGGGAACGGGCTGCTCTTAAAAAGGCTTTTGCAGGTTTGACACACAGGATCGACCAATTGGGCTTGGCTACAGCTTTAGGGTCGGTTGTCGGTCTACTCACCTTTGCCGCAACGGTATGGTTGATCATAAGAGGAGGCCAAGATCGAGGGTTGGGCTTGGATCTCCTTGGGCAGTACTTTTGGGGATATTCAATAACGGTGAAAGGCGCTTTTATCGGTCTGGCCTATAGCTTTTTCTGGGGATTTTTGTTTGGGTGGCTCTTCGCATACCTCAGAAATCTCCTTTCCGCCTTGTTTCTTTATTTAGTTAAAAGAAAAGAAGAGCTGCTAACATTTAAAGATTTCCTGGATCATTTCTGACCGGGTTTAGTAGAAATTTCCATTTCGGAGGGGTCAGTTGGTTTTTCATTCCGAAATCCGAAATTAATCTGAATATGGGCATTCTATGTTAAACGTTATATACTGGGCGATACAACACACAACCGGCGGGGACGCAAGCCAGCCCGTAGTTCGGCGACAGGCACGTCCCGGTTGGGTAGCAATTGATTTTGCCGAGCTCTGGCGGTATCGCGAGTTGGTTGTTTTCTATGCGCTTCGCGACGTAAAGGTCAGATACAAGCAAACTTTGCTTGGTGTTGCCTGGGCTGTGCTCCAACCGGTGCTGACAATGGTGGTCTTTAGCATCTTTTTCGGCAACCTGGCGGGGGTGCCCTCCGACGGTATTCCCTATCCAATCTTTGCCTACTGCGGGCTGGTGCCATGGCAACTCTTCGCCTACGCCCTTACCCAGTCAAGCAACAGAATTGTGGAAGATGCACAGGTGATAACCAAGGTGTATTTTCCAAGGTTGATTGTTCCTCTCGCATCGGTGATCGCCGGCCTGGTTGATTTCACAATCGCTTTCGGGGCGTTGATAGCGATGATGCTTTACTATGGCATCCACCTGGGTTGGGCCATTCTGACACTGCCCTTATTTACCTTACTTGCGCTGATGGCAGCACTGGCTGTAGGGCTGTGGCTGTCTGCATTCAACGTCAGATATCGCGACGTGCGCTACACAATTCCGTTCTTGGCGCAATTTTGGCTGTTCGTCACACCGGTCGCCTATTCGAGCTCTCTGGTGCCTCCCAAGTGGCAGGCGCTATATGGGATTAACCCAATGGTAGGTGTGGTAAATGGGTTTCGTTGGGCTTTGTTGGGTAAAACGCCTCCAGATCCAATGTTGCTTGTATCTGTAGCGGCGACGGCGGTGTTGTTGATCGGCGGGCTCTTTTATTTCCGGAGGATGGAAAAATCATTCGCCGATATCATATGATATTAAAATGAATAACTTAGCCATACAAATCTCGGGGTTATCCAAGCGCTACCGGATTGGAATTCGTGAGCGGTATCCGACACTTCGCGAAGCGCTGGTGCGTGCTGCATCCGCATCGCTGCGTGCTGCCCGATTCTGGGTATCCGGCCGGAACCATGCCGCCGGACCCGGCTGGATCTGGGCACTGCGCGACGTCGATTTAGAGGTGAACCACGGCGAGATCCTCGGAGTTATCGGCCGCAACGGCGCAGGTAAGAGCACCCTCCTGAAGGTCTTGACGGGCATCACCGAGCCAACCAGGGGATATGCAGACATTTATGGACGAGTGGGGAGCCTGTTGGAAGTGGGCACTGGGTTTCATATGGAACTAACCGGCCGGGAAAATGTTTTTATGAACGGCATGCTCCTGGGGATGAAACGGCAAGAGATAAAGCGCAAGTTCGACGAGATCGTCGCCTTTTCCGGTGTAGAAGAATTCCTCGACACACCCGTTAAGCGATACTCCAGTGGAATGTTCACGCGTTTGGCGTTTTCTGTGGCAGCCCATCTCGACCCGGAAATCCTGCTGGTGGACGAAGTGCTGGCGGTGGGCGACGCTGCGTTCCAGAAGAAATGCCTGGGCAAGATGGGTGATGTTGCCGGGGCAGGACGCACTGTCTTGTTTGTCAGTCACAATATGCACGCAATCCAGACCATTTGTCAAAAAACGGTTTGGTTCGATGCCGGCCGCGTGAAGGCGATCGGGCCAACGCCTGAGGTCGTGCAAGGATATCTTGAGTCCGCGTTGTCTGGAGGTTCAGCCGCGTTGACAGATCGCATCGATCGTCAGGGCGACGGGACTGTAAGGTTACGTTCCATTCGCATCGAATCTAAGGAACAGCCGCTGGTTATAAGGACTACGAGCCGGCTTCGAATCGCGATTGAATACGCCAGCGACAGACCCTTGCTGCGTCCGCGCTTTCTTGTCACTGTGTCGGACCAGAACGGCGCTGCCATTTACATTCTGGATACCTGGTGCACCGGTGAGATCCCCGACACCTTGCCTTCCAGTGGCACAGTTGTTTGTGAAACCGAACCGATAAACCTCTCGCCGGGGCGTTGCTGCGTGGATCTGGCAGTCTACAATCGCGGCGTAACTGCAGACTTGGTTTACGATGTCACTCAATTCGACATAGCGGCTGAGCACTTTTATCCTTCCGGATACATGCCTGGTCGTGACCGGGTTATGTGCGCGATCCAGCAAAAGTGGTCTGTGGCCGAAGAGAAATGTTGACAACCGCCCAAAGCGCCCTTTTATCTTCGGTCTTCCAAGATGAGGTGTGAGATGGTTGCTAATAAAGAAACGGATGAAGAAAAGCTGTTCACTGGAATCCTCAGACTTAATGCCAGGATTTTAGGATTAATCCTCGGTATCCTTATGGGATCTTTAATATTCATAGCAACTAACTGGCTTTTAATAAAAGGCGGTCATATTACTCCCAATGGGGAATATGTAGTTGGTCCACATTTGCAGCTCCTAAGTCAATTCTTTATCGGATACAAAGTATCCTTCCTTGGAAGTATCATTGGTTTTTTTTATGGCTTTGCTCTCGGCACTTTGTGTGGTGCACTGATTGGTTGGATCTACAACAAAATTGTTGATTTCAGAAAGATTATGTGATCCAAGTCCACAGGGCTTGATGCACTCAGAGGGCGCCTTACCGGCAATGATCTGAGAAGAGGTGTGTTAATAGTCGAAATGCGAGAATCTCGCCTCAAGCAATTTATTCAGCGCCTGACGGTGCGCACCCAGTTCTTTCCGTTTGTATGTTTTTACCGTGCACTTTATGCCTTGGCGATTCGCCTGTGTGACCGCAGTTTGAGGAGGGTCCGCGGCGATCGATCTTCTGGCATCCGGCAGGTACAAACGCTATCTCACAATCGATAAGCAAGATCGCATCCGACTAAACCGAGAGGCTATCCAACAGGCCTCAAAGCACGACGGTAAATGGGTGCTCCAGACCAATGAGGATACCATCACCGTCGAGGATGCAGCTGCGGGTTATAAAGGACTCCTCGTGATCGAGCGTGCCTTCGGAACTCTAAAGAACACAAAGATTCCAATACCTAAGACTATCTTGGACATCAAATCGGCACCCTCGCAAACGTGGGCACACGACAAATTCTACCCCCCTGTGCAAGTCACTAGATTTGCGGCCTTTTTTTTGCTGTGTTTGCCTACACTGCAAAAACCCAGGTATTACCATGTAAAGTTATATTTATTTAATCGCAGAGGAATACCAACCAGTTTTCAACGACAATTACTTCTCCCACATGACGATAATCAAAATTCCCGTTCAGCGACAACTATTCCCCCGGCCGGAAATTATAATCGTCGCTGATCACCTTGGCCTGCTCGTTAATTCGTGGATATTCCGGCGGCTGAGTCTTACTATGAGTAGAAGACTAATGGGTGGGCAAAGCCTTATCTGCCCACCAAAATATCATTTGGTTTCGACGCTCCGCGAGGCGGGGCACGATAAAACTGTGTTCACCCTACATGACTTCGATAGGAGATTCACATGAAAGTTAGATCAGTATCTTTCGCCGCCATCTTGCTTGTCTTCATGCTCGGCTGTTCTCTTTTGAGTTTTGCCGCCGAATCTGCCACCATTCAGCTTCCCAATCCTCAAAAGGAGGGCGGAAAGCCCCTCATGTCGGCGTTAAATGAGAGGATGTCGATGCGCACGTTCAGCGGGGAAAAGCTCCCAATGCAAACCCTGTCGAACCTTCTTTGGGCCGCTTTTGGAATAAACCGTCCGGATGGCAGGCGAACCGCTCCATCGGCAAAAAATTGGCAGGAAACAGACATTTATGTGGCAACCGCTGATGGCGTCTATCTCTACGATGCGAAGAAAAACACCCTGGACACGATTGCGACCAGGGACATCAGGGCGATGACGGGTACGCAGGCATATGTAAAAGACGCATCAGTCAATCTTATCTATGTATCGGATGACTCAAAGGTCAACGCGGGCGGATATGACAAGCAAATGCTCGTAGGCGCCGACACTGGTTTCATCAGTGAAAATGTCTATCTCTTCTGCGCCTCGGAGGGTCTGGCTACAGTGGTGCGGGCTAATATCGACAGAGATGCGCTGGCAAAAGAATTGAAGCTGAGGCCGGAGCAGAAGATCATTCTCGCCCAATCAGTGGGATATCCGCAGAAGCAGTGAGCAGTGAGCAGAAAAAGAAAAAATAATTCCTTGCGGTTCTATCGCTACGCGAGGAACGGTGAGCGGAAAGAAGCGGCCTTATTTATCAAAAGTCCACCCCGGGCTGCGGCTCTATGCCTTTGCGGTAGGCATGGGTGAGTTCCCTGACCTCGCTCGCCGTATCGGCCAGCGAGATAACCTCCGGGGCTGCGTCGCGGCCCGTCAGAACGAGGTGCAGAAGTGGGGGCTTGCTGCGAACCAGATCGATCACCTGTTCCAGGTCCACCAGCTTGAGATGGACGGCGTTATTGATCTCATCGAGGACTATCAGGTCATATTTTCCTGAAGCGATCCGTTCTTTTGCCATAAGCAGGGCGCGTTGGGCGGCTTCGCGATGCTGGGGGTGCGAATAAGGGTTTCCCTGGATTCCGCAAAACCCCATGCCCGTAGCGGCTATTTCCACGTCGCAGTCCATTTTTTTTACCGCTTCCCATTCCCCGGTGAAGATATCGCCCTTCATGAACTGGAGCATGCAGACCTTCATGCCGTGGCCGCAGGCGCGGACGACCATGCCCAGGGCCGAGGAAGTCTTGCCTTTTCCATACCCGGTGAGAACGACCACGAGGCCGACCCTTTTCTCCGGTTGGAGAGTGGTGATTGGGATCTTAGGATTCAATCGGGTCAGTTTTCCTTCCTCATGCAGCATCAGCTTTGTCCTCCGTTCCGGATATTGGATAAGCGCTCAACGCGCAGCACAGTCGCATCCAACATCTAGTGTCCATTTTTTGGGAATCCGGCATCCAGTTACAAGATATGCACATGCGGGGACGAAATAAACTCTATTTTGAAACGAAAACGTTCAACTCCAGGCAAAATTTTCGCCCGCATCCGGGCTATATGTACATAATTGTTTCAATTCTGAATGCTTTTAGAAAAACCCAGGCGCCGCATACCGCCTCAACTAACTTGTAGTTATTGCTTTTCTTCTCAATTCAGAGGCCAATCGGCAGAGGAAACACGAAGCCGGCGCCCTGCAAAAAGTTTTCCGTCGCCATGTTTGGCATGAATGTTGTGACTATTTTATCATTATGAAGAAAAGGATAAGGGAAACGGTACTCAACGTTATATTCGAAACTTGCCGTGTCATCGGGCAGGCCCTGAAACTCGACCAGGCCCTGGACACTATTCTTGCGATCCTTTCATCGTCGCTTGCGATGAAGCGCGCAACGGTCACTCTCAAAGATGAAGAAACCGGGTACCTGGTCATCCGGGCGTCTCACGGCCTGACACAAGCCGAAAGAAAGCGGGGGGTCTATCGCCAGGACGAGGGAATAACCGGCCTGATTTTCCAGACCGCCGAAGCATACATAGTACCGGACATAAGCAAAGAGCCCCTGTTTTTGAACAAGACACGATCCAGGCACATTCAGAAGGAGTCAATAAGCTTCCTCGGTGTGCCCATTATGCTGCACGGCAAACCCATAGGGGTGCTCCATGTGGACAGGCTGTTCGGGGACGAAATCCCTTTCGATGAAGACATCCGGCTGCTGTCAATCATTGCGACCCTGATAGCGCAATTCGTAAGCCTGAACCTCCAGGTCAGGCTGCGCGAAATGAAGCTTCTGCAGGATTGTTCTTATACGGCCAAGAGCTCCTCAGAGACTCCGAACCGATTCTTCATGGTCGGGAAAAGCCCATCCATGGTGGTGGTGCAGCGTCAGATCGAAAAGGTTGCGCCGAGCAAGGCGTCGGTTCTTCTCCTCGGAGAGTCCGGAACGGGCAAAACCCTGGTTGCCAGAATCCTGCATGAGCTGAGCACAAGGTCCGGATCGCCGTTCGTGAAAATCAATTGCGCTTCCCTTCCCGAGAACCTGCTCGAGTCGGAGCTTTTCGGCTATGAAAAAGGGGCCTTCACAGGAGCGGTGAAATCGAAGGCAGGCAGGGTTGAGGAGGCCGATGGCGGGACCATATTTCTGGATGAAATCGGCGAACTCACTTTGCCGCTCCAGGCGAAGCTGCTTCGTTTCCTGCAGGAAAAAGAGTTCGAGAGGCTGGGCAGCGCCAGTACAAGGAAAGTCGATGTACGGGTCCTGGCGGCCACCAACAGGGACCTTGCCGCTGCAGTGGCGGAAGGCGCATTCCGGGAAGATCTTTACTACAGGCTGAACGTCTTCCCCATTCATGTTCCGCCCCTGAGGGAGAGAAAGCAAGACATCCCGGACCTTTTGCGCCACTTCGTTGAAAAGATATCTCAGGAGTACGGCCGTAATATCGCTCTATCGAAAACGGCAATGGCCACGCTGACACAATACGATTGGCCCGGAAACGTACGGGAGATGGAAAATCTGATAGAGCGTCTGGTTATCATGGCCGACGGTGATGAGATCGATTCAAGCCTGCTGCCTTCTTTCCTGAGCGAACAGGGCAGAGATCGGAGCCCCGAACAGCCCCTTTCGCGAATCGAGGAGATCGAACGCAAGGAAGTTCTGACGGCCCTGGAGCGCAACAAATGGAATCAGACCCGCACCGCAAAAGAACTCGGCATTACACTCAGGCAGATTTCGTACCGGGTCAGAAAATTCGGATTGGATGAGCTGTTGAGAAATTACAGGAGAGGCGCCTAAGATGCCCGGAATCCTGACTTCTGCCTCGGACGACCACATTTACTTGAAACTTGGCTCGACCCGAAAAAAGATAGCCGAGCGATACTTGCGGGTGGTACGCATTGCCCTTGACAACGGGATAGTTCCAAGGTGCGCATTTGAAGATATCACGCGGACACAACGATTTCCACCATGCTCTCATCAATTCATCGAGCGCATGGTTGTATGGCTGCGGGGGCGTCTGCGGCACTTTACAGGGTTTGGGCGAAAAAACGGGTGCCGCGTCAATAGAGGCGTTACTCGTCGAGCGTTCAGCCCTCATTTCGAGCTGCGCTCAGAGCAGTGATGGAGTTAAGCCTTAATCTCGAGGCCCCGCCGGTATTTTGATACTTTCAGGGTATATGCGCCGGTTCTTACTGCGGCCGGACCAATTCCCTGCTGTAATGAAAGCCGCCGTCGCGGGTGATCCACCCGTCGTCGAGGCGCTCGACGATCCAGCCGCTTTCCTTCTTGCCGCCGAAAGGAGCGCGAAGCGGAGTGAAAAAATAATCCGGATTGTCATAAACCATTCCGAAATTTTCACGAAAGAGCCTGAGATAATCCCCGGCGGCTGAGCCGAAGAAGGAAAGAAGAAAGCCGTACCTGGTCCCTATAAGCTCATGAACGGCCCTATCCGGATCGTCGAAAGGTTTGAGCAGAAGAAAAGGCCCGAACAGCTCCAGGTCCGGGATCGTCCAGTAGCTTTGAGCTTCGAGAATGACAGGGTGGACAGTCTCTGAATCTACTTTGCCGCAAAGCAAACGGGCCTGGGAACATCTCTGGATGGCCCTCTCGAGAATCAGCCGGGTTCGCTGGACTCGAATCGGGCCGATATTGGTGTCAGGGTCGAAAGGGTCTCCTACGCGCAGTTGCGCCGTCATCTCCAGCACTCTGTCACGTACTGCATCGTATAGTGACGTATGAATGAGGGCCTTCTTGAGGGTGGTGCAGTACTGGCCCCCGTTGATGAAGGCGCGGCGTACAATGAACCGGCTTGCTTTTTCGACATCGGCGTCCTGAAAAACAACAGCGGCAGGCATTCCGCCCGGGCCTGCGAAGAATAGCTTGTCAAAGGCCTCGCGGCGCCCGCTATATGCCTGTCCAACCTCGGAGCCTCCGGACATGAAAAGGACCCGCACGGCATGGTCTTTAACGCATTGGTCTCCGAATTCGCGATTGTCCATTCCGGCAACTGGATCAAGAGCGCGAACGGAATTACAGATTTCTGCCATAAGACCGGCCAAACGGGGAGTCTGAGATGAAAAACTGAAGCGCAGGCGATTTCCCGTAATAAGGGCGGCACCTCCAAGACGAGCCAGCATAACGGCATGCCCATCGTAAGGTAAAATAGCCGCAACTACACCATAGGGCCTCCCGTTTTCAATCCAGGGAATTTCTTCTTCCATGGTGCGAAGGTGGCGAACCGCCAAATCCACTTCCATCCCGGTGACACTTACCGGAAACCCGGCATCGGCGGCGGCGGCAGCCTGAAGGTCGGATTTTCTATTTTCCAGACGCTGCGCCAGCTCCAGGATCTGTTCGAAACGGTCTTCGGCCTCTTTCATCCGGTTTCCTCCACTGTATCAGACTTCGCCTTTTCCATCACAGACCGGGCACTTCATTTCCTTTTTGCCCTTGCACACGGAACACTTCTCCTTGGCCAGCCCGGAGAGCCATGGCGGAGATATATTCCCCTGTTTGCAACTAATACAATAAATTATCCCTCTACCCTTACACATCTCACACAACATATCCTCGCCTTCCCCGATAAACAGAATCTTTGCCCGATCGACTCGATCGCGTCATCACTTCTCCCCATCATAGCAACTCCGGCTCGAATCGTCATCTTCCTCATTGGTGCGGCGATTGTGAGCGGCCCCTATAAAAAGGTGCTGCACTTGCTTTCCCGTGGTTTTTGTGCCAGATTGTCTATGTTGGCATGCAATTGAGTCCGCATCACAAGAGATCGGAATTAAATCCGGACTTCAACTCCGGATGGACTTCTGAGGAGACCTTGATGCTTAAATCTGTAGGCTTAAAAAATTTGACTGTTTTCCCCAAGGCTTCCTTTCACTTCAGTCCACAGTTGAATGTAGTGATAGGAGAAAACAGTACAGGCAAGTCTCATCTTCTTAGAGTGGTGTATTCAGTGCTTGCAGTAAGCGCTGAGGAGGGACGGAAACCCAAAGCAGGCCCTCCTACCAAGACGGTGCTCCAAGTCCGGCTGGCAGACAAGCTATTAGCGGTGCTTAGGCCGGAATCACTGGGGCGGCTCGCCCGTCGAAAGCAGGGTCGAGAGCGTTGCGAAATGAATTTTGTGTTCGATGACCGAAAATTGGACATTGATTTCAATTTTGCCACGACGAGCAAGTCTGAGGTCGGTATAGAAAAGCTACCCAGGATTTGGCTGGAAAAATCTCCTGTATTTTTGCCTACCAGGGAGTTGCTGACCATTTTCCCCAACTTTGTTTCAGTCTATGACAACCACTATTTGGAGTTTGATGAAACCTGGCGTGACACATGCGTATTGCTGGGAGCACCGGCTTTGCGCGGCCCGAAAGAGAAGGTGGTTAGAAAACTGCTGTCTCCAATCGAAGAGGTAATGGACGGCAGGATCGACTTGGATAAGAACGGCCGGTTCTATCTCCGAATACCCGGCCAAGGCAGGATGGAGATGCCTCTCGTTGCAGAGGGGCTGAGTAAGCTTGCCATGATTGCACGGCTGATTTCCACAGGATCGCTTCTGGATAAAGGTTATCTATTCTGGGACGAACCGGAGGCTAATCTCAACCCAAAGTTGATCAAGAAGGTTGCATTTACTATTATGGAACTTTGCAAAAGTGGTATCCAAGTCTTCACCGCCACACATAGTCTATTTCTTTTGCGAGAGTTCGAAATCTTACTGCAGACGAAAGCATTTAGGAAAGTCTCCACCAAGTTTTTCGGGCTACGACTCGAGGAGGACGGCGTCGTTGTGAAGCAGGGCAAGGGAGTCGACGATATTGGGCCGATCACGTCTCTTGACGAGCAACTAGGTCAGTCCGACCGGTATTTGCATATGGAGTAGCCGCTATGCCTGCCATAAATGTAGACGGACTCACGTTTCAATTTCCGGCTGAATGGAAAGCCTCCAAATACGATGACTGGAGCTTCTATCGCAATCAATTTCAGAGTGTCTGCGGCGGCGCAAAGGCGATCGATGTGCTTGCTCTATCACCGGAACGATGCGCGTGGCTTATCGAAGTTAAGGATTACCGTGTCAACCCCCGCACAAAGCCTACAGAATTACCGGTAGAGGTGGCGTGCAAAGTTCGGGATACCCTGGCCGCGCTGCTTTGCGCTCGAGTGAATGCAAATGATTCAGGTGAGAAGGATTTCGCTGGGCAAGCACTGAAATCGAAATCTCTTGGAGTCGTATTGCACCTGGAACAACCGGCAAAGCACTCGATATTGTTTCCGCGTGCTATCGATCCAGCAACCGTGAAGCAGAAGTTGAAGCAGCTCCTCAAGGCCGTCGACGCACACCCGAGCGTGCTCGAAATGCGGCAGATGAGAGGTGTTCCATGGGCGGTAGTGTGAAGCCCACTGTTGAAGACCTGTTCTGAAATTTTTCCTGCTGTCCAGAAGCAACGTTACCGGCCCGTCGTTTACCATAAAGACTTCCATCATTGCGATGCGTATAAGAATGATTATCTTAAAAGATGAATTATCGGCCGTTTCCGGTCAAAGGAGAATAAATATGAGCAATGTTCATGAGAGCGAATGTTATTTCGACGGCAATAGAACTGTTTCCGGGGAGATGATCTGCCTTTCCGAGATCTGCATGATCTGTAAAGACGGAACATGGGAGAAAACCAACAAGATCAGCGTGCTTTAGCCGGCGTCATTTAGAAATTTTTCCTGCTGTCCAGAAGCAGGGTGACCGGCCCGTCGTTTACCAGAAAGACATCCATCATTTCCTGAAAGTGCCCTGTACCCACTTTCGGAGTAAATTTGAGAAGCTCTTTTACGTAAGATTCATAGAGGGCCTGGGCGATATCGGGCCGGGCAGCCGAGGCGTAGGAAGGTCTCCTGCCTTTGCGGCAGTCGCCATATAGAGTGAACTGCGATACGACGAGGACCTCCCCTTCGATGTCCAGAACCGAGAGATTCATTTTGTCTGCTCCATCGGGAAATATTCGAAGATAAACGGTCTTCTCGGCAAGATAGCGGGCGTCCTCCTCAGAGTCTGCGCTGCTGACCCCGAGCAGGACCAGCGCGCCCCTGCCGATCCGCGCAATTTCCACACCCCCTGTTTTGACGCTCGCCTCCAGGACGCGCTGGATTACCGCTCTCATCTATTCCAGCTCCGGCAACGGACCGGCGGCCGCATCGATGCCGTCTCCCATCGAGGCTTGAGGCCACCAGTAGTAATTGAACAATTCAGCGAAGTTGATGCCGCCGGACTCCTGATTGCTGTACTCCCGGTATATTTTCGCTCTGCCGTCCTTAAGGTGCTGGGAGCGGATGCCGTGCCTGATTGAGAGCGAGGCTTCGATAAAGGCCGCGAGCTTGTCGCAGGCCCGGATCACTTCGCCGTCAACGGGGGAGAAGCGCTCATGGTTGTAGCGCTCCATCTGCGGTCCGGGAATATCTTTTCTGACCGCATCGCCCTCCATTATCTTGTTTGAGAATTCGTCCTGGATAAAATAGAGCACCTCGTTGCGCATCGAGGAAGGAAGAAGCGGCAGGATGCGCTCCTCAAACTGCATTCTTTCATAATCTTTTATTATTTCCTCCAGCCCCTCAACCGAAGTTTTCACAGGCGAGACTATGTCCCGGGTCAGCACTTCGGGCAGATCGTGGAAAAGTCCGCTGAAAAAATTGTTATAGGTGCGTTTACGGCAGGCGCCCATTTCCACCGAACAAAAATAGGACATCATGGCCACTATCAGCATGTGTCCCAGGACTGAGGTTTTGGGTACGCGGGGCGAATGCGCCCACCTCTGCTGAAATCGAAGCTGTGCGCAAAGATCTATAAAGCCGAAGGATTTCTTTCGCAGCGCGAGTTTCTGCACGCCGATAAGGTCATAGTGGTCTTCTATCTGGTTTTCGATTTCCTCTTTGGTTTTATCTATTCCATAGACGAATGGGGCTATGTTGTAAATTATTTGGAATTCCCAGTTGGTCGCAAGATAATGGGCTGCTTTCAGTATCCTTTTTTCAAACCGGGCGTAATCGCTGTCAAAAAGATATTTTCTGAAATTCTCTGCGAAATCTCCCCCAAGACCCTTGATATCTTCATCTATCTTCTGGAGTACCAGCGTATTGATCTCCCGCCCTTTTTTGCTCATCAGTTTGTGAAAAACCGGGGCCTTGATGTCGGTCAGAATGACCCGGGGGAAGAATTCGAAAATCCCGCCTTCGATCAGTTTCAGCCAGTCGATCTGGGCGTGGCCTTCGGATTCTTCGAGCTTTCCGAGCACGTAGGCGAGAATCATTTTGTGCGCCTGTTTGTCCAGTTCGGTGAACTCGACCGGGCGAACGTGATCGTTCCACCTCTGGATGCTGGCCGCCTCATAAATCCTGTCAAGCAGACCTTTTGTGATCATAACCTTCCCCTTTTTCGGCTGCTTATATCATTGTATATCGAATTGTGATAGCCTGTTGAGGTGTACGGACAAGCAACTCAACCCGATCACAGGAGCGCAAGTTGAAATCGCGAAGAAACGGCATTCTGCTGCATATTACCTCACTGCCTTCCGAA
This sequence comes from Syntrophobacteraceae bacterium, assembly GCA_049520035.1. GTDB lineage: Bacteria > Desulfobacterota > Syntrophobacteria > Syntrophobacterales > Syntrophobacteraceae > SbD1. Next base: position 14,748 of record JBEKQE010000017.1, on the reverse strand, counting down.
TTCGGCATAGGAGACCTGGGGAGGGGGGCCTACGCCTTCGCCGATTTTCTTGCAGATTCCAGCCAGACCTTATGGCAGGTGCTTCCTTTCAATCCCTCTTCTCCCACCTGCGGAAGCTCTCCATACTGCAGTTTTTCGGCCTTCGCGGGAAACCCTCTTCTGATTGCCCCGGACCTGCTCGTCAAGGATGGATATATTTCATTGAACGACCTCAACCGGGCCCCTTCTTTCGATGCGGCCAAAGTCGATTACGACAAGGTCGCCGCGTTCAAGGACCGAGTCCTGGGAATAGCTTATGAAAAATTCAGGCAAATGCCGGATGAAGGATGCAGGTATGAGAATTTCGTAAATGCCAACGCGCACTGGCTTGACGACTACGCCCTTTTCATGGGCCTCAAGGAGAGCTTCTCGGGCGCTCCCTGGAACGAATGGCCCCAGGAGATCAGGGACAGGACACAACCTGCGCTCAATGAATGGACGGAAAAACTCGCTGAAAAGATCAAACTGGAGAAATTCACTCAATTCCTTTTTTTTCGGCAATGGTCAGCCCTTAAGAGCTACTGCAACCAAAAGCAAATCCAGGTAATAGGCGACATCCCGATTTACGTGAGCTACGACAGCTCGGACGTTTGGACAAATTCCGAGTACTTTAAGCTCGACAGCGACAAAAGGCCTGCATTCGTCGCCGGAGTGCCTCCCGACTACTTCAGTGAAACCGGGCAGTTGTGGGGCAATCCCGTCTATTCCTGGGACAAGCTCAAGGAAACTTTCTATGCGTGGTGGATCAGCCGAATGGAGCACAACCTGAAATATCTGGACACGGTTCGGCTCGATCACTTCCGGGGGTTCGTCGCCTACTGGGAAGTGCCTGCGGCGGAAAAAACAGCCATAAACGGCAAATGGGTGGAAACTCCGGCCGCGGAGTTCTTCCATACGCTGCTGATGCGCTTTCCCTCGATTTCATTAATTGCCGAAGACCTCGGTGTTATCACTCCTGAGGTCAGGGAAATCATGAGCACCTACGCTTTCCCCGGAATGAAGATCTTGCTGTTTGCTTTTGGAGGCAGCCTGTCCACAAACCCCTACGTTCCCCATAATCATGTGAAGAACTGCGTCGTTTACACCGGCACGCACGACAACAATACGGTAAAAGGATGGTTTGAGCACGACGCCACTGAAAGCGAAAAAGAGAATCTTCTCGCATACTTCGGCCGCGAGTTCGACGAAAATACCATCGCGGGGCAACTGGTGCGGACTGCCATGATGTCTGTCGCCTCAACCGCGATAATCCCGATGCAGGACTTTCTCGGGCTTGGGGCTGAGGCCCGCATGAACACGCCCTCTGTCGCATTCGGCAACTGGGAATGGAGAGTCGCCGCCAAGCAGTTGACCCCTGAACTTTCCGGGAAGATCGCTGATTTGACAAGGGTTTACGGGAGGATATAGGAGGAGCGTTCACCGCAGACACTCGGACAAAAAGTTCTCACCACAGAGGCACAGAGGTCACAGAGAAAAACAGAACTTATATAAAAACCTTGTATCTCCCAAGTACTTGAAATTCTATAAACATTCCCCTATGCTTTGCTTTCCTCTGTGCCCTCTGTGTCTCTGTGGTGAACGTTTATCTTCCTGCCCGCCTTCCGGTTGATTTTGGATTCGATCCCTTCCCGGACGAACCCCTTGTGCTCTACCGATTGGTGAAAGACCTCCGGGCTATGCAGGAAAAACCTTGAGTCAGTTACCTCCGGCCAAGCCGGAGGCCCAGAAAACCATGGACCGCTCAAAGCGACTGTGGGTATTTGTTCGCTTCCGACACTATCCGCAAAGGAGATGACTACCGCACCCCCGTCATTCCGTGTTTGAGTGTTTTTGAGCCGGAATCCAGCGGGTTTTCGGGACTTATCACGCATGACCCAGTTAGCTCGAACAGCCAAGGGAAGCAGCCTGACGGTCTGGGCGTGCTTCAAGACTCTGGATTCCGGCTCTTGATCCCGGCTCAAGAGCGCCGCCGGGACTGCCGGAATGACGGCTCCCGCAAATGTCAAACTTTTGGGAGTCCACCGGCACAGCCGGAGGTTTACCCCGACCAACTAGAATCAGGGACAAAAGAGGCTATGAAAATAGGGTATGCGCGAGTCTCAAATGATGACCAAAACCCCGACTTGCAACTGACTGCTCTAAAGCAGGCAGGGTGCGGCAAAATATTTACCGACAAAGCCACCGGCACGAACGCCAAGCGGCCAGCGCTGGCAAAGTGCCTGAAGGCCCTCAAGGCTGGCGACGCGCTGACGGTCTGGAAACTTGACCGGCTGGGCCGGTCATTGCGTGACCTTATAACCCTGCTAGATGATCTGAAAGCGCAGGGCGTGGCCTTCCAGTCGCTGACGGAAGCTATCGACACGGAAACACCCACGGGCCGCGCCATGTGGCAAATGGTCGGCATTCTCGCGGAGCTTGAACGGTCGTTGATACAGGAGCGGACAAGGGCGGGCAGGGCGGCGGCTGTGGCTCGCGGGGTGCGGATGGGCCGCAAGCGGCTGCTATCCGCGCAACAGGTCGCCCACGCCCGCAAGCTGATAGAGCAGGGGGAAGGCCCTGACAATGTGGCTCAATCGCTCGGCGTCTCGCGGCGAACGCTTTACAGGCCCTTAAGCGCACTCCGCTTCTAACGGCTTCTATGCGACATCGGCAGTGTTTGTTTTTTTCTTTGGCCGTCCGCTCTGCTTGCCGTTTGTCCGCGAGGGGGCGGGTTTTCTGTCTCGTCGAGCGTGTGTGTCGAGGCTATTGAAGTCGGAAAGCGTAACGGGTTTACGATCGGGAAATTCAGCGATGAGGCGTAGCTTGCCGCCCATTGCTTCGACATAGGAACGCAGAGTTGAAAGCAAAAAATCACTGCGCTTTTCTATCCTCGAAACACCGTCTTGTGAGATGTGCAGCGTCTCGGCCATACGCTCTTGCGTAAGCTCGTGCGCCTTGCGCAAATCGCGCAGCGTCATTTCCTCTTCAATGAGGCGTTTTGCTTGCGCTTCGATCTCCTGTTGCTGATCGAGAGGAAGCCCTTTGATGACCTCATTCAATGTTCTCGTCATGTCACGACTCCTTCTCTTGCTGCGCCAGGTGCTCGTCAAACCGCTTGTCCGCCGTTGCAATCAATGAGCGGTAGAACCGTTTTTCACTTCCGCCGGATTTGTCACGGGCAACAAGAATGATGGCCTGTCTGTGAGTATCGAAGGCAAATGCCGCTCGCCACACACCGTCAGCGGCGTCAAAGCGTAACTCTTTCATGTTAGCGTGCTTAGAATCCTTCAGCATGTCCACATGAGGCCGCCCAAGCTGGGGCCCGAAAGATTCGAGTAGCCGCGCCTTAGCGAGCAACGCCGTTTGCACGTCACGCCGGAATGCTGAAAATTCGGCGTCAAACGCCTCATGAAAGAGAACAACCCAGCTCATTGAAGAAGTTTAGCACCTTTCAATATGCATTCAAAGACATATTTTTTCCGAAGGCCAGTTTTTCCCAGTCTTCCATCATTTCGTCCAATGTTTGCCTCTCCGGACACCACGCGAAGCCGCGCCCTGTCTCGGTGGTGTTTTCTGCCAGGCGACAAAAGCCTTTTTGTCCAGTTACCGGCGATAGGTCGGCCCGCTCTGTAAGGCGTGGGGCGGGGCGGTTTTCAGAATAGGGACAATTTACAACACTGTACGTAATAAAAGCGAGGTGTTCTAGTTATGATAGGGTCTTAGGGGGAGTCTGTTTCCAGCTATTGGATTCGTCATATCTATCTGATTTTCCATCTCGGCAGACTCTTTTATCTTTTCTCAGTAATCAGTATATCCGATGGGAATCTTTCTGTGCTAGAGTTATTTTGCCCGCCCCGAGGATAGGGCAACACTGGGGAGCGAGCCGAGCCGCCTCTGGTCATGGACAGGTCAGGGAGAGCGTCGAGATTCCGAGGGGCAGGCCCTTTTTGGCTTTGCCCTTCTTTTATTCTGCCCCTCTTGAGTTCCCCAAAGCGATAAACCCAAAGGTGAAGCCGGTTACGGACCGCTCCGCGCCGGTACGATTTCTTGTATTCTCTGTTTTTATTCGTTGACCGGACGATTAAAATGCGGATAGATATGAGTAGTGAGGGAACAAGAAATGAAAACGGTCAAAATCGTTTACTGGCAAGAAATAGATGGTATGTGGGTGGGCCACCTCGAAGCGTACCCGGATTATATGACCCAGGGTCAATCCCTTGATGAGCTGAAAGAAAACCTCAAAGACATCCTCGGCGATCTGGAGAGCAAGCAGATTCCGCTCGTGCGAACTCATGAAGACATGGCGGTCTGATGAATAGAAAAGACCTCGTTAGAACCCTTGAAGAGCGGGGTTGTACTCTGATTCGGCATGGCAGCAGACACGATTGGTATCAAAACCCGGTAACCCATATTTGCCAACCCATACCCCGCCATCGAGAAATTAACGAGCGTCTCGCAAAACACATAATCAAAATGCTCTCCGATTGAGATGCCTTGACGCATTCATCCTTCTGCCTGTCCGCGCGACGCAATATGGATTTAATTATACTTATTTGACTTATTGTCTGTTTCGCGGCTTCGCGTGAAAACTACAAACGCCTCGCGGAGCGTGGAGTTAATGGCTACGCAGGATCTCACGCGAAGCCTGATCATAGACAGGTCAGGGAGAGACGCGAAGACATAAGAGTAACGTGGTGCCAGGCTCTTCGAGCAGAAGCTCCTCGTTAGTGAGCTTTACCTGGCAGCCGGTTCCTAGGGTGGAGAGTCTTTTTCCGTTCATCCTTTCCACACCAGGGCCCGAGCGGCGGTCTGGGCGAGTTGCACCAGCCAGTAGGGGAAAAAACCGCCTGACACAATCACTGCCGCCGATACCCCCGCAAGCAGCTTCTTGGGCAAAGACACGCCGATGGGCGGAAGCGGTTCGGCTGGTTCGAGCAGGTAGGCGGCCTTGATCACCAGCAGGTAATAATAGAGCGATACAACCACGTTTATCATTGCGATGATAACCAGCGCTATATAACCTTTTTGAATGGCCGCCACAAAAACGAGGAATTTTCCCGCAAACCCTATTGTCGGGGGAATGCCGGCGAGGCTGAAAAGCGACACCATAAGGGCCAGGGCAAGGATCGGGGAGCGCCGGTGAAGCCCCGCCAGTTCTTTTATCTGCAGGTTGCGGCCGTCGGAAGCAAGTTCCACAATCACCATAAAGGCGGTGAATTCCATTACCAACAGAGCAAGCGCATAGAATATGGCGCCTGAATACCCCGCCGGACTTAAAACCAGTATCCCGAGGAGCACATAGCCGGAATGCGCTATCGTCGAAAACGCGAGCAGCCTCTTGAGGTCTTTTTGCACGATGGCCGCAAGGTTCCCCAGGGTCATCGAGACAACGGACAGGACCACCAGTGCGTGAACGAGGTAAACGCTGCCCTGTCCCGCAAAGGCCAACACCCGCAGAATAACGGCAATGGCGGCGACTTTGGAGGCCGTAGCGATGTAGGCTGCGACCTGGTTCGAAGCCCCCTGGTATGTATCGGGCGCCCAGAAATGAAAAGGAAATATCGCCAGTTTGAAGAAAAACCCGCCAAGGGTAAACAGCAAACCGATTACTACGCCCGGCCGGTTGATTATCCCCGGCAGCACCACGGCCATATCGGTAAGGTAGGTTGTACCGGAGGTGGAATATAGAAGCGCCATTCCCAAAAGCATCACTGCCGAGGCGAAGGTCCCCACGAGGAAATATTTTATTCCGGCTTCCAGCCCGAGACTCTGGTTTTTCCTCAGCGCAACCAGGATGTAAAGCGAGTAGCTGGAGACCTCGAGCGAAATGTAGATGGAGAGCAAATGATCGGCGCTTACCAGCAGCATCAGCGCCAGTGTGCAGGTAAAGAGCAGGAAATAGAACTCGTGATGGCGGCGTTCGCTGATATCGGTTATGCCGCCGCATATGCAGATAATGAGAAAAAGCCCCAGCGAGATCAGCGTCTTGAAGACCTGCGAAAAAATATCCACCCTGTACGCCCTGATGAAAAGACGGCCCTCCATGCCGACCGAAACCAGGCAAACCAGTATTCCCACAGAGGCAATCAAAAGAGCCGTCAGATGCACGCGGCGGCGAGCCGCCGCATCCGGATTCTGTTCGGCCGTAAAAGAGAGCAGCAGGAAAAACAAGCCTGCGGCAAAATAGAATATTTCAGGGCCGGCAACCATCCAGTTCATCTTAGCAATCCACTCATGAAAGGAACCGATGCGGTCCGGATGACGTCGAAAAGAACAGAGGGGTAAAGTCCCAGGATCAGCAGGACCGCAGCCAGTATTATCCGGGGAATCCCCAGCGACAGAGACATATCCGGCAATCGAGCGTAGCGCTCGTTTTCAGGGCCGTAAAAGGTCTTCTGAACGACGCGCAGCATGAAAAGAGCGGTCACAACCAGCGCCAAAACGGCAATTACGCCAAGCACGGGATAAGTTCTAAAAGCCGCCACAAAGACCAGAAGCTCACCCCAGAAATTCGCCAGTCCGGGAACGCCCATACCCGCGAAGGCGGCTACTATGAAAAACGCCGAGGCCACCGGCATGATCCGGCTGAGGCCGCCAAGTTCCGGGATAAGCTTCGTATGGGTCCGGTCGTAGATATAGCCGACAGAAGAAAAAAGCAGGGCGGTCATAACGCCATGAGCAAACATCTGGAACACCGCGCCGTTCAAACCTTCGACTGTGACCGTCGACAGGCCCAGGCCCACTACCCCCATGTGAGACACGCTGGAGTATCCGATCACGTACTTTAGATCGGTTTGCCTCAAACCGGCAAGCGCCCCGTAGATTATTCCCGTGGCGGCAAGCACGGCCATGAGCTGCGCCCAGTAAACCCACCCCAGGGGGCAGAGCATAATGGCCACCCGAAGCACCCCGAAAGCGCCGATTTTCATCAGGACTCCGGCGTGCACCATGCTTACTCCAGTTGGAGCAGCCACATGTCCGACCGGCGACCAGGTATGCAAAGGCCAGACGCCCGCCAGGATCCCGAATCCCAAAAACAGCAGCAGAAAGGCGAATTTTTGCGCTTGTGGAGTGAATAGTCCCGGCTGCATCAGCGAAACGAAGGAAAACGTGTCAAGGCCCGACTTTGCCCAGAGAAAAATGATGGCAGGCAGAATCAGGGCGCTCCCCGCCAGAAGATACAGGGTCAGCTTCATGGCCCCGTATTCTTTTCGGGTCGTGCCCCAGACCGCTATCAGCAGGTACATGGGGAAAAGGGAGACGTCGTACCAGACGAATATAAAGAAGAGGTCCATGCTCATGAAAAGCCCGAACACCCCGGTTACCAGCAGGAAGTAGAGGGCAAAGTACTCTTTTACCCTCGTCTCCAGTTCCCACATCGTGAGCACGCCCGTGAAGAAGACGATGCCCGTGAGCAGCAGATTGGGGACGCTGAATCCGTCAACTCCATTGAAATAGCTGATGCCAAGAGAGGGAATCCACTGAACGTTTTCCACGAACTGGAGACCGCCCAGGCCCTTGTCATAGGCAAAAAAAACGTACAGGGTCAAAAGGAGCGTAATCCCGGAGAAAAAGACGCTCACCTGCTTCATGAGGCGCTTTCGCTCCTGCGGGATCAGCATAATTGTCAGCATACCGACGGCGCAGCTTACCAGAATGGCGGAAAGGCAAGGGAATCTGGCGGGGTCTATGTGCATCGGCAAATTTTTCCTCAGATTACCGGGAAGAAAAAGTAAATCGCAAGCAGGACCATGACCGCGAATATTACCAACAGTCTGTACTGAATCATTCCCGACTGCAAAAAGGCGACTATCCGGCCGCCATCGACCGTTCCTTCAGCGAGTTCATCGATACCTCGGTCAATTACCTTGTTGTCATTCTGATAGCAGAGATAGGATATGCCCCTGTCAATGACCAGGTTCACGAGCAGCCCATAAAAATGATCGATGTACCATCGCTCGGAGAACAACCTGAACAGAGGCGGGATCCTCTCTACAAAACCGATTTGCTTTGCGCCGCTCCGGCCGAATTCCACCCACGCCAGGACCGCTCCGGCAACTGCAAGACCCAACGCCGCCACATGAGACCAGGCGAAAGGTCCCCCTTCAGCCGCGCCGCCGGCCATGAGCCCGGCCTGGAGAAAATCTTTCAACGGATTTCGAAAAAAGCCCAAAATGACCGTAATAGCCGTCAAAATGAGCAGCGGCCATGCCATAACCCAGTAGTGAGATTCATGCCCGGTTTCTACGCCGGCATGCGGGATCGGGGAATTCGGCCCGCCGGCGGAGGTTTGAGTGGGGTCAAGTCCGGCCGGCGGTCCCGGTTCCAAAGCCCGCGGCAGCACCAGGATAAAAATCAACCGGAACGAATAATAGGCCGTAAGAAAAACCCCTGCCAGACCGGCCAGCAGCCAGGCGGGATTGGGTAATTCGGCAAGAGACGCCACTACAGCCTCCTTGCTGAAGTACCCGGAGAGAGGCGGAAAACCGGAAAGCGCAGCCGCCGCCAGAATTATCGTAACGGTTGGGACTATCATCCGCCTGGACCCAAGACGGCCTAATTCATAGACGTCGTTAGTCCCGTACCGGTGAATGAAGACCCCGGAACAAAGAAAGAGCAGCGACTTGAATCCGGCGTGCGCCGTGAGATGAAAGACCCCGGCAAAATAGCCTCCCGCGCCGAGCGCCATTATCATAAACCCAAGCTGGCTGATGGTGGAATAGGCCCACACTTTCTTTATGTCCCGGCTGACGATGGCCATAGTTGAGGACAGGAGCATGCTGATCGTACCGATTGCGAGAAAGACCTCCATCGCCGCCGGCGACATTCTCAAGAAGGGGAAAAGCCGTGCGAACAGATACACTCCGGCCGCAACCATCGTCGCGGAATGCAACAGCGCGCTCACTGGAGTTGGGCCTTCCATTGCGTCGGGCAGCCAGGTAAGCAGCGGAAACTGCGCACTCTTGCCGACTATTCCGCCAAAGATCAGGAGGGCCGAGAGGGTAAGGACCGGGGGCGGCAAGGCCGCCGATACGGCAGGGCCGTTCAGGTCCGTAATGCTTAGATTGCCCGTATGTAAAAAGAGAAGCAGGAACCCGATAAAGAAGGCCGCATCTCCCGCGCGGGTCATTACGAACGCCTTCTTGCCTGCCTGGGTGGCGCTGAACTTCTCGTACCAGAAGCCGATGAGCAGATAGGACGTAAGCCCGACCAGTTCCCAGAAGATATAAAGCTGGAGTATGGTAAGCGACAGGGTCAGGTTCAACATGGCCCAGGCGAAAAGCGACATGAACGAGTAATAGCGTGAAAAGCCGGGATCGCCTGCCATGTACCCCAGCGAATAGACCTGCACCAGAAAGCAGACGGCAGACACGACCACTATCATCAGAAGGTTTAGCGGATCGAGTAAAAAGCCGAATGGAATATCCAAACCGCTCGAAGCCAGCAGCCTCACCGAATACTGAATCGGCCCCGTCATTTTAAGATTCAGCCCAAACAGCACAAAAGAACATACCAGGGAGACCGCAACCGACCCGATCGACAGCCCTGCGGAAAGCCGGGGGCGCCTCCGCGTGAAGACAAATATCACCAGGAAGGCTACAAGCGGCAGCATCGTCGCCGGAATCAGCAATAGGACTGAGGACTGAGGACTGAGGACTGAGTGGAAAAACATCTGTGTTTTTGCTCCTCGCTTCCCGCTTCTCGCTCCCTGCTACCTCAGAAGGTTAAACTTGCTCGGATCGAATGAACCTGTCCGCCTGAAGGCGTAAACGATTATCGCCAGGCCGACCGAGACCTCGGTTGCGGCTACCGCCAGGATGAAGAGCACGAATGTCTGGCCCTCGAGGTTGTTCCAGCGCAACGCAGCCCCGGCAAAAACAATGGACACCGCGTTCAGCATAATCTCGATTCCGAGCACTATCATGATCAGGTTCCGCCGGACCACAGCGCAAAATACCCCCAGCGCGAATAAAATCCCGGCAACCAGTAGAACATGACCAAAGGGCACGATCATATTTCTTCCTCAACGGCGGCGGAGGCCGCCTCACGGGGCGTCGAGATCGGGTCCGCCCGAGCGCCCGCCTTCAAGGCGAGTGTCTGCATCATGAGCGCTCAAACCTTGGGCGGCGCCTTTGCGGGTCCCGAGATGCAGCGCCCCGACCAGTGCGAGCAGAAGCAAAAGCGAGATGACCTCTATTGAAAACCAGTGATGCTCGAAAACATACAGAGCGAACTGTCTTGGTGTGGCGGTCAACATGCGCAGAGAGATTTCCGTACCCGGTGTTTCAATTATCATCGCTACGGCAGCAACCATATAGATCAGTCCAAAAATGGCCGCCGGGAGCCACTGGCTCAGGGGAAACATGACCTCTTCGTACGACTCTACCCTGATCATCATGACCACGAACAGGAACAGCACCATTATCGCGCCCGCGTAAATGATAATCTCCAGGGCAGCCAGAAGAGGCGCCCCGAAAAGGTAGAAAAGCATGGCGGTCCCAAAATAAGAGACTATCAGGTAAACCACCGCATGCACCAGGTTTCTCCGAGTGATCGCGATAGCAGTAGCCCCGATAACCACCGCCGATATCAGATAAAAGAAAAATCCATAAAGCGTCATGAAGCACTCGCATACGGAGGACGGAGAACGGAGGACGGAGAACAGAAATCGGATTTCCGCCTTCCGCCTTCCACCTTCCGTCTTCCGTCATCCGTCATCCGTCTTCTGTCTTCCGCTAAGGCATATTGCTTTTGATATCCACCGGCTTTTTCTCGCCGACGTGTTCGCCCTTGCCGCCATAATCGGTGGCCACACCGGCGTACCTGTAGAAGTTGTAGTCCTTGTCCTTTCCCTGATGATCAACCAGGAGGTCCTCCTTTTCGTAAACAAAAGAGAGGATGTCTTTTTTCGAGAATTCGTAATCTGTAGTGAGTTGAATTGCGGAGGTCGGGCAGGCCTCTTCGCAGAACCCGCAGAGGATGCAGCGGGCGAAGTTGATTCGAAACCATGCCGCGTAGCGCCGTCCATCCGGCCTTTCAGCGCCCTCCATCGAAATGCAGTTTACGGGGCATACCGCCGAACACAGATAGCAGGAGACACAGCGCTCCCCGCCATCCGGGTCCAGCGTCAGGATTATTCTTCCACGCGCCCTGATGGGCAGGGGCCGCTTGTATTCAGGATACTGCTCGGTTATCGGTCTTCGGAAAAGATGAATAAATGTTGTCGCCAAACCCGAACACAACGCTTTTGCAGCTTCCCAGGCCTCGGGAGTTTTTAGTTTTGAGTTCTTGGTTTTGAGTTCTTGCACTAACAACCTCATGAGTTGGTTATGAGTTTTGAGTTTTTCAAACTATAAACTCAAAACTAAAAACTAAAAACTGCTCCAACCGCGCCCGTAACCAGGATATTTATAAGGGCCAGGGGGATGAGGACCTTCCATCCCAGGACCATCAACTGATCGTACCTGAGCCGTGGAAGCGTGCCCCGCACCCAGATCATGAACAAGGCAACCAGAAGTATTTTTATAAAAAGCCAGACGAAGGGAGGCAAAAACGGCCCGCGCCAGCCGCCCAGGAACAGGACTGACAGAATGCCTCCGAAGACTATTATGTTAATGTACTCGCCAAGGAAAAAGAGGCCGAAGCGCATGCCGCTGTATTCAGTGTGGTAACCGGCTATCAGTTCGCTTTCGGCCTCCGGCAGATCGAAGGGAGTTCTCTTGCTCTCCGCCATGGCGCTTATGACGAAAATGAGGAAAGCAAGCGGTTGAAAAATGATAAATGGATATGTTTGCTGCGACTGGACTATATCCACCATACTGAATGAGCGCGCCATCATCACCACGGGGATGAGCGAAAGTCCCAGCGAAAGCTCGTAGCTGATCATCTGGGCCGCACCCCGTATGCCGCCGAGAAGACCGTACTTGGAGTTCGACGCCCAGCCGCCCAGCGCTACTCCATAGACAGCAAGAGACGACATGGCGAAAACGAAAAGAAGGCCGATGTTCAAATCGGTCACAACGAGCGGGATTTTATGCTCCCACAATGTTATATCCTCACCGAACGGGACCACCGAGAACATCAAAAAGGCAGTGACGGCCACTACTGCCGGAGCGATCAAAAAAAACGCCCTGTCCGCCCCATCGGGCACGGTATCCTCTTTGGCTATCATCTTGACTATATCGGCCAGGGGCTGCAGCAGGCCGAAAGTCCCCGCCCGGTTGGGTCCATAGCGAATCTGAAGCCGAGCGAGGAATTTGCGCTCCACCCACACCAGGTAGGCGGCAATAAAGAGCACGACAAACAGCACGATCGTGAGCTTTACGACCAGGATAAGAAATCCCGCAATCCAAATCAGCATATTAGAGTTCTTAGTTTTGAGTTTTTAGTTTTGAGTTAAGTTATTAGTTAACAACCAACAAAGTTTTGAATTTTTGACTAAAAACTAAAAACTCAAAACTAAAAACTATCTGTCAATGTCCGGCAGAATAATGTCTATGGACCCGATGATCGAGATGAGGTCCGCCAGGCTCTCTCCGGCCGCCAGTATCGGCAGTGTCTGTACATTGGCGAAGCCCGGCCCCCGTACGCGTATGCGGTACGCATAGCCGAGGCCGTCGCTAACCACGTAATAGCCATGCTCGCCCCTGGGGCCTTCCGTGGCTCCATAGGCCTCCCCCCTGGGGATTTTCATGCCTCTTGTCACATTGATAAAATGATGGATAAGGGTTTCGATGTCCCTGAGCATCTCGCTTCGCTTTGGTATCGCGTACCGGTAGTCCTCAGTGACATAGCGGCCGGAAGGCATGTTCCCGGCGGCCTGCTCGATAATCCTGATGCTCTGGCGCATTTCCTCGACCCTCACCAGGTAGCGCGCATAGCCGTCGCCCTCAGTCGCCGTGGGGACCTCGAAGTCATAATTGTCATAGCCCGAGTAGGGAAACTTCTTCCGCAGGTCCCACTGAAGACCGCAGGCCCGCAGGTTCGGCCCGCTGATCCCCCAGTCCATCGCCTCTTCCAGGGACATGCGCCCGATCCCTTTTGTTCTGGCCAAAAAGATGGGGTTCTTCCTGAGCAGCTTCTCGTACTCCGCGAGGCGGCGGGGGAATATTGCGACAAGGTCGTCGACAGCTTGCTTCCAGCCTTCGGGCAGATCGGCCGCCACACCTCCAATCCTTAAGTATTCCGGATGCAGCCTTCCACCGGTGATAAGCTCGATTATGTCGAGGACCATCTCCCGTTCGGCAAAAGTATAAAAATTCGGCGTCATTGCCCCCACATCTTGTGCGAAGGTCCCAAAGAAAACGAGATGATTACTAAGCCGGTACAGCTCGGCCAGCATGACACGAATCGCCTGCGCCCGCTCCGGGACCCGGATGTCTGCAAGCGTCTCCACCGCCGTTACGTATGAAAGCTCATTGCAACTGCCCCCCAGGTAATCATTGCGGTCCGTGTAAGGGATATATTGATGCCAGCTCTGCCGCTCGCCCAGTTTTTCAGCCGCACGGTGATGATAGCCGATCTCCAGGTCAAGCTCCCTGATCTCTTCTCCCTCAAGAGCGGCAATACAGCGCAAAAGGCCGTGAGTGCTCACGTGGTGCGGCCCGATATTGAGGAGGAACTCCCGTTTTCCGGAGGGCGCTTTATTGTCAAGGGCCGCAACTTCCCAGGCATCCATAGGCTGGCGCATCCGGGCGTCGGCAAAGGTATACGGAGGCATCTCCGTTGCCCGGCCGGGGTAGTCTTTCCTTAGCGGATGGCCTTCCCACCATTCGGGCATCAGTATCCTCCTGAGGTTGGGATGACCCTCGAAGCGGATGCCGAACATGTCGAATACTTCGCGCTCGTACCAGTTGGCGGAAGGCCAGATATCGGTGAGCGATCCGGCAGCCGGATATGCGCCGCTCAATCCGGATTTTATCCTCACGCGGCTGGCCGTGTCGAAGGAGAGCAGTTGATAGACCAGTGTAAAATCGGGATAGGGCTGCTTCACTTTCTGTGAGTAGGACTCGGCGGCCCCTGCGTCAGTAATCGCCTCGGCAAAACTTTTGTTCCAGATTCGGTCTCTTCTGGCGGATTCGTCGATTGCGGTGAGGTCGTCGAGCCGTTTGTATTTCGGTTTCGATTCGTGTTTCAGGAAACGCAGGACCTCCTTTACGCTCTCCCGGTCAACCTGGAAGGTAAGCATATCCGATGTATGAGGTTCCTGGCGCACTCTGTCCCCAAACCGCTCCCGCAGCTCTGCGGCAACCGACAGGTCGCCATCCGATAGCTTGATGCTGCGGGCGGGAGGCGCCCACATTATGTCAGATCTGCTGCCCCACTGCTGCGGCTGTCCCGGCAGCACCGAACTGCCCCTGATCGATACGCCCTCATAGCCGGGACCACGCGAGTCCCTGGATTTGGTCACCCCAACTTCGAGAATTGGCCTGTCCGTCCCCTGGGTTCCGCCTTCCAAATGAAATATTTTCCTGCTCGGCTTCTCGGTGGAGACGATCTTTTCCTGCAAGATGACGAGTCCTTCGAGAAGGGCCTCGGGACGCGGCGGACACCCCGGAACGTACACATCGACGGGAATGATCTGGTCAACCCCCTGCACTACGCTGTATACGTCATACATGCCGCCCGAATTCGAGCACGAACCCATGGAGATTACCCACTTGGGCTCAGGCATCTGTTCGTAGAGGCGCAGCACAACGGGGGCAATTTTTTTGAACACGGTCCCCGATA
>JBEKQE010000016.1:0-45212 GCA_049520035.1 Syntrophobacteraceae bacterium | reverse complement strand
AAAGGATTTCGCGCATGCGAAGTGAAGAAGATCTGAAAGAAAATTGGCCTGACTTTAAACCGGAAACGCTGGCCTGCCTTCTGGCCGATCAAAATGGCTCGCTTTCTCACCGGCCCCGATAGAATGTTTCCATAACTCAGCAGGATGTCGTTAAGCGGATTCTCACCGATAAAGGCTTTCAGAACCGAGAGCGTTATTCCGAACTTCAGCAGCATATCCGTGGTCTTCTCGGCAAGGCTAAATTGTTCGTTGCAGGAGGCGAAATAGAGATCGGCGATGAAGATCCGGTCTCGCGTATTACTCGTGGCTTCCACGACCTGATTCTTCGCGCCTATTCGAACCTCAGGATGCTCCGAGGGATCAACTACACTGAAAACGATGTCGCAAAATGTCTCGATAGTGCGCAGATGAACCTCTTCGGTAATGACCCGGCTTCGCTCTCCGAGTCCGAACAAGAAGTTCTGGCATTTATCCAGGGCAACAGTCGTGGAGGAGTTCGGACTACCATCAAAATGCTCCTCGAAAGATTCGAGCGTAAGCCCTACGGATGGTACTATGCCGCAATTCTTTGCACGCTTGCCAAGCTCTGTGCGCGAGGAAAAATCGAAGTGCGTGCAGACGGAAACATCCTCGAAGGCGATGAACTGGAGCGTGCATTGCGCAATACCCATGGACATGCCAATGTGGTTCTGGACCCTCAAGTTGATTTCACGGCCACTCAGGTTCGCGGCCTGAAGGAATTCTTTGAAGATTTTTTTGACTCCCCACCCCGCTCCAATGAAGCGAAAGCACTGGGTAAGGAAACAGGAGCCGCACTCCAGGAGTTGGTACATCAGCTTACCCTACTGGCTGCCCAATCGGCTCAGTATCCTTTCCTTAGCACTCTTGCCCCGGCACTTGAAAGGCTGAAAGATCTGACTGGGAAGCCTTACACCTGGTATCTCACTGAACTGTTGCAGCGGAAAGACGATCTCCTTGATCTGAAGGAGAAGGTGCTCGATCCGATTCGCAAATTCATGGGCGGTCCGCAGAAAGGTGTCTTTGAGGCGGCCCGTAAATTCGTTCAGATCCAGGAGCCCAACTTCGCCGATCTTGAGGGCGACGAAGCAGCCCAGGTTCAGGCTGTGCTCGTTAATCCTGAGTGTTTCAAGGGCAATCGGATGCAGCAGGTGAAGATGACAGTGGACACTCTGCAAGCAAAGCTTGCCCAGGAGATTGACAAAGAGATATCCGCAGCCAGATCTTCGGCAACAGCCCTGAAAGAAAGGCTACAGGCTACGGATGAGTTCGCGCTACTGTCTCCCGATCAGCAGTCGCAGCTTATCAAGCCCTTTGAAAGCTTCATTGAAACAATTCAACGGCAAAAGCTGATTGCGGTAATCCGCGACACATTGAGGCGATTCGAGGAACATGAATACACGAAGTTGCTGGCGCAAATGTCTGCCTGGGCTCAGCCGGAGTCAAAGACACCGACAAATATTGGCTCAAAGACGAACGACGCTACTCACACTAAACCGCCTATCAAAATGGTCCTAAGCCGCTCTATCCAGGTGACGTTCGACAAACCATACCTGGCAGATGAATCGGATGTTGATCGCTACCTCGATTCCATGCGAGAGGCTCTGCTGAAAGAGATCCGTGAAGGAAAACGGATACAGATCTAGACGGCTGTCTGCGTATTCCGTGGTTTAAAAGGATTATTGATGGACACATCGAAGCTGAAGAAATTTGCCCAATACGCACGGCGACATCTGATCGAACAGGTGTCGGCAAAATTGGAGCTGGTTCTCGCCGTGGATAGTGCTGCGTGGCGAGAGAATCCGAAAGCAGTTCAGGAACTGAAGAAAAAGATACAGGAAAGCTCCAGAGACCAAATCATCGAGCGGATTGCCTACATCTGGTTCAATCGTTTCTGCGCCCTGCGCTTTATGGATGTGAACCGCTACACCCGTATCGGCGTGGTATCGCCGGCCGAGGGTCAGTCCCAGCCCGAAATCCTCGCTGAAGCAAAAATGGGCCATATCGATGAGAGTATTGTTCCAGAAAAGATAAGAGAAAAAGTCTTCTCTCTGTTGAGCGGTAAGGCACCGAGCAGCGACCCGCAGTCGGAAGTCTATCGACTGCTGATCGTTGCCGCCTGCAATCATTACAATAAGATCATGCCCTTCCTTTTTGAAAGAATCGCCGACTATACCGAACTATTAATGCCCGATGATCTGCTCTCGGGCAATTCCATTCTCGCTTACACGCGCGAAGCCTTGACCCCTAATGCCTGTGAAGATGTCGAGGTAATCGGCTGGCTATACCAGTTTTACATCTCTGAGAAAAAGGATGAGGTGTTTGAGGGGCTCAAAAGAAACAAAAAAATCACCCCGGAAAACATTCCCGCCGCTACCCAACTGTTTACGCCTCACTGGATCGTTCGCTACTTGGTGGAAAACTCCCTTGGCCGTCTATGGATGCTTAATCGGCCCAATTCCCGGCTAATGGAGCAGATGGACTACTACATCAAGCCGGAGGAACCTGGGACCGACTTCCTGAAAATCAATTCACCAGAAGAGATCAAGGTCTGCGATCCTGCCTGCGGCTCGGGGCACATGCTGGTCTACGCTTTCGATTTGCTCCATGCCATCTACGAGGAGGAAGGCTATGAACCGTCAGAGATTCCAGGAAAGATCCTGACGCATAACCTCTACGGCACCGAGATCGATGAACGGGCCGGAGAGTTGGCTGCCTTCGCGTTGACGATGAAGGCGCAGAGCAAGTATCGTCGTTTTTTGCGCAGGCTGGTGCAGCCCAACATCTGCGTGCTGGAAAACGTCCGTTTTAAGGAAGCCGAGATCAAGGACTACATGGATGCCGTCGGGCGCAACCTGTTCACAACTGACCTGCAGCCCACCCTGCATCAGTTTGAAGAAGCCGACAACTTCGGCTCCCTGATCCGGCCTGCTCTAAGAAATGTGAAGGACATCCTGAGCCTAGCCGAGTCAAAGAAGGTTGCTGAGAATATGTACTTGCAGCACATCCACGAAAGGGTGCTGAAAATCCTCAGGCAAGCCGACTTCCTAAGCCCGAAATACCATGTGGTGGTTGCTAACCCGCCTTATATGGGTGGAAAGGGGATGAATGAAAGGCTTGGCGCTTGGGCTAAAGAGCACTATCCCAACAGCAAATCAGACTTAATGACTTGTTTTATGGAACGGGCGCAGGGCTTAGTACAACCCCAAGGCATATGGGGTATGATTAACCTTCCGTCTTGGATGTTCCTCAGCTCTTTTGAAAAACTCCGCTTCAGGCTCCTGAAAGACAACACAATCCAGTCGATGCTGCATCTTGGACGAGGGATCTTCGGTGCAGACTTCGGAAGTGTCGCTTTCGTCATCGCAAACGCCGAAGCAAGATTCACGACCACTGGCGTGTACCGCCGACTTTTCGAGAAATATTCACTTGTTCGCCATCCAGAAGAGATCCGGGACCTTTTTCTTCGTAAGGACTATGGCTGGTTTGTAGTTCCTCAACGCGGCTTCTTAAAAATTCCAGGGCAACCCATCGCTTATTGGCTGAGCGACCGAGTTTTCGACGTGTTTGAGCGACTTCCACCGCTCTCATCTGTAGCGCCGACAAAACAAGGCCTCGCGACGGGAAACAACGACCGCTTCCTTCGCCTTTGGCAAGAACCCAGTTTCGATCGCATTGGGTTTGATTGCGAAAGCTCAGAAGAGACTACGCATCGTTCAGAGAGGTGGTACCCATGTAATAAAGGTGGTGAGTTTAGAAAATGGTTCGGAAACAATAGCATCGTCGTAAACTGGGAGAACGCAGGAGAAGAAATCAAGAACATATTCGGAGATAATGGGCGACTGAGATCTCGGCCTCAAAATGAGTCATCCTATTTTCGCGCTGGGCTCACTTGGTCAGCAATTTCTATCGCTAGTCTTTCGATGAGGCTATCACCACGTGGGACTATGTTCGAAACCAAGGGGGCTATGTGCTTCCCAAAGCAGCGAGACATCTACTCGGTACTTGCCTTTTCGAATACTAAAATAGTAAACCGTTTGCTGTTGGCGCTTTCTCCCACTCTCGATTTCCATGAGGGACCCGTCGGCAGGTTGCCATATTGCCATGCTGAGGGCTCACATCATGTAGGTGAACGCTGCGTCAATCTGGCGCAATCCGACTGGGACGCCTACGAAACCTCCTGGGACTTCACAAACTTGCCGCTGTTACAAACCGGTTACTTGCAACCAACCCTGAAGACCACCTACCAGAAACTCCGTGCTCACTGGCAGGAGGTTGCGCTGGAGATGCAGCGTCTGGAAGAAGAGAACAACCACATTTTCATCGAAACGTACGATTTGCACGATGAACTTACCTCTGAGGTACCGCTTTCCGAAATCACGCTGACCTGCAACCCATACCACCGATACGGCAACAACAAGAGCGAAGAGAAACTGGAATCATTACTACTGGCAGATACAATGAAGGAGTTCATCTCCTATGCCGTCGGCTGCCTGTTTGGACGCTACTCGCTGGACAAGCCGGGCCTCATTCTTGCGAACCAAGGCGAGACCACTGAAGACTATCTGAAGCAAATTCCCAATCCTACTTTCCCAGCAGACAAAGACAACGTCATCCCCATGCTCGAAGGCGACTGGTTTCCCAACGACATCTCCGGGCAGTTCCACAAGTTTCTTCGTGTCACCTTCGGCGAGGATCATTACGATGACAACCTCAAGTTCATTGAGGATGCGATAGGTAAGGATATCCTAAAGTACTTCCTCAAGGACTTTTACAATGACCACGTGAAGCGGTACAAAAAACGGCCCATCTACTGGCTCTTCTCCAGCCCAAAAGGCACCTTCAATGCGCTTATCTACATGCATCGCTACCGCTCGGATACTGTGAGTGTGGTGTTGAACGACTATCTCCGCGAGTTTCGCGCCAAGTTGGTTGCACGCAAGAACCACCTGGAACAGGTGAGCATCAGCAGTTCCGCCTCTCAAAGTGAAAAGACCAAGGCCCTCAAGGAAATTGAGCAACTCAGCAAGATAAACAAGGAACTCGTAGACTACGAACGCGACGTGCTCTATCCCTTAGCGAGCGAACAGGTGGAAATCGATCTCGATGACGGGGTGAAGGTCAATTACATCAAATTCGGTGATGCACTCAAAAAGATCTCAGGTATGGAGGCGAAAGAGGAGGAATAAATTTGCCTGGCGAATACCAACATCCCATTATGATTCAGGAGGCAATCAAGAATATCGATTGCCGCAAGTACCTGTTGCCGGCCATTCAACGCAAGTTCATCTGGGATTGCTCGCAGATTTGCGTCCTATTCGATTCCATCATGCGCGGGTATCCCATCAATACGTTCATGTTTTGGCAAGTGACCTCACCAGAGATTAGAAAAGGATTTCGCTTCTACCAGTTCATGGAGCATTACTGCGAGCGTTTCGAAGAGAACAATCGCGACTTCGATACCAAAGGGCATTGTGCCGATGACGATGGGTTTATGGCCGTGATTGATGGTCAGCAGCGCCTCAATTCTCTTTATATCGGGCTTAAGGGAACTTACGCATACAAGATGCCGCGAAAGTGGTGGCCTTCCGTCTGGGATGAAGCAATTTTGCCCAAACGAAAACTCTATCTGAATTTGATTGCCAAAGCGCCCGACGTAGAAAATGAAGAGATGATGGCCTACGATTTTCGCTTTCTCACAGTGGACGAGTATAAATCGGCTCAAGGGAAAGCGGATCAATGGTGGTTTGAAGTCGGAGATGTTTTGACTATGAAGTCCGTTTCGATCCCGGCTGACGTGCTGCAAGTCGTCACGGAATATCTTGAGCAGCAAGGGTTGGATGGGAACGCCTATGCCTTCAAGGCACTAACCCGCCTATATTTTGCAATCCGAATAGACAGGTTGATCCACTACTATAAGGAGAACAACCAGGAGATGGACCATGTTTTGGACATCTTCATTCGCACCAACCATGGTGGTACCCCCCTGTCTTTTTCCGAGCTCCTGATGTCGATAGCCGTGGCTAACTGGAAAAACGATGCGCGAGAGCAGATCGACCGCTTGATCGAATCCGCTCGGGTTGATCAGCGGATGGGCTTTATCATTAATCGCGATTTCGTGCTCAAGGCATCATTAATGCTGACTGATGCAAATGTGCGTTTCCGAGTCAGTAATTTCTCTTCCGGACAGGTTGAAGAAATTGAGCGGAAGTGGGACGACATCAGAGTATGTCTCATAGAAACCTTCCGGTTGGTACATGATCTTGGTTTTAGGGATGACACATTACGAGCCAAGAATGCTGTTATTCCCATTGCTTGTTATTTATTCCACAAGAATCGAAATACGGCGGTTGGGGAGCAAGGTCTTTTTAAGAGCATCAACAATTTAGCTTATCACGCTCAAGAGCGAAAGGTTATCCGGAAGTGGCTCGCTAGATCGTTACTTAAAGGGGTGTTCGGGGGGCAAGGTGATGCGGTCTTGACCAAGCTGCGCGAAACGATCAAAGCAAATTTGGGCGGCACTGTATTCCCGTTGACTGCTATCGCTGACGTCTACCGAGGTACTCCCAAGAGTCTTGACTTCGATGATGATTACATCGATCGTCTATTAACAACACAAAAAGAGGACGGTTCGTGTTTTCTGATCATATCTCTGCTTTCTCCGGACCTTGACTACACGCGGTCGCTTGACATAGACCATCTCCACCCCGCCGCCGCATTCACCAACGAGCGGTTGGATGCTTGTGATTTCCTGAAGAGCGACTTTCAATTGCGCAGCTTTTATGAGAATGAGGAAAACTGGAACAGTGTCGTTAACCTACAATTGCTGGACAGTTCAAAAAATCGCTCTAAACAGGACATGTCCCTCATAGATTGGGTCGATAGCCCCAATGGCCCACGGATAACGGACCTCAATATTGATCCGGGCACCGACCTGACATTTTCTGCGTTTAAGGAATTCATCGAAGCTCGCGCACGGCTACTGAAGAATCTACTCAAAGCCTTATAGGAAGAAAAGCACGATGGAATCGAGAATCGCCCAAGCTCTAACCCGACTTTTTGAATGTCACCGCATCGTCTTCTGGTACGACGCTAAGCGTGAACTGCGCAGTGATTTCGAGTCCCTAGACATGGCCGGAGTTGAAAAAATCGAGCTGACTAATAACGAGTTCGGCGTAAAACACCGCATGCTGCGAGAGCAACCGGAGAATAAGTTCCTGCTATACCGTGAGGGGCCTCAACCGGATGACCTGGAAAACTGGCTGCTGGATGTCCAGTTGGCCCAGGGAGAGTTTCGCACGGATCAGATAGCGATCTGGTTGAGTGAAATGGAACTGGGGCTTGAGTTTTCCGATGTGGTTCAGGCTCATGCCGAATTCTTCCAGGCGATCAAACGCAAAGACGCTTTGAAGCGTTTACTTAAAGCCGACGACACACCTGGAATGATCCGGATGAAGACGCTGGGCGTTTGTACGGCTTCAGAACCACGCATGGATAACATACTGGAAAACCTGCTGGCAGAAATGGCGGAAAACCGTGATGAAAAGTTCAAACTTGTAGCCCGCTGCGGCCTTGACGCATTCCTCTGGGAGCAAATGAACCGCTGCTATGGATACAGTTCCGACACACCGGGCATTCGGGATTTTGCGATTGAACTGTTCAAATCCTGTTACGGAATGGGAACGGATGGCCAAGTTCGCCTGGCGGGTGATGCTTTGGTCTTCCTTAAGCGTTGGAAGGACAGTCGTCAGTATGAAGCAGTTTTTGAGACTATATCAGGTGAATGCGCAGAAATTTTGAACATTGAGCAGGATCTCGACAAGCGCGACTTTCGAGATCTCATCGAACTGGATTATTTCAGGCTGATCGATCAGAAGATCATCAGCGATCTTGTGAGAAGTGTTGTAGCAAGAACGGTTTCAGCCGGTGATGTCGCCCTCTGGGTCCGACAGAGACGACAGGGACACTGGTATAACGAATTCCGGCATCTGTATGATTCGGTTGATTATGCGGTTCAGTTCATCCACACACTCGATGAAGCCAACCTTGCCATGGAATCCATGGTCGATGGTATCGAGCGGTACAGCCGCTTCTGGTTCAAGTTGGACCAGCTTTACCGCAAGTTCACCTACCATGTCCGATGCTCCGGGCAGTCCTCACTGATGGAGCTTCTGACCGATCAGATGGAGAACCTTTATTCCAACAATTATCTCCTAAAGATCAACGACCGCTGGCAATCTTTTGTGGACGGTGCAACCCAATGGGATGCAACACCCATTTCGTTACAGAAGCACTTTTTTGAATGCTGGGTGAGCCCTTTCCTAAGAAAGGAGAAAAAGGTCCACGTTATCATCTCTGATGCGCTCCGCTATGAGATAGGCGATGAGTTTTTGAGCCTCATGCGTCAGGAGGATCGATTTGAGGCCACCCTAGAACCTTCATTAGCCATGCTGCCGAGCTATACCCAAATGGGGATGGCCGCCCTGTTACCAAACAAAGAATTGGCATTGGCTGATGACGAATCGGGAATGGTTCTGCTTGATGGACAAAGCTCTAAGGGAACCGCCAACCGCACCAAGATACTTGGTCAGGCTACCCAGTACAGAATGACTGCGATCAAGGCGGAAGAGTTGATGGCCTTGAATAAGGAAGACTGCCGGGCTCTCATTCGCGATCACGATGTCGTCTACATCTATCACAACCATATCGATGCCGTTGGCGATAAGCGCGAATCCGAGGAACGAGTATTCGAAGCAGTCGAAGAAACACTTCAGGATCTCATCCGACTGGTCAAAAAGCTTACCGGGGCAAATGCCAGTAATCTTCTGGTCACTTCCGACCACGGTTTTATCTTCCAGAACCGAGCCATTGATGAGAGCGACTTCTTGGGAGTCGATCCCGAAGGCGAAGATATTTTGTTTCGCGACAGACGCTTTGTGCTGGGAAGAGGCCTGAAGGAAAATCCCAGCCTGAGGAAATTCATGTCTCCAGGGTTGGGACTCAGCGGCAACATGGAAGTCCAGATTCCAAAATCCATCAATCGTCTGCGTCTCAAGGGGGCAGGCAGTCGCTTTGTGCATGGCGGAGCTTCGCTGCAAGAAGTGGTCATTCCCGTTATCCGGATTAATAAGAAACGGCAGAGCGACATATCTGCGATTGAAGTCGATATTCTGCGCGGTTCTAGCTCGATTATTACCTCGGGCCAGTTAGGAGTGGCTCTCTACCAGGCACAGCCGGTCACCGAGAAGGTTCAGCCGAGGAACCTGAGGGCAGGTATTTATACCCAAGCGGGCGAGTTGATCTCGGATTGCCACGAACTCACTTTTAATCTCACTTCAGAAAATCCGAGGGAACGTGAGTTGCAAGTCCGGTTTGTATTGACTAGAAAAGCAGATGCGGCAAATGGTCAGGAGGTTATCCTGCGGTTGGATGAGAAGCTTACCGGAACATCACATTACCGAGAGTACAAGTCGGTGCGGTATATGATGCGAAGGTCATTTACCAGTGATTTCGATTTCTAAAGGGCAGGTGAACCATGAACGGACTTGACCAAAAAATAAACACGCATTTCCCAGGTCTCGTTGTCCGCAAGGATCTGGTCAAGACCGTAAAGGGAAATGCAATTGTTCCTACCTACGTTCTCGAATACCTGCTGGGGCAGTATTGCGCAACGAACGATGAGGCCACCATCCAGTCTGGAATCGAGACAGTCAAAGAGATCCTAAGAAAACACTATGTACACCGGAGCGAAGCAGGATTGGTCCGTTCCACCATTCGGGAGAAAGGTCGCCACAAGGTGATCGATAAGATCAGCGTGGTCCTGAATGACAAAGCGGATGTATATGAAGCCGAATTTGGCAATCTTGGAATCAAAAGGGTGCTGGTCGATTCGGGAACCATTAAAGCTCACCCTAGACTCCTGGTCAGTGGTGTCTGGTGTATCGCGGATATAGAATACGAATTCACAGAAGACAAAAGTAGGTGCCCCTGGATTCTCTCTTCTCTAAAACCCATCCAGCTTTCGCATTTTGACTTTGAGGTATATGTGGATGCCAGAAGACAATTCAGCACCGACGAATGGATTGACCTGCTCATGCGAAGCATTGGGTTCAATCCGGAGTTCTTTGGCAAAAGAAGCAAGCTCAGCCAGCTAATCCGGCTGATTCCCTTTTGCGAGCGGAATTACAACCTGATTGAGCTTGGCCCGAAGGGCACGGGAAAGTCCCATATTTACTCTGAATTTTCACCCCACGGAATCCTGATCT
The DNA here is from genome assembly GCA_049520035.1 of Syntrophobacteraceae bacterium. GTDB lineage: Bacteria > Desulfobacterota > Syntrophobacteria > Syntrophobacterales > Syntrophobacteraceae > SbD1. The sequence goes on along the minus strand of JBEKQE010000016.1, from coordinate 34,929 downwards.
CAGGCGGAGAAGTGACGGTTCCAAAGCTTTTTGTGAATAACTCATCGGGGAAAATAGGCCTGGTCGGCTATTGGGATGTCGTTGCCTTCGATGAATTTGCGGGCCAGCAAAAGCGAGTTGACAATGCGCTGGTTGACATCATGAAAAACTACATGGCCAACAAATCCTTCTCGCGAGGGGTTGAAACACTCGGAGCCGAAGCCTCCATGGTGTTCGTAGGAAACACGCAGCACACCGTTCCCTATATGCTGAAACACACCGATCTCTTCGATGAACTTCCCGATAAATACCACGATTCGGCATTTCTTGACCGCCTCCATTTTTACATTCCCGGCTGGGAGGTGGACATCATCCGTGGAGAGATGTTCTCCAATGGGTACGGGTTTGTGGTCGATTACCTTGCAGAAGTTCTACGAGCACTGAGAAACCATGATTACTCTGACCGCTACAAAGATCACTTCGCATTATCCACAGACATTTCTACCCGAGACCGCGATGGCATAAATAAGACTTTCTCGGGCTTGATCAAAATATTGTTCCCCCATGGAGAGGCATTACCGGAAGAGATCGAAGAGATCCTCAGATTCGCAATCGAGGGTCGCAAGCGCGTTAAGGATCAGTTGATGCGTATTGATTCGACCTACGCCGAGGTTCGATTCGCCTACACTGGCAAGTCAGGGCAGATCCGTACTCTTAGGACTCTGGAAGAAGACGAGTACCCGCATTACTACCACAAGACGCTGATCGAAGATTCTGGTGGGGATGATGCGCTCGGATCAAGTGAAGGAAGTATTACCTCTGAGGATGCCTCACTGCTCAACACCTCTGCAATCCCATCCCTCAAAGAACAGCACCTAACATATCAGGAGAACCAGCGAGGCATATCCTTCGAGGCTCTTCTTGGGCCGTATTTGAAAGGCGCAACCAGGATAACGATTACAGATCCTTACATACGGCTGTTTTTTCAGATTCGCAATCTCATGGAACTGCTTGAGACAATAGTCAAGACCAAGCCGAAGGAAGAAGAGATATCGGTTCACCTCATTACCCTTGAGGATGAGTTCAAAAGCGTCCAACAGAAGGAGCATTTGGAGAAAATCAAGGAATCCTGCTCGACCGTTGGCATCAGCTTCACATGGGAGTTCGATGGAAGCAACAGCATCCACGCTCGCCATATCGTAACGGACAATGGCTGGAAAATTCTCATGGACCGTGGACTCGATATCTTCCAGCATTATGAGATGAACGATTGCTTCACCTTTGCGAACCGGCTCCAGCAGTTTCGACAATGTAAAGCGTTTGAGGTGACATTTCTAAGACATGAGGAAGAGGGGCACTCGGAATGAGATTGCGAGATTCAGGCCCTGATTTGATTCACTTAGAATCCAACAGCAGATCATCGTTTATCACTTAGAGAGCAGTTGGAATTTCTTTTTTCGTGTTCAAAATGAGCCGCCCCGTAGGCGCTTGCATTAAACGGCTTAACAGGTTCTTTGCATTCAAAACAAAGATAACCTCTGTCAGTCCAATCTAAGGCTTTATCAATATTAACAGTTTCGCCATTTTCCTTTACTATTGCTGTGGTCATTTTCGGCATATTCTTTCCCCCCATAAAAATCCAGAAAATCACTCGCCCTCGCGCTGGAACTTGCTGCCATTGTCGTGTTTGTCGCGCTTGTTCGTCAAATGTATTTTGTCTTTCGCCCCCCTGTTTTTTGCTCGCTGACAGTGTACCGTGTGTGGGACGAGGCCCGTTAGGGGCGTTGCGGTTGAGCCCCTGCATCGCGCAACCATTTTCGCGCCGCGCCCTCGCGGCGCGTCAACTTTGGAGCCATACACGAGACAAAATAATTTATAATTGTCCCATGCTTGAATTGAAAAAAAGGGGGACTGAGTATATTAGTTAAAAAATCATTTGAGACAAGGGAGAGAGAAAGATGCAGGATTTTGAAATTCGACTTCTTAATAGCGGTGAGGTCGGCATTTCGGCATTGACCGAACGCGCGCAGGCGTTCAGTCGCTTGGAGCCAGAACGCACGCTCATGTTCAAAAGCCTCGGCGACACCTCATTAGTGGACTACGTAGATGTGGCGGAAGCCAAGGGCTTCACATTTGCAGGACGAGAACTTTTACGGCGGTGACGGAACTCTTAACGAAATAACGCCGTCTCTCGTCGAGCTCGTTGCAGTTTACTCGTGTGATTGTCCACGCGCTCTACCTAGCGTGGCGTCAGTCCGGCTCCGGCAAATACGCCGCCCACTTCTTGCGCCACTCGTGCAGCAACCCCACCGCTTTGAATGCTCTATAATCCTTCGCCATTTTGGCATTCATGCTTATCGACCTAACCGGCTTAGCGTGGATCGGCTGCTGGGCGTAGCTTGGGCCTCGCCATGATCCGGCGCGGTTCCGGATATGCGGCACGGTCGGCGCAATAGGCGGCCCGGTCAACCTGGCCCTTTCAAGGTGAAAGATTTGGTTGAGGAGGTTAGGATTTGGTGATTGGTGATGGTGGACTAACGTGCTTCTGATAATGCTCAACCAGAAGGTCCCTGATAGCCAAAAAATCAGGGTCTTGTTCTCCAGTGACACAGTAGAAGAACATGGCCCTGAAAATTGCGAAGATTTCTTTTGAGAAAGCATAGTCCATTGGGACAATGGCTGCTGGATGCCTACCAGTTACGGTCTGGATTCTGTCGAATCTCAAAACCCCTTCTTTTATCTTTAGTTTCGGATAATCCGGGATATAGAAATAGCGCCGATGTATGAAATACTGCGCGCGGTGGCATATTTCGGGAATGAACCCGCCTCTACGTTCTTCATTGTCGGTTCCGTAGCAGGGGACTACAAATAAACTTCTGTCATGCTGATGCCTCTGCCCAGGTGACAGAACTGCGATCAATTTAGGATCCCGCTCCAAAGGGAAATTCAGAATGACCCCAGGTCTCTTTTTGGCTCTTTGAACTAATAATTCCTCACTGGTGCGTAAATCGAGGTAAAGAAGCGGGAGGATTCGGTCGGGCTTCTTAAAATCATTGGCGGCTTTGGCCTGCCTTATTTTAAAGTTGGCTTCCGCATGCTCTTCCGGCCTGCTTCTTTCGACATCAAGAATCTTCGGAATTTCTTCAATATTGGGAACAATGATCCAGCAAAATTGTCCTGGTGCCCACTCGCCGGTCTTAATCGGTAAGAAGTACTGATCTGGAGAATACAGATCGAGGATGCTCATTCAGGAATGATCTCCGCAGTTCCGGTCAGCCCCTCAGAAATTCCCTCACCATCCATGATTTCGAGTGCTTTGACATGTGTTTCGTCCAAAGGTTCGGGGTAAAGGGTGTTATCATTTTCAATGCTGGCGCGGTCTTTCTCCATCTTTTCAATTAAACGCTCGATATGCTTCCTCGCCTCTTCGATCTTCTGTTTCGGCAGTTTGGGGATGATGGCGGGCTTCCAAACAGTCTTTTGTCTAGCTTTGGAAAAATCCAATAAGTCGCCCTTTCTCACCCCCTCCATTGGTTCGGTTTCAAAATACACATGATCAAGGAGTGCCTGAGTATCGTCTCCAAACAGTCTTATGCTTTCACGTAATGGATATAACACGGAGGTGGGAATCTGAGCCTCGACCTGTTCAGCTTCCTGATCGTGGCAGGTGTACAAGAAATAGTCTTCGTCGTTGAACTTGCTTTGGCGTCGATCTTCCTCGACCATCCCGATCTGGGAAGCCTGTTTCAACTCCGCCATGACTTCAGAGCAATAAGGTCCAAAATGAACGAATCTCCAGGGGCAGCCAGTGAGGGTCTTGCCGTCGGCACTGCGAGCGAAGTACAGGTCAGCCAAGTAAACAAATTTCACCACACGCACCGTGGTGAGTTTCATATCACGCTGAGTAGCATACCAAGCAATGTATCTAATAAGGTCAGCGATTCTCATTTCTACTCGGTTGGTGGAACGGAGGCGCGCCGAATCTCTCACCACAACATAAGTATCGGCTTAACCCAAATCTTATGTGAAGGTAATTCAAGCGCGTTCCTACCATATTTTGTTCCAAAAAGAAAATTATTCTCGGTCACGTCACTATGCAGTGAAGCCACTCATACGAAGTTGCGCTCAAGAGAGTATTAAAAGCGTTCAAAACCGCGGGGAGCTGCGCCCCCCACACCACCTTCGGTACGGCGCCGGGCAATCTGGCATTCGTGTCTCGCCAAATTGTACGCGCCCCCATCGCCGCTTCGCGGCTCACGGTGGCATGGAGATTGAGGGGAAACATTCGTCCGCTCTTTTGGGGTCTTAAAAACTATCAACTTGAGTGCAACTTGGTATCAGAAGCCGCCCGTGGGCATTTGCGGTGACCCGAACTGATAGGGTGATCGGGTATATACTGAGCCTCCCACCACCCGTGACCTCATTTTGGGGGCTGGATGGGGCCAAACCGCGTGTGCCTCTTATGAATGTTTCGAGGCCGGTTTTTTCGCATTCCATTTCCCCACTGCCCCCCCTTTGCAGGTCGCCGGCGAGATCGTCGATCCTGGTGGCATGCTGGAGGGGTTCTATGGCGATAAGAGCGGGGAAACGGCCAGAAGCGACCACAACCCGCCCAGTGATGAGCCGGTTCTTGGATTTGTTTTTATGGTATAAGGGAATTCACGATTTGATGGGATAGCCCGGCCAGGCGAAGAGGCGTTTTCCCGGCGCCCTGCCCCTCAAAATGTTCGGGACCGCTGCGGGAGGCGGAAATGCTGCAAGGAAAGGACTTATTACTACCTCCGTATAATCTAACAAGAAGCGGCCTTTTCGCGCTTGTCCGAGCTGGCAAACTCGTTCCTTATCGAAAATACAGTTCATTATACCCCGACCCAACTGAGCCTCCAGGTTGTGGACGCATACTTCCGAGACACGATCAGCGTGAAATCTATGGCAAGCTTCGTTGGGCGAGATATCAACGCGAGTGGATTCAGGACTGGCTTGCTAAATCCCCGGAAGAACGCCAGACGGACCCGCGTTCATCACCTCCTTCTGATCAAGAGTATGGAGAGCAACTTCGGCAACACGAAATCGAAATTCCGGGGTGCGAGAATAAATTAGACCCGGCCCAAGTTTGGCAAGGGGAATTTTCGCCACGAGAGCAGGAGGAACTTTTCAATTCGCTGGTGGAAGATGCTTGGTATCTGGATAATGACATCCAGAACTGCGCTACGGCAGAAAGGAAACCGATGCTTCTGGATAAGATTCTGCTCGAACCTGAACAAAAAGAATTGCTTTGCAAGTTGATAGAAGCCGAAAGGTCCTCGCCTAACAGGCCGCGTGGCAAATTTTTTGTAGCTGAGGGAATGGGTTTTGAAGGCGCTCTATTCCATTATACAGAAGGGGGTGCCGAAGTTACCGGAAGTCTAGCCGACGCCGAAATTTTAGCTCAGGCGGGTCTTCTCGGACTCTCTTATCATAGCAGCCGAGGAAACGCGATGTTCCATATCAGACCCACCGCACTTCAGTACTACCGAGAACTCAAAACAATAGTTCAACCAGCCGAGGCAGTGGAGGAGGAAATCAGAGGATATATATTTTCAAACAATTTCAAGCAGGTTTTCCCCAAAGCGTTTGAGAAATGGTCACAAGCTGAATCGTTACTTTGGGAGAGCGAATCCGAAAAGCAGTTCACCACCATCGGGCACCTTTGCAGAGAAGCCCTCCAGGAATTTGCTGACGTTCTAGTCAAGAAACACCAAATTACTGACATTTCGGATAAAGGAAAAGATATATCGAGGATTGCCGCCGTTTTGAAACAGAAGGCATCTCTTCTAGGCTCTAAGGAATCGGATTTTCTAAGGCAACTTCTCAATTATTGGGCAGCAGTCTCGGAGTTGGTCCAACGTCAAGAACATGGAGCACAGAAAGAAGGCGAACCCCTTAACTGGGAAGATGGCCGGCGAGTAGTCTTTCAAACAATGATCGTAATGTATGAGGTGCATCGGTCTTTGAGCAAATAGCGCAACTTCCAGAGGATAGGGAGGCCACCCTACAAGCCGGCATTCCTGGGCCGGTTTCCTCTGGATCACCCCGCAGGGCGCTTGCAGGAGGCGCGGTTATGGATAAGCAGGGGTTTGATCGACTTGAGGTAAAGAGGAAAATCCTTGAGGCCTCTCAAAAGGGAAAGATTCCAACCCTTTCGTACGGTCATTTCGAGATAATTAATCCCTATCCTGTCGATTCAACTCTCGTAGAGTATCTGGACGACGGCTCTTTGATTTTGACAGATGAACTCTTTTTCGAGTGTCTGAAAGAGAGTCCTCATTATCTCGCTTATGAACCATTTCGGGAACGAATCAAAGCCTGGCAGGCAATCCTTCACAGCGATTCAACAGCAAACGTGGATAAGTCCAATGCCAAAAGCCTGCTTGAAAAGGTTGGTAAGACGCTTGCGTGGATTGGCGCTGGCCGACCGGCTGAAGTACCCAAGGGAATTGATGTTGAATGCTACTGGCTGGCAGGAAAGCTGAAACTGTTTTTGGACAAAAGCAGGTCCTTGACCTTACGAAAAAAAAGAGTGGCCTTTGAAGAAGCGTTTCCAGACTACATTCAATATCTTTCTGGTGGTGTTTTGAGCAAGCGGTCTCACAAGGAAATTGCCCTTAACTTGATCCGCTGCAAGTACAAGATAAGCATCCGTGAACTAAGATCACTTCTCAAAAACAGTCCTTTCAAGCCTTAGCAAAAAATACCATAAATACCCGCCACTTATTTTGTGCAAAAAATCTAACATAATTAATGCACTATATTTCTAGTAATTCCAGATAGTTAGTTGTTGATGTTATTGTTTTGAGGGTCTATGCTTCTGATCGAGGATTAATGAAAATCCCTGATAGGAGCAAAGCCTATGTGCACCACAGCCCTTGAAATTAAGCCCCACCCCTTAAAGGTCTCAATCCTTAAATCTTATCGACTCTGGCAGGTGAGGAAACTGCTCGGCGGACGCCCATCCGAAGGGCAGCTTTCACGATTTCTCAACGGGATTGATGCAATGCCCGCAGAGTTGGAAACTTCATTAAGGGAACTGTTGGACCAAGCGCATTGTGAAAGGTCTTCTGTGAATGTGGCGCTCGAACCCGGCGGAGCGATGAGCAACGGGTAATAAAAACCCCGGCGGGCGACCGGGGCAAGCAATAAAACCAGATGATGATTTAGGAAGGCCGTGCATTGAAAAAACAGGACATATCCCATTTTTCCCTGAACGAGATCATACCGGCGCCTGAGAACAGACTTTTGTATGATAGCTTCGCGCCCAATTCCAATGACGACGATAATAAGCTCTATTGGTCGATCAAAGAAGAGGGAATCCGGGAACCGCTCCATGTATCGGTTGATGGGGTCCTGCTTTCAGGACACAGACGCCTTGCCGCTGCCAGTTGGCTGGGTCTTGAGACAGTACCCTGTCTCGTTGACGATGATGTTGATTTCGGCGACCTGACTGCCGACGAGCGGCTTAGTGTACTCGCGATTTACAACAAGCAGCGCGACAAGAGCCATGCCGAGCGCCTCCGGGAGGCCATACAGGAAATTAACCCAGGGGAAGCATACGAGCGCCTATTGAGCGACAGGGTTGAACGGCGGCGCATTGATATCGAGGATAATGTAGCCCTGGGCAGTTACAAAGGCCGGGCGCGGATCACCACCTTCGCCTTTCTCCGGGCAGCGCAAAAAGCCATTGAATCAGAGAAGGAATTCTGGCCGTTGACGGTCAGGCGGGTCCATTACCTGCTGCTGAACAAACCCCCATTAAGACATGACAAGAAGCCCAAATCGGCTTATCAAAACGACCTGAGCAGCTATAAGGCATTGGCGAACCTACTTCTCCGGGCAAGGCTCACCGGCGACATTCCCCATACAGCAATTGAGGACGAAACGAGGCCTATAAGGGTTATCGCGACATATCAGAATCCAGCGACCTATATCGCAGCCGAGATGAAGCACTTCCTCCGGTATTATGCCAGGGATCTTCTCCGGGGGCAGGCGCACCATATTGAGATCCTTGTGGAGAAAAACGCTATCAGGAAACCCGTAGAAGCCGTCGCCGACGAATACTGTATCCCATGCACCACAGGGCGAGGCTATTCCAGTTTAACGCCACGATGGGAGATGGCTAAAAGGTTCAGGCAATCGGGCAAGGATGGTTTGATACTCCTGATCCTCAGCGATTTTGACCCGGATGGCGAAGAGATTGCGGCGAGTTTCCCCAGGTCATTGAGGGATGACTTCGGACTGCTCAACGTCAAAGCGCACAAGGTTGCACTATCCGGGGCCGATGTCCGGGAGCACGGATTACCATCCGATTTGGAGGCTAAACCGTCGTCACCCAACTATAAAAAGTTCTTAGCGCGGCATGGCGTCCACGTCGCCGAACTGGACGCGGCCCCCGTTAACCTGCTCCAGGGGAAGCTCCGAGACGCTATCGAGAGTTGCCTGAATATGGATCTGTTCCGGGCGGAAGTCGCCAAGGAAAAAGGAGATGCAGCATTCATTGCCGCGAAAAAGAAGACGGTCATGAAAGCTATGGGCGCATAGTGAAACCAAGTGATGACCTAGGATAACCGAATGGCCGGAAATATCAACAATGAAGGATTGAACAGACCTCTACCAGATCATTCACTCTTCAAAGCACTGGCCGAACAGTTCTCCCTTGTCCGTTTGAATGGAAAAGACCCAAGCACGGCAGAAGGCACCGGATGGACCGACTACTGCAATAAGAAACGGAAGTACTCCGAGATACCATTTAAGCCCCATGAAAATGCCGGGATTTGTGGTGGTCCAGCAAGCGGAGTCATCGCCGTTGATATAGACAATCCTGATCTGTTTGAATCCTTCTGCAAGCGGCACGGCTGGAATATGCCGGTCACACGAACACACGGCAGCCGGAAGGGTTTCCATGCTCTCTATCAATATCCAAAGAACGGAAAGGTTTATGGCTGTAAGGCGAAGCCTGTCCTTGGCCTAGACATTAAAGGGAATGGCGGTCAAGTAGTCGCACCAGGGAGCATTCATCCTGAAAGTGGCACACGGTACACCATCGTTACTGATATGGAACCGGCAGAGTTGCCCGCCTGCATTCTGGAATTGTACGCGAAGGACAGGCCGGAATGGGCAAAGGTGGACATTGAGAAACTTCGGATTCCAGAAAAAGTCAAGCGATACGTCCATGAGCATATCGAGGTAGGCGACCGATCCGACGCTATGTGGGCCGTGCTAAATGCCCTTGCGAAAGTCGGTCTTAGTGACGATCAGATTTTCTATGTCTTCTATACTTTCGAGATCGGTCAGAAGTTCAAAGCTATTAATGGCAACCGTGACGAGTGGTTAAAGAAGCAGATCGACAAAGCAAGAATCCAGGCCAAGGCACAACCAGATACTTGGGAAAAAGAGAGACAGGCAAATCCGCTCAAACTCCCGCCAATGCCTAAGACCTTCACGGCTTTTGAATTGGAAGGCAGAACCTTTAAAATGCCGGATTGGATAGTCCAGGGGATACTTCCCGAAGGTACTACCCTGCTAGGCGGCAAGCCGAAAATCGGTAAGAGTTTTATGGTTACAAACTTGGCGCTTGCGTGCGCGTGCGGCAGCAGGGCTTTAGGCAAAGTCGAAGTCGGCAAACGCGGAGTGCTTTACTTGGCGCTTGAGGATAGACCGAGCCGGTTACAAAACAGGATGGCCGCGCTTTATCAAAGCGATTGTTGGCCGGAAAACCTTCACTTTGTAAATGAATGGCCGCGCATTGACGAAGGCGGCATTCCTCTTCTGCAAGCATGGCTTGAAGATCACAAAGACGTGTCACTGGTGATCGTAGACACTCTGGCGACAATGCGGTCCAGAAAGGGAAGCAATAAGCAGCTTTACGACCAGGATTACCAGACCATATCTGCATTCAAGAGCCTTGCCGATATGATGGGTATTTCAATCATCGTTATTCACCACCTTAGAAAAATGACCAGTGAAGATCCACTTGACTGTCTCAGCGGAACCACAGGCTTAGTCGGCGCGGCGGATACCGGGTTAATCCTTCAGCGCAGGGCTGGCACAACTGTATTGTACGTTAGGGGCCGCGACATCGAGGAACAGGAACTCGCCCTTAAACGGGAATCGACAGGAGATTGGACGCTCTTAGGGGATGCCCAAATCGCAATTATGAGCCAGGAACGGGCCGCAATCCTGAAAGTCTTTCAGACTCACAAGCTGCAAGTATTGTCTTTGAAATTTCTCTCCGATGCTACCGGCAGAAAGAAGCCTTCAATACTTTATCACATTACCAAGCTTGTAGAGTCCGGGTTGGTAAGTAGGGTTGAGGAAGGTAAGTACATTCTTGAACGCACTGAACCTACTGAACGTATTGAACGAGTTGAACGAGTTGAACGAGTTGAGTGGAGTGAAAGTTAAGTATCGTTCAATTCGTTCAATTTGGCATGTTGAACGCTAGAATGGCTTTGGATATTGGTTCGCGGCACCGTTCAATGTATTCAATGGTTTCAATGGGGATAGGATGATTTCAGAAAGATGGCCGGGACATTTCAGAGCGAGTTTTACGGGTGCGACGAGGGGGGCGGGTCCGCCATGTCGCCGGTATGGGGTCCGAACCGAAAAAGCATGCTTGAGGGCCTGGGGCACGATGAGCAAGGGTCAAGGGCAGGGACGATTGAGAGCCAGGGGGCCAACCGAGTGACAGGAAAAGGGGAATTACCAGGGCACAAGGATGGGCACAGCGCTTGAAAGTATCTGATAATACAAAGAAAAAAGAGGCGCAGAGGATTAGTAATCCAATTGTGCCCCAACTTTTGAGCCTGAAGGATGCCGCTCTGTTCTTGGGTTTATCGCCTTGGGCATTGAGGGAAAGGGTGTGGCAAGGGCATATTCCCTTTGTCCGTTTTCCTGGTGGAAAGAAGCAGTATTTTCATGTGAAGGACCTGGAGGGATTCATCGAAGAGAACAAGGCTAGGTATGTATGATCTTGGCGGCAGAAGCCATTTCACTGAATGGTGGGCCGTCCTGTGAGATGGGCGGAGTCTAAGTAAAATGAAATCCGACCGGGGGCGGACACACCGAGTACGGGCGGGGTCTTCTAAATTTCCCTGCCACGCACTTTACAACGCTTTGGGGGTTTTTAGGGTGAGGGGCCTTTTAGTTCGGCCCCAAAAGCTTTTTCGCAGGCTTTCTGGATTTTTAGGGCTTTCATGTGAATGCCTTAGCCGTTTCCAAAACTGTGCCGAAATAGAAGGTCCTTGCTGGTGGCGAAGATTCTGTCAGATCGGAGATAAACGAGAAGCCAAACAAGGTAAAATTAAAAGCTATTGCTGGATGGAGCTGAGAAAGGGCACCGATGATGCCTATAAGGAATGTCCTTGGCCACATAGAGAACGTGCCGAGCGTTAATGCTCCGCAACTTGGGGTTATGTCGGGTTACGGCAAATGCGCCTGTGGAAAATCGTTTCTTAAACGGTCAAACCGGCAGATGAAGTGCCCGGCGTGCTCCGGTAAAATCCGGAGACAGAAGAACCGGGCATACCAGCGAAAATGCAGGGCCGGGAAGAGGGGTACAGATGTCAGCATTTAGCCTTTTTAAAGCCTTATGGGGCGCGGGTTTGCAGACACGATTTTTGGGGGGTCTGGTAGATTGGACCTTGCCGTTTTCTAAATGCTGACAATAAAGAATCTCAGGGCTTGAACGGAGGCGATTGCCAAACGAGAACCGCCGCCTGAAGAGGAGTAGATCGTGTCTGCTTCATCAAGGTAAGGGGTTCACCACCCCGATATGAAGCGGGCCTCTCTAACCAAAGTGCCTCACTGAGACAAATTGCGAGGGTGGAAAGAACCAAGCCTTGAGATACTTAAAAATCGAATCTGCGCGTGGGTTGAATAGACAAAATCTAAGGCTCCTGAGTTGCCATAATGGCGTATCAGAACCCATTCCTGATCCGCCACTTTGAGGGTGACAAGAAGGGGGGTACTTAATAAGAAAGAAGTAATAAGAAGGGAAATGCGATCAGATTTTACGTTTTCTTCGCTCCTTCTTGCTTAAACACACAAATCATCGGGAGATTCACGACAATTTCTGGTTCCAAACCCTTACAGACAAACGATTTTGATAGTGGGAGGTGGAAAAAGTTGCCTGCCTCTTACGCAAACACGCGCTCACTTAACACTGTGATTAATCCTATACTTTTCGGCCTGCCACATTTCAAGATAACGTATAATTCGCGACGGAAGCCATCTGATCCGATTTCTGGGTGGGCGACCAGAACACAACTCAATTACAGCGCCAACTTGTTTCATGTTTGGGAGGTACACTTTCCGGAGAGTGGAGACTGAAATCCCTATAAACTTTGCCAGGTTTTCCGCACCTGTCTGGTAGGTCTCGCCGGAATAGGTCGGTTGGGTGAATTTAGGCATGCCGATCCTCCAATCGCCCGCAGTGTACCGATTACCGACCGATCTGTCAACCGTCGCTTTTCCTTACGCCTCACTTTGTGCTTGACATTATAATGCCAATGGCTACAATGGCATTAAATACTACAGATGAAAGGGGGATAAATGAAAGTAATTTCAGTCAGAATGCCAGAAAAAATTCTAGATTGGCTCCGGGAAAAATCCGCCATGGAGACAATCAGGCTCAAAAAACATTTCAGCATTAACAGCTACATCCTGGACATACTCAGGCGCGAAATGGAAGCCGACCAGACAAAGGAGGGTAAGCCATGAAGGAGATTTCCCGGAGAACCAAGGCAAAAGGCGACCTGCCCGGCTCCATCTACTTGCGCGGCAAGGTCTACTGGATCAAGTACTACAAGGACGGTAAGCCTTACCGGGAGAGCACCAGAAGCGAAGATTACGATACCGCACAGGCCGAACTTGCGAAACGGATAAATGAAGTCACTCAGGGCAAGACGCCAAACATCGAGGCCAAAAGAATCAAGTTCGATGACCTTTCCAAGGACTTCCTTTCTGACTACCGAATCAACGGCAGAAAGAGCCTGGAGCGAGCAGAGATCAGCACGAACCATCTCAAGGTCTTCTTCAGCGGCACGCGGGTAACTGAAATCTCCACTTCGAAGATTCAGGAATACATTGAAAAACGCATGGAAGAAAAGGCCGCGAACGGGACTATCAACCGGGAACTGGCCGCGCTCAAAAGGATGCTGCACCTTGGCGCTCGGCACACCCCACCAAAAGTTGACCGTGTGCCCTATGTGCCCATGCTGAAAGAGAACAATGTGCGGAAGGGTTTTTTTGAACCCGGCGATTTCATTGCCTTCCGGGACAAGTTGCCCGAATATCTCAAGGGCTTTGCCACGTTCGCCTACAAGACAGGGTGGAGAAAGACGGAGATTTGCAACCTGGAGTGGAAGCAAGTTGACCTTAAACGGGCAACAGCTAGACTCAATCCCGGCGAGACAAAAAACGACGGTGCGCGCGTGGCTTATCTTGATTCCGAACTCATTACCATGTTAGAAAGTACATTTGCCGTAAGAAAGAAGGCTGGCATCGTGTGCCCATATGTGTTCCCGAACGAAAGCGGCACAGGTCCGATAAAAGACATTCGCGGATCTTGGTATGGAGCCTGCCAGGCGGCAGGAATCGGACGAAAATTGCTCCATGATTGCAGGCGGACGGCGGTCCGAAATATGATCCGGTCCGCTAATCCAGAGGTTGTCGTCATGGCCATTACAGGTCACAAAACCAGAGCGGTATTTGACCGCTACAACATCGTCAATGAAGCTGACCTGGCGCTTGCTGCATCCAGGCAGGAAGCGTATTTAAAAGCGGCCATGGGCACAAAGACGGGCACAATCCTGGATCTCAAAGAAAGGCAAAGCTCATAAAGTGGCTTGTCATATACCTGCGAGAGTGGCGAAAATGGCATACGCACTGGACTTAGGATCCAGCGGGGCAACCCTTGGGGGTTCAAATCCCCCCTCTCGCACCAGAAAAAAAGTGCCTTTGCCAGCCTGAGATACTCATTTCACCAGAAAGGTAAGAAGAGTGGAAATGAACGTTTCGTTAACTGAGATCAGCCCGAGTCAAAAGAAAATCCGAGTGGAGATCCCGGAGTCCAGAGTCGCCAAAGAGTTAGAAAAAAAGTATCGCGATCTGGCAAAAAAGGCCAAGATCAAAGGTTTCCGGCCGGGGAAAGTGCCTCTGAGCATAATCAAATCCTATTATGGGAAAGCGGTCGAGCACGAGGTATCATCCCAGTTCATCGAGGACACCTTTGGGGATGCGCTCAAGGAATCCGACCTCAAACCGCTCACCCAGGCTGACGTAAGCGAGTCGCATTTCGAAGAGGGCGGCGCTTTTACTTACACGGCCGTGGTGGATATCTGCCCACCCTTCGAGCTGCCTGACTACAAAGGCTTGAAAATCCATAAGCCGTCAGTCGAAGTCACCGATGAGCAGTTACAGGCCGAATTGGATAAACTTGTCCAGGGCCATGCTCAACTTCGCGCGCTTGAGAGCGACCGCCCCGTTCGTGAAGGAGACGTGGCGATCGTCGATTTCACCCCTATCGTAGAGGGCCGGGTATTCGAGAAGGGCAAGACACGGGACTTCCTGGCCGAGGTCGGTAAGGGCAGCCTCCACCCTGATTTCGACAAACATCTGTTGGGGCGCAAGCCGGGAGAAAGTTTCTCATTTGAACTCTACTATCCCGAGGACGCTTCCACCTCTGAGCTGGCGGGCAAAAACGTCCGCTTTGACCTGACCGTAAAGGAGCTCAAAGAAAAGGAAGTCCCCGAACTCAATGACGAGTTTGCCCAATCCCTTAGCCCAGGCCAGTTCGAGACCCTCGATGCGCTGAGGCTGGAATTCCGGAAAAAACTCCTCGAGCGGGAAGAGCAAAATGCCTCTCAAAGCGTGCGCGATCAGATCCTTCGAAAAATACTCGGCAAGGTTCAGTTTGAAATTTCGCCCAGAGTGATCGAACGGGAAGCCGACAGGATTCTCCAGAACCTCAAACACCAGTTCGAAAGCCAGGGACTCAAGTTTGACGCCGATGCGCTGAATAAGAGCGAGTACAAGACAGGCTCGAGGCTCCAGGCGGAAAGGGACATCCGAACCAGGCTCGTGATCGACAGGATGGCAGAAGCCGAAGCGATCTTGCTCGATTCCGAGGAAGAGGAGCAGGTTTTCAGGGATATAGCCGCCGCCTACCGCATGGACCTGGCAAAGGTCCAGAGCGAATACCGGGACAGCGCTATTGTCGAGCGGGAAAGGGAAAGAAAACTTCAAGACAAAGTGCTTAAGTTCATAGAAAGTGAAGCTGTCTTCGTGGACACACCAGAGGAGGCAAAGGATCCCGAAGCCGAGCCCGGGGCCGAAGAACCAGTCGCGGACTGATAATCTCGCCCCGAACGCGGGGCCATACAGGAGGATATCTTAGTGGGACTCATTCCAATTGTAATCGAGCAGAGCAGCCGCGGTGAGCGGGCATGGGACATCTACTCAAGATTGCTCAGGGACCGGATCGTTTTCCTTGGGACCGCAATCAGCGACGATATTGCGAACGTGATTATCGCTCAGATGCTTTTCCTCGAATCCGAAGACCCCGACAAGGACATCCATTTTTATATCAATTCTCCGGGAGGCCTGGTTACGGCGGGTCTGGCGATTTACGACACGATCCAGTACATAAAACCGAAGGTTGAAACCCTGTGCATGGGACAGGCTGCCAGTATGGCGGCGATCCTCCTGGCTGCGGGGCAAAAAGGCAAAAGATTCGCTCTACCCCATGCCCGCATAATGTTGCACCAGCCGATGGGCGGCTTCCAGGGGCAGGCGACCGATGTTGATATCCAGGCAAAGGAAATCCTGAGACTCCGCGAAGACCTGAACCAGATACTGGTGACTCACACGGGAAAGCCGGTCGAGCAGATACAGCGAGACACCGACAGGGACTTCTATATGTCCGGAGAGCAGGCAAAGGAATACGGACTGATCGACGAGGTCATCCTGGAAAGAGGCGCCGATCGGCCCTTGAAGCCGGTTTGATATACGCGGGAAAAAGCCCGCCCCCGGAGCAGGGAGCAGACGTGTATAGATTCATCGGCGCTTGCCAGATTTGTTGAAATGCGGTAGTTTTAATTCCCGCGCCCCCGTAGCTCAGGTGGATAGAGCACGAGATTCCTAATCTCGGTGCCGCGTGTTCGAGTCACGCCGGGGGCACTAAGAAAATCAAGGGGTTACGTCAATGGACTGTAGGTCCGCCTATGCTTGTGTGAGAATTCATGTGAGAATCTGTGTGAGACTTTTGTCCAGCCTTCTCGAAAACTGCAATCGCAGCCCGTTCTGACTCTCCTATGCTGTGCAAATAAATCTCGGTTGTGGTCCTGTTTTCATGACTTAAAATTCGCTGGATCGAACCTATTGGCACATTGCAAGCGTCCATAAGCGATGCCCCTGAGTGTCTGAGAGCATGGAACCGAAAATACTTTACACCGGCCTTCCTGCAGAGCGCCCTCATGAACTTTTTCCGATCTTGATAGGGTCCTTCTCTCAGATCCCCAGTTTTGCTACTGCGGTACGAGTGCCAAAATACCCAAGGTTTGTTTGGATCTCGTTTCTCATGCCGCCCAGTTAAAATCTCCAGGAGTTTTTGTGTCATCGGAACCCTGCGAGGGGTCCCTTTTGTGGGCGAGCCCAAGATTGCCGATTCGTGGGGATGATATGAGGAATACAACACTTGATATCCCCATGCCCAAGACAGCTGCGGGATATCAACATATGAAATGAAAAATGGATGCAGCTTTCTCGCCATGTGGCGTCAACACAGACGAGAGCTGTAACTTCTCAGCCGATTCTGTTTCGGCCGCTACAAGGACGGTGGTGTGTCCTAAAGGCGCCCAGACCAGCTCATTAACTTATCGTTTGCGTGTCTGATTGGTAAATACTATAATTACATGGGCTTTTTGGGTGTTCCAAGAGCTTTTTCGGGTGGGATCCCACCCCGGGATGCGTTTCGCGACCTGTTGGTGACCAAGTTGAAGAATTATTCAGGTTAATGAGTAGATAGGGCGCTTCGAAGGAGGAGTTCCCATGGCTCAAAAGCACAGACATAAGTTCCACGTCCTTATAGCGGATGACGACGAAGACGATCGCCTACTTGTAAAACAGGCGATAGAGGAATCCCTGCCAAATGTTGATAGTAGCTTTGTTGATGATGGTGAAGAGCTTCTGCAGTACCTTGACCACTGTCGCACGGAGCCCAAGGGCTCCGAAATGCGCTACCCTCAACTCATTCTCCTTGATATCAATATGCCTAAAGTGAACGGAATGGAGGTGCTCAGGAGAATAAGGGCGGATGATCGCCATAATGCCATTCCCGTTGTAGTCCTTTCTACCTCGGATGATGTCCATGACATAAACCTCTCGTACAAATTGGGCGCAAACTCCTTCTTCATAAAACCCCTTGACTCTGCCGATCTGATTCGGATGATGGCTGTTCTCGGCACCTACTGGTTTGAGACGGCCCGCTTGCCAATTAATGAGCTTCTCTCTTCTGGGCAGTCAACAGTCAAGCCCAAGATAACAGCTACTATACTCATCATAGATGACTCGTCTTTCGCTCGCAAAGCGCTCAATCGGATTATGAGGTTAGCTGGTCACAATACCCTTGAAGCGACGGACGAGGAAACTGCACTCTATATTTACCGCACAAAGAAGCCAGATTTGGTCTTGCTCGATTTAAGGATGGCTGGCGTCAACGCAAAAGAAGTCATTGCAAGGCTTCGAGAGATTGACGCGAAAGCAAGGGTGCTTATAGCCACAGGCAATGGTGGAGAACTTACTAGAGAGGAGATTGAACACAGTGGAGCGCTAGGGGTTTTCTATAAGCCCATCCTTCCAGAATCTATCTTAAAAGCCATAGACTCAGCGCTGGTCGAGAAACAATAACGGAGGAGACAAAGAACGCGCTCGCTTCATTTTTGATTACCAAGCATCCTCATTAGTAACACACGTTTCGATCGCGAGAGCGTAACGTGCCGGAATCAGCTCCAGCATTGTTTGATCTCTTCTTACTCCACCGTGAATACGCTTTCCGGGATGCCCGTATTTACCTTGAGGTCCTCGAAGACCACGCGCCTGCGAGGAGCACCCTCCGGCGAGAATTCTTCCACTTGCACGGGCAAATGCAGCCTGTTGTCTATGGTGAAAATGTAACGAGCCGCCACTCCCTTTCGAAAAGGGTTATCTGAAAGCACGCTGACGACCGTCCTGTTCGCATAGGTCTGTACGTCGGGCTCGCCCAGACATAATTCGGTCAGGCTTTGCGAAATGTGGCGGATCAACATTCCGAGGTCGGTCTGGCGGATGTGCTGCCCGGGGGAAACTTCCATCAGCGAACTGTTTGGATCCAGAGGCACGAAAAAAGGGCAAATTTTGCCCGGACGCAACCGCGCCTTGCCGCCCTTGTCCGGGTAAATGATGACAATGTCCGAATCGGGCGATTCGAAATCGACCCGGATACTGTTCGGCTTCCGGAACCTGTAGAGAGCCTTCCGCGCACCGCTGCAGGCGTCGTCTCCAAAGCCTGTGCTCGTAAGCCGCGCCTGGTAATCCTGGACTTGCTCGTAGGCCGCTTTCAGCTCCCGGATGAGCGCATCGGAATCGGAACGGGTCCACCCCGCCGCCGGATAGGGAACGCCCCACAGGAGGGCAAAAATGAAAACGGCCGCCATTCTATGGAACGGCCGGACCCTACTGCCGTAATGCCGATGCCTGCAAATCCGCTTCATTTTGATGACCCGGCGGTCTTTGGCTCATACCAAGTTGCGTTCAAGATGATGCCTCGTTCTTGAAATCCCCCCTCGCGCCCCCTGCTGGAAAAGGAGGGAATGCACCCGCACCCCCCTTTGCTAAGGGGGAGCCGGAGGGGGATATTAACTTGAACACTACCAGGTATCACACATCCCGGAATAATAGATCAGGTTATACCCCATGCATCCAAACCGCATTTTCGGGTTGGATTCAGCTCGAAAAAGCGTGTGGAACAATCCCAAAGCCCGGAAAATTATACGCTTTTACTACCAAACATGCAAGAGGTCGCCGATAAGGCCGGTTTTTGCAACTTCATGACGCACTCTACAACACACCCGTTCAAGGGACAGCCGCAGACATCACAAAGATGGCACTGCATTACTCCCCCAAAGATTGGCGGATACTGGAGCTCGGATCACCTATTGACGTAGTTCCGACATCATTCTATGTTGCTGGTCTCAATTGATGTTTTCTGATCCAAATCATGAATGATGCCATTTAGGAAAGGTGGTCTGCCGTCATTCGCCATATTGCTGGATGGGCATGAAGCGATAAGCCCACCGGTACAAGCGAAACCGACTTACGGTAACTTTAACGCAGGTAGAGCAGTGAAAAGACCTAAAAATAGGCCGGTAATGGCCAAGAATATCGACTTGAATAACGGACGTGGTCAGGCGCCTGGTGATCCGAAAAAGCAGAATGGCGCAAAACCCGCTTTGGGGAGCGCGAGTGCATATGCCCCTTTGAAAAACAAGATATTCTCGGAACTTTGGATTTCCAACTTCGCATCCAATGTCGGCACCTGGATGCAAAACACCGCAATGGCATGGCTAATGGCGACCATCGCCCCGTCCGCCATAATGGTTTCACTAGTTCAAACCGCCTCCAGCTTCCCTGTTTTTCTGTTCGCTGTGCCCGCCGGAGCGCTCGCCGACGTGGTCGACCGCCGCCGAATCATACTCGCAACCCAGATATGGATGGGCATAGCCGCGGCCTTGCTGGGAGTGCTCACTCTCTTTAATCTCATCTCCCCCTGGATGCTGCTCTTTCTCGTGCTGATACTCAGCCTGGGTAATGCTGTTAACGCCCCCGCCTGGCAGGCGATCATTCCGGAACTCGTACCGCGTTCGGAAATCCAGCAGGCGGTGGCCCTGAACAGCGCCGGTTTTAATCTCGCACGCGCTGTAGGTCCGGCCCTTGGCGGTTTCTTGCTCGTCGCCATCGGAGCGGGTACGACATTTCTGATCAATGCGGCCTCGTTTCTCGGCGTAATATTCGTACTTTTCCTTTGGCAAAGCCCTCCGCGTGAGAGCGTTTTGCCCGCAGAACGCATGATCGGGGCGATGCGTACCGGCATTAGGTTCGTTCGGTACGCTCCCGCGCTTCAGGCCGTTTTCATAAGGGCGTTCCTCTTTGTTGTGTGCGCAAGTTCGCAGTCGGCGCTTCTGCCTCTATACGCCCGTGACCTTCTAAAGGCGGGACCGGGCGAGTACGGTCTGCTCCTCGGCTCTTTCGGGCTGGGGGCTGTAGCGGCAGCCGCGGCTCTCCCCATAATCGGAAGAAAACTCACCATAAACGCTCTTGCTCTAGTTACTACTTTAGTTTTTGCCGCATCGCTCAGTGTCATTGCCGTCTTCCATATTCTCACTATCGATTTTTTTGCGATTTTTCTTTCCGGCTCGTGCTGGCTTGCATTGCTTTCGAATTTCAACAGCAGCGTCCAGTCTATGTCGCCTGCCTGGGTGCGGGGAAGGTGCCTTGCCGTATATATGATGATCTTTTTCGGCGGCATGGCGGGGGGAAGCTTTTTGTGGGGCGCAATTGCCCACTGTATTGGCATTCCGGGCGCACTGCACGCTTCCGCTGCAAGCCTTGCCTTGGGGCTTCTCTCGGCTTTCCGGTTCAAGCTGATCTCGGGCGATCGTCTTGACTTGAATCCTTCGCCCCACAGGTCCGTGCCGGCAGTAATCTTGGAACCACAGTCGGAAGAAGGGCCTGTGATGGTCACGGTCGAGTACGTTATCGATCCGGATGACTGGAATGAATTCAGAGCGGCAATACAAAAGCTAAGGCGCGTGCGGCTTCGGGGAGGTGCTTTCCGGTGGGGCGTTTTTATGGACCTTAACGATCCCAGGATATACCGTGAGATTTTTCATGTCGAATTCTGGCTCGAACACCTCCGGCAGCATGAGCGCCAGACGGTCGCCGACCGGGAGATCAGGGAGAGAGTAGCCTCATTCCATAAAGGAGAAGCCCCCCCCGTGGTCAGACACCTGATTGCAAGGCCTCTTACGGAGACAAGGAAAAGATGGTGAAGCGGCGAGGGTGACGGGACAGCGACTTTAGTTGGGCAATTCGTTCACTCAAACTCACCCTGGTGATTGACCACCGATTCGCCTATGATCTTCAACGCCCGGACGACACCATACTTGGCCACTGACTTTTTGAAGGATGGGACCGCCGATGGTTGTGGCCTTGAGTAGAAATAGTGTTGCATGCAACAGAAGTGTTGCCGTAAAATTCAAGAAAACGATTGAGACGGTAGCTTCTGATGTATTCAAAGCCTTTCTCAAATATTCCTGGCCGGCCAATGCAAGGGGCCCGGACACACCATGAGCGCCTGGAACAAAGCAATAGCAGCCCGGTTGCTGGGCGTAGATCGAGTGACCGTGTAACGGAAAATCAAGAGATACAACCTCACTGAAGATACCCCTCGATCTTGAGGCGTTGCATGTGACACAGAAATCATGCAACGATTCTGTTGCATGCAACACTCTTTCTATTCAAGTCCGCGACCTTCGACGGTACTCAGCCTGCCATAAGCGTCCATATTCATTACCCAAAAGGAAAACATTACGGTTCTCAGTACAGCGAGCATAGATTTTGCGTAAACATTAGGCAACATAGCGCGATAGTTGAAGGTAGGATCGGAGTTCCGGAGTATCTATCCGGCGAGATGCAGGAGGGATATGGCACCAAACACGAAGACGCCCAGAGGAAACTCAAAGGATGGGAAAGATCGAGTTAGGTCGGTCTCATTTTGAATGGCCAAACTGGAGTTCAGATGGCAGTTATCGCGAGGAGAAATGGAAGTTTTTCGAATCACCCGTTCGCCTGCCTACATTATGTTTTTAAGGAATTATTTTCATGCCTGGCAAAAAATTTGGCTTTTTAGTCCTGATTTTTATTTTGATGTCGGTCCTTGTCCCGGCGCTCTTGATTGATATTGCTTCGGCTCAGTGCTCGGCCGTGAACTCCCTGACTACAGTGCAGTTGTTCAATAACCCCAACGACTATAAGTGGCAGAGGAGCTGGGACCCTCGGTTTGACTCTGACTGGCAGACTCATTATCGCATCAGCTACGTCCGCGATTGCGCCTCCGGTGACTACGACCGTTACGCTGCCCGTGACTGTGACCGTTACGCTGCTCGTGACTGTGACCGCTGCCAGCGTTGCGCCTCGGTCAGCGACTACCGTTGCGATCGCTTTGGCTGCGGATGGGTCCGGGATTACGGCTGCTCGGCATGCCGAATCAGGTGAACCGGCTTCTCTTCTTGCCGCTGCGGATAATTCTTGCATTATCAGTTCAGGCAAGGTCAGGATTTCCGTGAGCAACGAGGAGGACTTAAAGTGAATGCGAAGTCATTTTCTATATTATCAGTGTCGTTGGCGATTTTATATGCTGCCATCGGATTTGGTGTTAGAGCGGCAAATGCCGCTGAGAATACCGTGAATCGTAAGTCAAATGAGACCTGGACACAGCGGGTGATAAATGAAAAAGAACTGGAGGCGCTATCTCAAAGGGACATGGACCTTAGCCCCAGCGCCAGTCGAAGAATACTTGCTAAGTTAAACGCCAGGGATTTCGACTACATAGCGCAGGATATCCGAGAGGGAAAACCGATAAAAGTGCCAAACGATTTTACTGCATTCAAAAGCTGGACGCCGCTTGAAAAATACATCCCTGCTGTGGCTGACCTGCCCAGATTCATTCTGATAGTCAAAGATGTGCCTTACATAGGCTGGTACGAAAGAGGTAAGTTGGTGGGGGATACATATATCTGTGTAGGGAAAACTAACAGCACGACCCAAGAGGGGCTTTATACCGTAGAGGAAAAGGACCTGAACCACGTGTCCAGGAGCTATCCCAATGCTTACGGGGAGCCTGCGCCAATGCCATGGGCGTTGAGAATCTACGGGACTGTCTGGATACACGCGGGAGACATCGTGAGCGGACACTGTTCGCACGGCTGCGTCAACCTGCCGATCTTTCCGGCTATGAAGCTTTTCGAATGGGCCACCCCCGGAACTCCTATACTGATAGTGGACTCTTTGGGAGCGCTACCGTCGGTTTTGGCTCAAAATCGCTCCAACTGCGCCCTGCATCCATTAGTGTGCAATTCCGTAGGCAGAGTTGCCGGCGGGAGCTGAGGGCAACGAAGCTTACTTGAACGAAAATAATGCCGAATTGAGGATTCTTTGCTTTTAAGAGAAATCAGGCGCCAAAATCTTCGCCATTTTCGAATCATTTGTTTACCGAATAGCTGCAAACTGGACTTTTTTAAATTGGTAAGATAGGACGGTGCAACTCGGTGCACGTGGCGTCTCCGCTTTTCCATGTTCTGCAAAAATTAGCCTGACCGCCACTTATTCAGGTTTCTACTTTCTCCACTTCAAGCTTTGCAGGGTTCCGCTTTTTGGTACGATTCCGCGCGGTAAACCGACTGGACAAAAGGAATCATCTCATCTATCCTTTGACGGTGAGGGCATACCAGTCGTACCTGACAGAGTTATTCAATACCTTTTCAGTAATTGAACGGTTTCTGAGGAGAATTCTTATTCCTTCAGGCAGAAAGGGGTAAAAGGAGATGGTTTCCAAAACATGCTGGCCGGCAATCTGTAAGTCCAGAATGATGGTGTTGTTGATGGCGCTCGTAACGCTTTGGGCGACTGCTGCCATCGCTGGAGTGAATGAGGATTTGTGGCAAGCAGCAGAGCGTGGCGATCTACCTGAGGTCAAAAGTCTTATCGCCAAGGGCGCCGAGGTCAATGCCAAGGACAATAAGGGCGGAACTGCGTTGATGGTCGCCTCCCTGAATGGCCACATCGAGATCGTGCAGGCGCTGCTTGGTAAGGGCGCCGAGGTCAATGCCAAAAGCAATAAGGGCGGAACTGCGTTGATGGTCGCCTCCCTGAATGGCCACATCGAGATCGTGCAGGCGCTGCTTAGTAAGGGCGCCGAGGTCAATGCCAAAAACAATGACGGCAAAACTGCGTTGATGGCTGCCTCCCATGAGGGCCATCAGCAGATCGTGCAGGCGCTGCTTAGCAAGGGTGCGGAGGTCAATGCCAAGGACAATAACGGCCAAACCGCGTTGATGTTTGCCTCCGACAAGGGCCACCAGGAGGTCAAAGAACTGCTTATCAAGGCCGGAGCAAAGTAATGTAGTCGATATTAGACAAAATGGCTGACAGCCCAAGATGAGGAAGGGGCGCCAGAACAGGTCCGATTATTGCTTGTCTCTACGCTGCTCGGCGGGATGTGCAATCTGCTGCCACGCACCTTCAACTTGCAGTCGATAAAGGTTTCCGAGATGTTGGAATGCTGATCCGCGATGCCGAGTTTGCCCGTATTATTGAACGTCCGGATGAGCAGATAGAGCATTACCCAATGCTGGTTGAAGGGAAACTTGCGGAGCACGCTGGAATTCTTATCAACCACGTCAAAAAGAGCCGACCAGATGTTTTTGAGGGGATGGACCTGCCAGCTTTCGAGAACCTTCAGGAATACCCAAGCACTGCAAAGGGCGCTCAGCGAATTTTGGTGTGTGGTTTGGTGTGTGGAAATCTTTCCAAAATCGTGCAAACTATGCTAAAATGTGTAAAATGTGCTAAACGGAAAGTGTTGTGATTCCCATAACTTCCATATTCTTTGAGGAGGTCGGGAAGCGCAGGGCTGAATTTTCCTAATCCCGGTGCCGCGTGTTCGAGTCACGCCGGGGGCATCGAAGAACTGATATCATCTGTTATCCAGCACCTCGCGAATGGTTTTGGCGAGCGCGGTGATTACATAAGGTTTATTTATAAACTCGCGAATCCCTGCCTCCTTAGCCTGCTCTTCATTGATCAGTGCACTAAAGCCTGTTGACAAAATAATCGGAATATCCGCCCGAATCTGCAGGATTTTTTCGGCGAGTTCTCTACCTGTAAAACCAGGCATAGTCATGTCGGTGATGACGAGGTCAAAAGCGCCCGGTTGGGCGCGGAAAGCTTCCAGGGCATCCAGGCCGCTGGTTTTGGCAGTGACATTGTAACCAAGGGTTTCCAGCATTTCCTTCCCCAGTTCAGCCAGGGCTTTTTCATCGTCAACAAAAAGTATTCTCTCGGCGCCGGTGGCAGGACCTTCAACTGCTTCAATTTCACTCGGAATATTTCCCTGGAGCGTTGGGAAATAGATGTGAAAGGTGGTTCCCACATCAGGCTCGCTAGAAACGGTCAGCGCTCCGCCGCAGCCCCTGACAATGCCCTGAACCACCGAAAGCCCCATCCCCGTTCCCTCGCCCGGCCCCTTGGTGGTGAAGTATGGATCGAAGATCCGATCGATGAGCGCTGCATCCATGCCACACCCTGTATCGCTGACTGTAAGCTTCACATAAGACCCCGGTTGAATATCGGGACATTCGACTATTAGCTCAGCATCGGCCTCAACAACAGAAAGGCTTACACTCAAAATACCGCCTTTGATTCGCATCGCATGAGCCGCATTGCTGCAAAGGTTCATCAAAAGCTGGTGGATCTGTATCGGCTCAGATAAGATAACTCCCTCTAAGGGCTTCATTTCGATGCTCTGGCGAATTTCGATTGTCGATGGCAGGGAGGAACGAAGAAACTTGAGCGCCTCCTTGACAACAGGGGCTACCTGTATGGGTTTGCACTCCTGCTCTGACTTACGGCTGGCGGTAAGAATCTGTTTTACCAAATCCTTTGCACGAATCCCTGCCTTGAGGATTTGACCCAGGTTACTGTAGAGAGGCGACCCCTTCGGAACTTTGTAGAGCGCGATCTCGGAAAAGCCAATGATGGCAGTGAGTATATTGTTGAAATCATGCGCAATGCCTCCGGCAAGTGTACCGATGGCCTCCATCTTCTGCGACTGGCGGAGTTCCCTTTCAAGTCTCATCTCATTAGTGGCGTCCCGGTGGATACCCACATAATTGATGATGGCCCCCCATTTGTCTCGTACGGCCGAGGCCCTGGCCGCCGCTTCGTAGAACGTGCCGTCCTTTTTTTTGTTGATCAGATGTCCCGACCAGACCTGACCACGGATAAGCGTAGCTCGCACCTCCTGGTAAATCGACTTGTCAACCTTATCACTCTGGAGGATGCAGATATGCTGACCGCTAAGCTCACTTCTGTCATAGCCGCTTAGACGTTCGAAAGCCGGGTTTACATAATCGATGATCCAATCCGCGTCAGTTATAAATATAGCTTCCGCCGATTGTTCGATAGCTGTTGTCAGGCGCGCACGCGCTTCCTCAGCCCGCTTACGTTCGGCGATTTCCTTATACAACCATTCGTGAGATGCCTTAAGCTCAATCATTAACTTTTTGATGTCACTCAAATCCCTTGCCACACAGACACTACCGATAACTGTATTTGCATCGTCCCGAAGCAAGCTGATTGAGAGTTCAAAAGAAGCAACTGTTCCGTTCTTTCTTCTCATATCAATAGCATATTTATTTACAGCGCCATCGCTTCGGAGTTTGGTCAGCATACTGTCTAGCGAGTTTCTATCAACATACAAATCAAACACGGATTTTCCTTCAAGCTCTTCAAAGGTGTAGCCATATTGCTCGGCAGCCATTTTGTTCCACTTGATAAGTTTTCCATGCCTATCTACGATGCCAATGCCGTCAGGTGAATCCGCAAGGATATTTTCGAGGTACTCATTCATTTGTCTCAGTTGACGTTCGGTCTGCTTACTCTCGGTGATATCTATGTTTACCCCCAGGATACCGCGTATTTCGTTCCCATCACGAACCGGACACACTATGTTTCGGTAAAATCGTTCATCTCCGTCGAAAACGAACCTGACTTCACCTTCAACCACCTCGCCGTTGAAAGCCCGCCTATGATTGTTTTTCCATATCTGTAAAGTATCATTATCCGGACAAACGTCTTCAGGACGTTTTCCAATAATTTCTCCGTAGCGTATTTTGCATGTCGAGTTCTGCATTATGTAAAAGCCGTCCGATCCCAACATCCAAAGGTCGAAAGGCAGATTTTCGATGGTTGCAGGAAACCGGGCTTCGTTCTGTCGTAATGATTCCTCCACCCGCTTGCGTTCGGCAAGCTCTGCCTCAAGATCCGCATTTGTCTTTGCCAGTTCTTTCGTGCGTTGGCCTAGAAGTGCTTCCAGGTGATCCCGGCATCTTTCCAGTTCCAGCACTTTTCGCCTCAGTGCTCCCTCCCCGGACTCGGATTTTTCCTCTGATGTCTCGAGTGGTCCATGGGGCCTTTTCATTGTGTGTCCTTATTGTGGCTGATTTTCACCTCGGGAGCTGTAAACAATCTCTTGCTTGCTCTCATACGGCGTCAATCTCCGTGAAGCATCTTTTGAACAATTGCGCAGTGTTGCCGGCTTTCCTCGTCAACGGGGAACAGATCGATTTCCGAAGGCGACGCAGCCCCCAGCCCAAGCTCTACCCCACGCGAAATCTGCTCCTGGTCGAATATCCTCCGGTTCATGATCGCAGCATTGCCGCCAAGCACCTTGAGCATCGCCACTCCCACGGCGTCAATTGCCACCCGGTCGGTTGAGGCTAAAAACACGTTGCCTCTGGCTCGTTTTCCGCTCATCGGGCCGCCATCGATAAAAGCATCAATCCCATCCAGAACGACGAGCTTCGGTTGAAACGGCGCATTGACCTCAGCGATCATTTTGCGCTGATGCGGGGAGCCGTGGAGCTCGTTCATGTAATTAAATCCATGCCGCGAAGTTGGAACGACTCCTACATGCAATTTCAGAGACATGGTAAATATGCCGCCGTACTGGTGAGTTTTCAAACAGCATGTGGAAACCAGGCACTCGGTTTCGAGGATGGGGCGGGCTATTCGGAACCCATTCGGCCAGTGACTGTCTTTTAGCTTAAACTCAATCCAGTCTGATTCTTCCAGGTCATCGAAGTTGACGATCCGAACATCTCTTTCCTGTATGAGAGGCATGATTTCCTTTTCCGTCATGACCCGGATGGTTGGCGGATAGCTCCGCTCCCCCAAGCTGATGGACTTTGCGCCCATTTCCCAAAGCTCATCAATCAAGGCCGCTAAGGTATCGTTGTGTGTCGATCCCGGGCATGGGTCCGCTGTATTGAGATTGGGCTTGATAAGGACATCTTTCCCTCTGACCGGATTGATTCCCAAGCCTGCAATCGATGCTGTAACACCCCGCGACCTGTCGGCAGTCTTCACAAAGGCAACCCGATTCATTCGTCACTCCTGATCCATCTCGGACAGTTCCTTAGGTCAAATGAATTTGTGATTGTCACTATCATAGAATATAGCGAGCACCAGATAAAGCCCTAAAGATAAGGGCCTCAGAACGGCGGCGGACTGAAGCATTTGGCGGGATAGGCGGATCTACCCGGAACCGGAAACACTATGGGCCGATCGTGGCAAGGGCGGCGGCGGCCTTAGCGACGATCTGCGGCGGGAGCGGAATATAGCCGAGATCACGGCTAAGACGTTGTCCTTCGTACAGGCACCATCGAAATAGCTCCCTGATAACTTCCGCTTTCTTCGAATCGGCGTAGCTCCCGTAGACGAGGAGCCAACTGAGGGTGACGACGGGGTAAGATTCCGGGCCCTCCGGGTCCGGTATAAAAACCCGCAGATTGCCGGGCAATTCAGTCGCCGCGATGGCCGCCATTGCGCTCTCGAACGACGGGACGATGTAGTTGCCGGCCTTGTTCTCCAAAGCTGCCGTCTCAAGGCCCAACTTTTGGGCAAAGCCAAACTCCACGTAGCCGAGCGAGCCTACGGAGTGCTTGATGAGTGTGGCGACCCCCTCATTGCCCTTGGCCCGCATCGGGCCTCCCGGCCAGTCAACTACGAGTTCCGCGCCATATCTCTGGCGCCATTCAGGGCTCACGGCGTCAAGGTGTTTGGTGAGGGCAAAAGTAGTGCCGCTGCTGTCGCTGCGCGCTACCGCCGCTATCGTCAACTTCGGGAGCTGAAGGCCGGGATTGCATTCCCTGATGACAGGGTCGTTCCAGTTCTTGATCGTCCCGAGGAAGATGCCGGTGTATGCGGCGCGGCTCAGTTTGAGCCGGCCATCGAGCCCGGGCAGATTGTAAGCCAGGGCGACGCAGCCGGCGGTCATGGGAATGAGCCGCACCCCACGATCAACCCTGGCGATTTCGGCGTCGCTCATGGCGGCATCGCTTGCCCCAAAGTCCACGAACTTTTCCTCTTCCAGGCCAACACCAATAAACCGTTCGACTCCGAGGCCGCTGCCCACCGGCTCGTAGCGCACCACGACGTCGGGGTGCAGCTTATGGTACTGTTGACACCACTTTTCATAGAGCAGAGATGGGAAGGTTGCCCCTGCCCCCTTTATCAGGATGGCGCCCGGAGGCGCTTTGACGGTGGTTTGCCCCTGGGCCGAAGAAAAAAGCCCGGCCATGGCAACGACAAGGACCGCCAGGCTCAACAGGGTTTTTCGTGTGCTCATGGGTTGTTCCTTACTTGCCGCCGGCGGGCAAGAACAGGCGATTAACTGAATTTACCGCTGATGTAATCCTGTGTGTGTTTTTCTTTGGGGTCATCGAAGATTTGCCTGCTATCGCCATATTCGACAAGATAACCGGTGCGTCCCCCCTGAGTGGTGTCAACGTACAGGAAGCCGGTCTTGTCGGCCACCCGCTGGGCCTGCTGGAGATTGTGGGTGACGATGGCGATAGTGTAACTTTGCTTCAACTCCAGCATCAACTCCTCAATCCTTCGCGTTGCGATGGGATCGAGGGCCGAACAGGGCTCATCCATCAGCAGCACCTGCGGCTCGGTGGCAATGGCGCGGGCGATGCACAGGCGCTGTTGCTGCCCTCCGGAAAGAGAAAGACCGCTGTTGTGCAGCTTGTCTTTGACCTCGTCCCACAGGGCGGCCTTTCGGAGGGCCTGCTCGACGCGCTCCTCGCGGTTTCCCCTGTAACCGTTCAGCTTCAGGCCAAAGGCCACGTTCCGGTAAATGCTCATGGCAAAAGGGTTTGGCTGTTGAAACACCATGCCGATATGGCGGCGGATAGCCACAGGGTCGATTCTGGGCTCGTATATATTTATGGACTGAAAGTGTACGTGTCCTTCAAAGCGGAACCCCCGCACCAGGTCGTTCATCCGGTTCAGGCACCGCAATACCGTGCTCTTCCCGCACCCGGACGGCCCGATGAATGCCGTGATCTTGCCTCGCTCGATCGGGATGTGGGTGTCTCTTACGGCTTTGAACTTACCGTAGAAAAGTTCTTTGATGTTGCAGTCGATAACTATGCCATTGCCGTTACCGGGCAGAGGTGAAAGGTTCTTGGCAGATTGATTCATGACAAGCATCTCCTTGTTCTCTTTATTCCATGGTCTTTCTTGACAGGCCCTGTCCAATCAGGTTCACTGTAAGCACCAGCAACACCAGCACCAGGGCCGCGGCCCAGGCCAGTTCAACCTGGTTTTCAAAGGGCATGGCCGAAAAGTTGTAAATCAGCACCGCCAGTGAGGCCATCGGCTGCATGAAGTCGAGACGCCCGCCGGATGTGAGCCAGTAATTGCTGAAGAGGGCGGTGAACAGAAGCGGCGCGGTCTCGCCTGCGGCCCGCGCCACGGCCAGCATGACTCCGGTGAGTATCCCGGGAAAAGCCGTGGGCAAGAGCACCATCCAGACCGTCTGTGCCTGTGTGGCCCCCATGCCGATGGCGGCTTCGCGCATTTTCGAAGGCACCATACTGATGGCTTCTTCAGCGGTCAGCATTACCGTTGGCAGCATCAGGATGGACAGGGCGATTCCCCCGGCGAGGGCGGAAAAACCGCCTGTGACCAGGACCACGGCCCCGTAGGCGAACACCCCGGCGAGGATGGAGGGAAAACCGGTAAGAACTTTGGCGCACATGCGCACGACTTTGGCCAGCCTGGTCTTCGGCCCGACTTCGGTCAGGAACAACGCCCCAAGAACACCGAAGGGCACACTGATCAAAGCAGCCAGACCGACCATGACGAGGGTGCCGACGACGGCATTGCCAAACCCGCCCCCCTGTTCGAAGGCAGATGGCGGCAATTCCGAGAAGACGCTCAACCTCAGCCGCTTGCCGCCCCTTACAAACAGCATCAGCACTACTGAAAAGAGGGGCACGAGGGCCATGACGGTCATGATGCTCGTCAGACCGCTCATGACAAAGTTAAAGGCCGTCCGGGGACGACGCAGCGACTTCTCCAGCTTACCGAGGTCGATTCCGGCAGCAGGCGGTTCGGGTACAGGAGCGACAGGCGGCTGGATAACAGGCTCACTCATCAGCGAACTCCTTCCTGGCCCACGGAGGCCCGATGCAAAACGAAGGCGCCCAGCATATTGACGAGGATGGTGATGGCAAGCAGAATGAGGGCTGCGAACATGAGAACGCCGACTTCCTTTGGACCCGCTTCGGCGAAGTTGTTTGCCAGCAAAGCGGCCAAAGTATTGGCAGGTGAAAAGAGGGACCAACTGATCACGTTGGAGTTGCCCACGAGCATGGCCAGGGCCATGGTCTCACCGAGGGCCCGGCCGAAGGCCAGGATGATCGCCCCGAATATCCCCTTGGACGCCGTCGGCAGGAGGATGGCCAGGATGCTTTCCCAGCGCGTGGCGCCGAGTCCATAGGCAGCTTCGCGCAGCTTGGGCGGCACGGCCAGCAGGGCATTGAGGCTTATCGCCGAAATGGTCGGCAGAATCATGATGGAGAGCACAATGGAGGCGGGCAGCATGCCGGGGCCGCTCAACGTCGTGCCGAAAATTGGAATCCATCCCAACTTTGCATGCCATGCGAGGCAGAAGGGACGAATCAGGGGGATGATGAAGAATATCCCCCATAACCCGTAGACCACGCTCGGAATGGCGGCAAGGAGTTCGATGAGGTTCTTGAACAGGCGCTCGAACTGATCGGGCAGTTTGCCCCAAACCGGGTGAAACTGGAGCCCGACCGTCTTCAACAGGGAGAACACAAACGCGGCAAGGTAGTGCTCACTGAGGAATATGGCCACCGCCAGACCGAACATAGTGCCCATAAACAGGGCCAGCAGCGAGCTGTACATCGTGCCCCAGATCTCAGGCAGCACGCCATACTCCCTGGTGTTGGGGTCCCAGGTGGAACTCGTGATGAAGCCCCAGCCATACTTTGTCATTGCCGGCAGCGCCTGCTTCGTGATGGTGTACACGATGTAGAGCACCAGCAAGACAGTCAGCCAGGCGAACAGGTAGGCAGCCCACCTGAAGAAGATGTCGCCGTACTTCTCTCTGAGCGTAGGCGCGCGCGAGACGGATGTTGACGTACCAACGTTGCTCTGGCTGACTGCAGACATGATTCCCGGACTTCCCTCGGAGCTACTTGCCCTGAATGTTGTTCAATGCGTCTTTAACCTTCTCTACGACCGGGGCAGGCAGAGGGATGTAGCCGAATTGCTCGCTGCTCTTTTGCCCTTCCGTCAGCCCGTATTCGATGACTCCTTTTAACGCTTTCAGTTTGTTTGCATCGGCGTAGCACTTGTAACAAAGCAGCCAGGTATAGGTAACGATGGGATAGGAATCGTCCCCGGCGGGGTCGGGCAACCATGCCATCAGGTCGTCGGGCATTTGCACGCCGGCCAGAGACGCCTGGAAGGAGGGCGTGGAAGCCTTGACGAATTTGCCTGCCTTGTTCTCCAGAGCGGCCATGGCCAGGCCCTGTCCTTTGGCGTAGCCGTATTCAATGTAGCCGATCGATCCGGGTGTGGTGCGGAGGCTGGCGGTTATGCCTTCGTTGCCCTTGGACCGGGTGCCCACGGCCCAGTTCGGCATCGTGTTCACACCGGGACTTTTGGCGAATTCCGGGCTGATTGCGGCCAGATGCTGCGAGAAAACGAACGTGGTGCCGCTGCTGTCGGCCCGGACGACGACATTGATCGGACTGTCGGGCAGCTTCGCGTCCGGATTGGCCCTGGCGATCAAAGGATCATTCCATTTGGTGACTTTGCCAAGAAATATCCCGGCGTAGGCTTCACGCGAGAGCTTCAGTTCCGGGACGCCCTGGAGGTTGTAGCTCAGCACAATGGCGCCCGCAGTCATCGGCAGCAACTGCACCCCGACATCGACCTGCGATATCTCCTCAGGTTTCATGCCCGCATCGCTTGCGCCAAAGTCAACGGTCTTATTGATGAAGTTCTTGATGCCGCTGCCGCTGCCGACGGACTGATAGTCGACCTGAACGTTTGGGTGAAGGCCGTGGAAGTCCTTAAACCATTTGCTGTAGAGTGGGGCCGGAAAGCTCGCTCCCGCCCCAATCAATTTCACGTAGTCTTCTGCGGCAGCCGCTGTCGAGCAAAACAAGCCGAATCCCAGGACCAACGACGCCAGACCGAGACATAACATCTTTCTGATTATCATAATTCCCCCATTTTAAAGCTCAAACGCCAAACCGAAGGGCTGTCCGTAAGAGAAGCCCGTAGTCTTTCTCTTCAGAACCGGCTACAAAAACATCAAGCATGCTGCGCAAAAGGACATAAGCCGGCAAGCTGCCCAACGAAAATGCCGGGGCGGCTCATTCGCAGGCACCTGCAATTAATTAAACACGCACAAGTGACAGCTTGATTGAGAATGTGTAACAATTGTATGACGTTCATTGACACAGGACCAGTTCAAAGAGCCGTATTCATCAGCTAACCAATGGGAATTGCAACACAATTTTTGGGAGGGCCTTTGTGGGGACTTTGTTTGAAAAACGGCAGATAATGAGGGTAAATTGAACTCTCCTTAAAATCACAAAAAAATCCGGCCCGGAACATCAGGGATTGCTCGAAGCAGGCGGTTAATCGGCGGGGCGGCTTGACACAAGCCGGCCGATTAGCCGAACTTGCCCGTGATGTAATCCTCTGTTTCCTTTATGGCAGGCCGGGTGAAAATCATCTCCGTTTCGGCGCATTCGATCAACTCCCCAAGATACATGTACGCCGTGTAGTCGGAAATCCGCGCCGCCTGTTGCATGTTGTGGGTTACAATTACAATCGTGTAGTCTTTCTTCAGTTCGGTGACCAGTCCTTCGATGCGCGCCGTGGAAATGGGGTCAAGAGACGACGCCGGCTCATCGAGCAGCAGGACCTCGGGTTTTACGGCTATGGCCCGCGCTATGCACAGCCGCTGTTGCTGGCCGCCGGAGAGGCTGTTGCCGCTACGGTGGAGAATGTCCTTGACTTCGTCCCACAATGCCGCCTTGCGCAGCGCCCATTCCACTCTTTCATCCATCTCGATTCTTCCCAGAGTCTCATAAAGTTTTACGGCGAAGGAGATGTTGTTATAGATGGACATGGGAAAAGGCGTAGGCTGCTGGAAAACCATGCCCACTCGGGCTCGGAGCCTGTTTAAATCGCCCGAGTTCTGGAGGATGTCCGCGCCGTCCAGAAAAATTTCCCCGGTTGCCCTTTGATTCGGGTAGAGCTTATATATCTGGTTAAAGGTGCGAAGCAGAGTGGATTTGCCGCAGCCGGACGGGCCGATGAAGGCCGTCACGCGATACTCCGGAATCTCAACGTTGATATCCTTGAGCGCAGGGGTTTCCCCGTAATAAAAGTTCAGGTTGCGGACAACGATCTTTGGTTTTTCGGGTTTGGTGCTCATATCCTCACATTTCTATCGAGAACGATTCAGGCGCCGGGCCTTTGCTGCCTGAAAAACGCTCGGGCCACTATGTTCAAAGCGAGAACACCGAGCGTAATCAGCAAGGCCCCGGCCCATGCGAGGCTGTGCCAGTCCTTGTAGGGACTCATCGCATAATCGAAGATCGTTACGGGAAGATTCGCCATGGGCCGGTTGAAATTGTTGCTCCAAAACTGATTGTTGAGTGAGGTAAACAACAGGGGCGCGGTCTCTCCGCTGATTCGGGC
>JBEKQE010000015.1:0-45675 GCA_049520035.1 Syntrophobacteraceae bacterium | reverse complement strand
GTGCAAGAGAGGTTCACCGTGCGCTTGGCCCTGGGCTCCTTGAGTCAACTTACGAACAATGCCTGGCCCATGAACTTGCGTTGAACGGAATTGCTTGCAGACTACAGTGGCCCCTTCCCGTCGAGTACAAAGAAGTTCGCCTGGACTGTGGATACAGAGTAGATGTTATTATTGAGGACGCCCTCATCGTGGAGCTGAAATGCGTACAACAGATCGAGAGTATCCACGAGGCACAGTTGCTCACATATATGAAATTTGCCCGGATAGCGACCGGGTTACTGATTAACTTCAATGTCAAAAGGCTGAGGGACGGGATCAAGCGCTTCGTCCTGTAGTTCCTTCGTGCCCTTGGTGTTCTTCGTGGTGAAAAGTGCTTTGATGCCCACAGAAATAATCAACCCCATCGCTCATCCCGGTTGGGACACCCTTATCGGCGCCATGCCGGAGCACTCCTTCTTCCTCACGTCCAATTGGGCGAGGGTGCTGAACGAATCGTATTCCTACAGGCCCCTCTACTTCACACGCTCCGAAGGACCCAAGCCGGCGAAACTCTCCGTGGTGATTCCTGTAATGGAAGTGGACAGCTTTTTTACCGGCAAAAGAGGGGTTTCCATTCCTTTTTCGGATTATTGCGAGCCGATTGCGCCGGATGACGGTGGTTTTTCCTCGATGTTCGATGAAGTGCTCCGATACGGGAGAAGGGCGGGGTGGAAATACCTGGATCTGCGAGGCGGAGCGAAGCACTTAAACGGTGTTGCGCCGTATCGGACCTATCTGAGGCATGTCCTGAAAATTCACGGCGACGACGCAAAACTTTTCCAGGAGGCGAGTGCCGGCAAGAGGCGTGACATCCGCACGGCAAAAAAATCGGGAATTCGCGTCGCCGTGTCCGACCTGGAAAGCGACCTGCGCGAGTATTACCGGCTGCACTGCCTTACCCGAAATCGCCAGGGTGCGCCTCCGCAGCCATATAAATTTTTTAGAGCAATCCACCGGAATGCGATCTCGAAGGGCAGGGGCTTTACGGTCCTTGGCCGCCATGAGGGGCAGGCCGTTGCCGGGGCCGTCTACCTCCATTCGGGCAAAAAGGGCATTTACAAATTCGGCGCCTCGGATATGAGATACAAACACCTGCTGGCCAATAACCTGGTTATGTGGGAGGCGATCAGGTGGTTCTCGAGAAACGGGTTTGAAGAGCTATGTTTCGGGCGAACCGAGCCTGCAAATACCGGGTTAGCCATGTTCAAAACCAGATGGGGGGCCAAGGCGAGCGAGATTCATTATTACAGGTATGACCTCAGGCGATCGGCTTTCGTGGAAG
The DNA here is from genome assembly GCA_049520035.1 of Syntrophobacteraceae bacterium. Lineage (GTDB taxonomy): Bacteria > Desulfobacterota > Syntrophobacteria > Syntrophobacterales > Syntrophobacteraceae > SbD1. The sequence continues at coordinate 44,354 of JBEKQE010000015.1, read as the reverse complement.
GCGCATCGGAGATGAACCGCATCAGCGAGCGGGTCTTCCGGGCTTTGCCTGCCGCATTGTTTCGGGCGGCCGGTGCGCTGCTTTACCCACATATAGGCTGAGCCGATGCTGGGCTATAAAATTCGCCTTTATCACCATGCCAAGTTTTTTATCCCCCGCCGCCTGCAGATTGTGCTGAGGAGAGGGCTTGTAAGGCGCCAACTGCGGAAATGCGCCGGCGTTTGGCCGATCCATGAACCAGCAAAAGAACCCCCCCCAGGGTGGACCGGGTGGCCGGATGGCAAAAAATTCGCGCTTGTCCTCACCCACGATGTCGATACGCAAAAGGGATACGACAGGTGCATGGAGCTTGCCGGTATCGAAGAAAGCCTCGGCTTCAGGTCAGCGTTCAACTTTGTCGCGCGTACATACGGCGTATCCCCTGCGGTTCGCGGGGAATTGACGGCCAGGGGTTTTGAGGTGGGCGTCCACGGGCTGTATCACAATAGCCTCCTTTACCATTCCAGGGAGGAGTTCCTGAAACAGGCCCCGCAAATCAACCAGGTCCTGCAGGAATGGAACGCGGTTGGCTTTCGTTCGCCATGCATGTATCGCAACCTTGAGTGGATGCATGACCTCGAAATCGAATACGACGCATCGACCTTCGATACCGACCCGTTTGAACCTCAGCCGCAAGGCCTGGATACAATCTTTCCCGTTTATGTTCCAAATAGATCGATGGATGACGGGTACGTTGAGCTGCCGTACACACTGCCGCAGGATTTTACGCTTTTTATTCTCATGGAGCACCGGACAATAGAGACCTGGGTGAAAAAGCTCGAGTGGGTAGTCAGCAATGGAGGCATGGTGCTTTTAAACGTGCATCCGGACTATACGAGTTTTAATGGCAGGGTTGATCCATATTCGGAATATGACGTGGATCTCTACCGCGAATTGCTTAATCACATCAGATCCGTTTACCAATATGACTATTGGCATCCATTGCCCCGCGAAATTGCGCGATTTTGGGCCGGGCGGCATTAAACGATTCGACTTCAGATTCTGCAATGCAAAACCCTAAGCAAAGCAGGTGCGATATGAGTGGTTCCAACAAGAGACGAATCTGGATTGATTTGGACAATTCTCCTCATGTGCCTTTCTTCAAGCCGATCATAGACCGACTGACCGAAAGAGGGTATTCAGTGCTGGTCACCGCAAGGGACTGTTTCCAGGTATGCGGCCTTGCCGACCTCCTTAATCTTCAATATAAGAGAGTCGGCCGTCATTATGGGAAAAATGTTATTCTAAAATTCTATGGATTATTATATAGGAGCCTACAGCTTGCGCCCATGGTGTTTGACTACAAGCCGGATTTAGCCGTTGCTCATGGATCTCGATCGCAACTGGTTGTGTCTAAACTACTGGGAGTGCCTTCGATTATGATAGATGACTATGAGCATAGCAGAAATATGCTGAAGCCAACTTGGATAATGACTCCGGAAGTCATACCGGAAGAGAGTATGCATTCAGTGAGAAGAGGGTTTATCAAGTACCATGGCATTAAAGAAGATGTTTACGTACCGACGTTCACCCCTGATCCTGCAATAATGGATGATTTAAAGTTGAACAAGGATCGTATCGTAGTGACCATTCGCCCTCCAGCCACAGAAGCTCATTATCATAACCCTGAAAGTGATGTACTATTTGCTGCCATCATAAACCATCTTGGACAGATGAAAAATATTCAACAGGTCATTCTTCCACGCAACAAAAAACAGGAAAGCTCCATTAAACAAACATGGACCAGGTTATTCGATAGAGGTATTATCATTATTCCAGATCATGTTATCGACGGTCTTAATCTCATTTGGCATTCAGATCTGGTCATAAGTGGCGGCGGCACGATGAACAGGGAGGCTGCCGCTCTGGGCGTCCCCGTCTACAGTTTTTTCCGCGGAAAAATCGGTGCGGTCGATCAATACCTTGTAAAGAACAACCGGCTGGTACTACTGAGTTCTGTTGACGATATTTTAACGAAACTGAAAATTGAAAAGCGCGACGTCGAAAGCGGCAATTCCCCTGTGAACAATGGCGCCTGCGCATCTATTGTTCAGTCTATAATCCAGATCCTCGAGCACTGAATGATGTCAAAAGGTGTCAGTGCAAACGTGCTTCCCGGATGTTGCGCACAAAATGGCTTAGGACGGAAGATATGAAGATTCTCAGTGTGGTTGGCGCCAGGCCTAACTTTATGAAAATAGCACCGATTATCCGAGCTATTCATTTAAAGAACCGCACACATCAAGGTCTTGCCGACAGGGATTCATGCAATCCAACGATAATTAGTCACATATTGGTGCATACCGGGCAGCATTATGATAAAGGCATGTCGGATGCCTTCTTCCGCGATTTGGATCTGCCTGCTCCCGATATCTTTCTGGGGGTCGGCTCCGGAACACACGCGGTCCAGACTTCAGAGATCATTCGAAGATTCGAGCCCATTTTGCTCGATCATCAGCCGGACCTGATGATCGTTGTCGGCGACGTCAACTCGACGGTGGCATGCGCCATGGTTGCGGCAAAGCTTACTTATGAAGACGGCAAACGGACCTTTATCGCTCACGTGGAAGCTGGGCTAAGGTCTTTCGACCGCTCGATGCCTGAAGAAATAAACCGGATTGTCACGGATCACATTTCCGACCTGCTGTTCGTGACCGAGCAGAGCGGAGTTGATAATCTGAAAAGAGAGGGAATTGCTGCAGAAAAGATCTTTTTTGTCGGCAACACGATGATTGATACGCTCCTGGCATTCAGGGACCTTGCAGCCCAGTCCGATGCGCTGCACACTTTGGGCCTGGTTGAGCCGAACGGCCGGATGCAGTCGACCGTTCCTTACGCCCTGGTTACACTCCACCGGCCATCGAATGTCGATAATAGAGTAACGTTTCTGGAAATCTTGAAAGCTTTAAAAAAAATCTCCGAAAAGATGCCTGTCATATTCCCCGTTCATCCTCGCACGAGGAAACAAATTGCTTCGTTCCAGGTTGCCAACTCTGCAACGTTCAACGGAAATGGTTCTCAGATCGATGCCAGACCGGGCCCTGGCGACCTGTGCCTGATCGACCCATTGGGCTATCTGGATTTTTTGTGCCTCATGAGTAAAGCTAGAATAGTATTGACGGACTCTGGGGGTATCCAGGAAGAGACAACCTGCCTCGGGGTCCCGTGTGTAACCATCAGGCGGAACACCGAAAGGCCGGTTACTGTTGCCAATGGCACCAACATCCTCAGTGGTGTGGAAATGCAGTCGATCGTAGATGCTTCCAATGAGCAACTCAACAAGACATTTAGCCGCGAACTGCCCGAATGCTGGGATGGGAATGCGGCTTGCCGGATTATTGATATCATAGTCGAGTATTTCAAGGTAAAAGGCATTGATGCGTACAGATCTTAGCAGAAACAGCGTGCAGCATACGCTCAGGGAAACTGCGCTGAAATTGCTGGCGTATTGCGCGGAAAATGACTGGGCGGGTTTCGACCCATACGACGCTTTGAATAGCCGTGTCTTTGCATCTACCCCGTTCAACAAAAGCAGAATATGCCGGATTGCATTCACTCAGGTTATGAAACGGCTGCCGGTCAATCTGCGGGCACTTTTGGGGGTAACACGAGAGCACAATCCCAAAGCACTCGCGCTGTTTCTGATGGCCTTGCTCAAACTCGAAAAAGTCGGCCTGCCCGGCCACGAAAACTATATCTCCGACATGGCTGAAAGACTGGCAGCGCTCCGCTCGCCCGACACCCCTTATTGGTGCTGGGGTTACAGCTTCCCATGGCAGACGCGGACAGTGTTGGTCCCTCGCGGCGCCCCGAATCTTGTCTGTACGGTTTTTGCCGGCAATGCGCTGCTGGACTTATACGAATGGAATCGCGAATCACGTTTTCTCGGAATGGCAGTCAGCGTTGCGGAGTACATTCTAAATGAACTCTATTGGACGGAAGGCGACACAGCCGGTTTCAGCTATCCACTGCCTTCGTCACGGGCGCGGGTCCACAATGCGAATTTTCTTGGAGCTGCGCTGCTTTGCAGGGTTCACAAACTCAGCGGCGAGATGAAGTTCCTCGACCCGGCGATCAAGGTGGCCCGTTACTCAACCTCCAGGCAGCATGAAGACGGTTCATGGGATTACGGTGAGTTGCCCACGCAACGTTGGGTGGACAATTTTCATACCGGATACAATCTGTGTGCGCTGCAGTCAATCTGCGAATACGCAGAGACATCGGAGTTTGAACCCGCGATCCGCCGCGGATTTGAATTTTACCTGAGGCGTTTTTTCAGGGATGACGGTGCACCCGGGTACTTTCATGACAGCACATATCCCATCGATATTCACAGCGCAGCGCAGAGCATAATCACGCTGCTTAAACTGAAGCACTTGCACGAAGACAGCGCCGGGCTTGCTTTTTCCGTATATGAGTGGGCCACGGATAACCTGCATGCTGAAAAGGGGTATTTCTATTATCAGGCTCTCCCCTATTTTACCAACAGGATTCCTTTCATAAGATGGTCGCAGGCCTGGATGCTTCTGGCCCTTTCGAGCCTTCTGGAGGAATGCGATCAAATGAAAACAACGCAATGCTCGGATAACTCAGATGGACCATCTCTTGCGGATCGGTTATCTGCATAGATCCCATTTCAAAAAGGTGCGTGCGGTTGGCCTGAGGAACCCACCCCAAGTTGCAAGTATTCAAGAGCTGGACTTAATTCCGATACCGACGGGGACATTTAATGCATCACATATGCATTTGTGTATGCACCTATAAAAGGCCCATACTGCTTGGGAAGCTTCTCGCAAAGCTGGAAAGACAGGCTACCGAGGATCTTTTCGGCTACTCAATTGTCGTTGCGGATAACGACAAGTTTGAATCCGCACGGCACGCGGCCGAATCCTTTGCTGAAGGCTCGAATATTTCCATCCGATACTGCGTGGAGCCAGTACAAAACATTGCTCTTGCGAGGAACAAGGTCATCGAAAATGCTGCCGGTGATTTCGTCGCCTTCATTGATGATGATGAATTTCCACAGGACCAATGGCTCCTTAACCACTATAGAGCCTTAAATCGTTACAACTCGGACGGGGTTTTGGGCCCCGTTCTGCCTCTTTTTGAAGTTAAGCCTCCGGGCTGGGTATTAGAAGGAGGCTTTTTTGACAGACCGACTCATACAACCGGATTTGTCCTGGACTGGCCGAACACCCGAACCGGGAATGCGCTGCTGAAAATGCAGGTATTTGAGTATGACAGCATGTGGTTCGATCCCGCCTACGGCAGCGGAGGCGAGGATCGTGACTTTTTCAGGAGAAAGATCGAAAGGGGAAATGTTTTTGTCTGGTGCAATGAGGCTCCGGTCTTTGAGGTTGTTCCTCCACACCGTTGGGATAGGAGAATACTGCTCAAAAGAGCCTTGCTCAGAGGAAAGATGGCCCTTAATGAAGCGGGTTCCAGGCCGCTTAGTGTCCTTCGCTCAACTGCGGTTATTGCCTTCTATGCGGGTTGCTTGCCTTTGTTCTTCGTTCTCAGCCATTTTGTTTTCATGAAGTACTTTATCAAAAGCTTTGATCATCTCGGAAAAGTCCTTGGCTTCTTAGGCGCTGATTTGGTAAAGGAAAAGTATGTGGGGTTTTAAGAGGTGGTGATTCCTGGTCCAGGTGTATCGCTGAATGGAGAAGGAGACAATTTCATCCATGAGGATGACACTATACTCGTGACCGGAGGAAATGGCTTCATCGGGTCAAGGGTGGTCTCCACACTGTTGTCTTACGGCTTTAAGCGCGTACGATGCTTAACAAGGTCGACGGGTAAATCGGGGTTTCTTGAATCGGTTGTTAAACGTTGCAACCAGGCAGGTTTGGAGATCGTTAATGGAAACCTTCTTTCGCGAAAAAGCTGTTTAATTGCAGCACAGGGAGTCTCCGTCGTTTACCATTTGGCTGCTGGAGTCGACAAGACCTTTGCCGGCTGCTTCATGAATTCCGCTGTGACCACGAGGAACATCCTCGATGCGGTGGCAGAGGAACCGAAGTTGAAACGATTTGTCAATGTCAGTTCCATGGCTGTCTACTCGAACGGAAAGATGCAACGTGGTGAGTTGCTAGACGAATCATGTGAAGTCGAGGCTGATTTGGTTGGGCGATATGAGCCTTATGTATACGGAAAATCGAAACAGGACGAATTAGTGCTGGAGTATGCCCGTACAAGAGGTTTGCCCTATGTGCTCCTGCGTCCGGGAGTCGTATTCGGCCCTGGTAAAGCCCAGTTGACCGGCAGGGTGGGAATAAACACATTTGGCGTGTTTCTCCATCTCGGGTTGAACAACATTATACCACTCACTTACGTTGACAATTGCGCGGAGGCGATTGTTCTGGCTGGCTTGCGGAAAGGGATCGAAGGAGAGGTTATCAACCTCGTGGACGACGATCTGCCAAGAAGTCGAGAATTCCTTAACCTGTACAGAAGCCGGGTCCGTGATTTCCAGTCCATCCCTGTTTCCTATCAGCTATTCTACTTCCTCTGCACACTTTGGGAGAAATACTCAAAGTGGTCGGAAGGGCAGCTGCCGCCGGTATTTAATAGAAAATATTGTGAGACATACTGGAAAGGCAACACTTACTCGAATTGCAAAGCAAAAAAGCTATTGGGCTGGTATCCGAGGGTCCGGATGGACGAGAGCTTGCATAAGTTTTTTGAGTACGCGAGAGAGGCAAAGGCACCCAGATGATCAGGGTCGGCATTATCGGTTGCGGCAAAGTGGCCGATCAGCACGCGGTTCAGATCCAGAGAATTCCCGGGGCCGAAATAGCGGCGGTTTGTGACAGTGAGCCCTTGATGGCCCGTCAATTGCGCGAGCGATTCAATGCCCTCAGGTATTTCAGCAGCGCGCAGGAAATGCTCGCAGCCTGCAAGCTCGATGTAGTGCATATAACCACGCCTCCGCAGAGCCATTTCCAATTGGGAAGGATATGCCTGGAATCAGGGTGCAACGTCTATATTGAAAAGCCTTTCACCCTGAATACCGGAGAGGCTGAGGAGCTGATCGACATTGCTCAACGCAGAGGGCTCAAATTAACAGCGGGGCACAACGCGCAGTTCACCCATGCCATGGTTCGGATGAGAGAACTGGTCAGGACGGGCTATCTCGGCGGTGAACCGGTCCATATGGAGAGCATTTACTGCTACAGCTTTGGGGATGAGAGCTATGCCGAGGCCCTCCTGGGAGATAAGGAACACTGGGCAAGAAAGCTTCCGGGGTCTCTTCTGCAAAATATTATCAGTCATGGCATCAGCAAGATAGCGGAATTTCTGAAGGGCGATCATCCCCGTGTTATCGCCAACGGCTTTACCAGTCCATTCTTGAAAAATGCCGGGCAGGGGGACATTGTCGACGAGGTAAGGGTAATCATTGATGATGGGCACCTGACGACCGCCTATTTCACCTTTTCATCGCAAATCAGCCCGACGATCCATCAATTTAGATTGTTTGGCCCAAAGAATTCTTTGGTTGTAGACGATGACCATCAGCTCGTTATCAAGTACAGAAACAATGAATACAAAAGTTATTTGAGATACTTCATTCCTCCGTTCCAATTCGCCTGGCAGTACTTGGGAAATTTCAGCATAAACCTGAGAAAATTCATTAATAAAGACTTTCACCTCCCATTTGATGCCGGAATGAAAACTCTCATTGAGTCTTTTTACAATTCAATCGTAAGCGATGCTCCCTTGCCGCTCCCATACAGGGAAATTCTTCTCTGTTCCTGGATCATGGACCAAATATTTATGCAGATAGATCGCCGATGGCCCGGTCTGACGGAATCTTTCTAAAGCTGGAATTTCATGCCTAGACAGTTAGCACTGTTGCTTTGCGGGATTTTCGTCTTCGTGCTCCTTCGTATCGAGCGCAGACAGAATCCGACGGCATCTTTCGCTCTTTGGCTTCCTACTGTTTGGATGTTGCTGGCCGCGAGCAAGCCTTTGAGTTCCTGGTTTGGAGTTTACGGTCGGGACATCCAGGCCGGGAGCCCGTTGGATCGGGCTGCCCTGCTTGCATTCCTTTTTGTCGCCCTGGTTATCCTGGCCGGAAGGGGGTTCGATTGGGGCCGCGCCTTTCGAGAGAATGCATGGTTGCTGCTGCTGGTGGGCTACGAGCTTATCAGCATTTGCTGGTCGGATAGTCCGTTTGTCTCCCTCAAGCGCTGGACCAGAGAGGCGATCGTTGTTCCTATGGCATTTGTCGTCCTGTCTGAAAGATCGCCGCGCGCGGCACTGGAGAGCATTTTCAGGAGAACGGTCTATATCCTTATTCCACTTTCAGTCCTGCTGATAAAGTATTACCCTGAGTACGGCGTTGCATTCGGGCGATGGGGTGGAGAGCGAATGTGGATCGGCGTTACACTGCAAAAGAACGGCCTCGGCCGTCTATGTCTTTTCGCTGCCTTCTTGCTTATCTGGACTCTCATCAGGAGGTGGAAGAAGCGTGACCTCCCTGTTGTCAAATATCAGACGTACGTCGAAGTGCTCCTGCTGCTCATGTCGCTCTGGCTCCTGAAAGGCCCTGGACGTGCCTATCCCGCTACCGCAATCGGGGCGCTGGCCCTGGGGCTGGCGGCCCTTGCATGCCTTTTGCGGCTAAAAAAACGTCAAGTGTACTTGAGCGCAGGAGTAACGTCTGCATTGATTATCGCCCTAATCGTTATCGGAACTTTAACGCCTTTCCTTCATGGAACGACTGTAGGCTCCCTGACATATGTTTTTGGGCGGGACGAGACCTTTACGGGCCGTACGGATATCTGGGAGAAACTTGTTCGGCAAGTATTGCAGAGTCCCATATTGGGCCATAGCGCCGGCGGATTTTGGACCTCGGGGACTGTTACCGAAAACTTTGGGGTAAATCAAGCCCATAACGGGTACTTGGATTTCCTTCTGGAGTATGGATTTGCCGGTCTCTTATTGCTCACGATATTTCTGCTCTCATGCTGCCGAAAGGCATGCAGGGAATTGACCTTCGATTATGACTGGGGCGCTCTTTGGATCTGCTTTCTGCTCATGTTGATAATCCACAATTTCGCCGAGTCCTCTATTTATTTATTCTCAAGTCATCTTACAGCAGCTTTTGTTTTTCTATCAGTCTCTTTCAGCAGGGCTGTTTCCTTTTCTCCGGGAGACCTCCCTCTCAATTTTCGCCCTTCTGCGGCATGGGCACTGAAAGGCGGCCATAAACAGTGAGTCGAGGCGCCGGTCAGGCTGAAAGCGGGTTCTTTTGTGCTCCATTGTTTCCAAAGATGAATGTTAAGCAGTGTTCATGCCCACCCTGTTTGAAAATCCCCCCTGAATTCCAGGCGGGCTTCACGGTTGGCATCCACAAAGCGACTGCTAAGGAGATACCCATGGCACGCACATTTGTTCTGGTTCTCGGTTTTTTGCTGCTTATTCCCGTCGCAGCACCAGGCGCGATTGTGACGGTCGGGCCTTCGGATTGCTCCGATACCGCAGTCAACGCCGCGATAGCGGCGGCAAACAGCGGCGACGTTATAAATCTCACCTGTACCGGCACGGCTTCCTGGGCTAACATGGTAACCATTCCGAGCACAAAAGGGTTAACCATACAGGGGCCGGGTTCCAACACACCCAAGACTTCCGCTAGTTTCCCCTTAATCATTTCATTCACCAATGCCTCAGCTCCGGCAATACAGATTAGTTGTGGTGTTAATATGCCACTGTCCAGAGTCACCGGACTTAAGTTCCAGGGGGTGGCTGGTACGTCCGGCGGTACTTATTCTTATATAATGGTTCATGGACAAGGACTTGGCACAACAGGCATCGGGGCCTACAGAATAGACAATTGCTATTTCGACACGATTCAAGCTGAGCCTGTGGTCCTTCTGAACGGTGATGCCGGCGAACTGACAGGTTTGGTAGACGATTGCACATTCCACGATTGCAACTATGATAATTATAATATCATGGTAAGAGAAACTAACGCGGCAGGCTGTCTTACCGGGTGTTATGGATGCAATTCCTGGACTAGGCCGTTTAACTTCGGGGATGCTCACTTTCATTTCATAGAAGATTGCCTGTTCGAACAACTTACCCAGTACAACAGGCACATGGTGTCCTGCGATGGATCGGGCGGAAGATACGTGGTGCGTTACTGTACGTTAAACAGCCAACTCGCCGGTACTTCCCCGGACTATATAGATGCTCACGGGGACGGGACGGGGGGGCTGGGAGTCGGAACAAGAGGAGGAGAAATCTACTCGAATACATTTATGGGAACATCCACATCGGTTGGACGCGATATAGTCCTTCGAGGCGGACAGTTTTTGGTTTACAATAACACTTTTACAACAACAGGGTACATTCCTACGCCGGTATACCTTAATGAGTATCGAGCAGATGTATCAGGACCGGATAGCGGCAGTTGCACGGAGTTACAAAATCCAAGTGCATGCAATCCGGGTATTCCACAGTGTGTGGACGGCAGCACCAACGAGTTCAACACCTGGTATCCGTTGCCCGGCCAGATTAGAGGCACCTACCTTTGGAATAATATACTGGGAGGCGTCAATCAGTCTCCTGCAATAGAGCCAGATTCTTACGTTTCTCAATATATCCAGGCGAACAGGGATTTCTGGGTATCCACGAGCCAACCGTCAGCTTTGTCCGGATATACTCCGTATCCGTATCCTCATCCGTTGAGGCAGGCAAACAGCCCCGGTTATCCTACAGGCCTGCACCTGATACAGTAGAATGGGGCCAAATCCGGACCAGCATGGGAGCACACCTCTGCAATAGTCTAAAGGGAAAATTCGGCCAAAATAAAGAGGATCCGCCAAGCTGTATTCTACAAATTAGGAAAGACGGCTCCATGATTAATTATACATTTATAAGAGATATATCAAGGAAAGTAATAAGCAAAATTAAAAGCCGTTATACATATGTACCGGTACACATAACCAAATCTGAGTGGGATTCCATGTATGAGGATGGAAGCTGGGATAGAATTGCACAGATTGATGAACTAGCCCGTTATTGTATAATAGGGGGGTACATTATATTCCAGCAGCAAGACTGTAAAATACTTGATTTGGCATGTGGGGAAGGACTCCTCAAAACCAGACTTTGTAACTCATACAGCCGTTATATTGGTATCGATGCGTCTCCGGCAGCGATAAGAATGGCTAAACAGCATGAAGACAGTAAGTCTGAATTCATGATTGGAGCTATGGGAACCTTTAGTATCGATGAGCGATTTCATATAATTGTTTTTAATGAGTGTCTTTATTATTTAAACAAGCCAATCAAGATCATTAATGCCTATGAGAAAAATCTCGAACCAGGGGGCGCGTTTATAATTTCGATGCATAGTACCGATAATAACGGTAAGTTATGGAAATTGATCGATGATAGTTTTGATATACTGGATTATGTATCCGTTACGAATGCTAAGGGAATATCATGGATTATCAAGGTCATCAGACCGTGAGGTGTTCACTGGACCGGGAATAGTCAGTGACATTGCCCACCCTGTATGAAAATGCCCCCTGAATTCCAGGCGCGCCTCACGGTTGGCATCCACAAAACGACTCGTAAGGAGATACCCATGGCACGCACACTTGTTGTGGTTCTCGGTTTCTTTCTGGTTATTCCTGTCGCAGCATTTGGCGCGACTGTGACGGTCGGACCTTCGGATTGCTCCGTTACCGCAGTCAACGCCGCCATTGCGGCTGCAAACAGCGGCGACGTTATAAATCTCACCTGTACCGGCACGGTTACCTGGGCTGGCACTGTACTCATTCCAAGCACAAAAGGGTTAACCATACAGGGACCTGGTAACAACACGCCCAAGGCTTCCGCGGCTTTTCCCCTAATCATCTCGGCCACCAACGGCGCATACGTGCCAATAGTTGTCAACTGTAAAAATAACATGCCCTTGTCCAGAATCACCGGATTGCAATTTCAAGGGGTGAGCAGCGGTGTGCCTTATATACAGGTCCTTGGAGAGGGGCTTGGCACAACAGGTATCGGGGCCTATAGAATAGACAACTGCTATTTCGATACACTTGGTTCTGAGCCTGTAATTCAGCTTAATGGCAGTAACGGCGAACTGACAGGCCTGATAGATGATTGTACATTCCACAATTGCAGCTATGATAATTATAATATCCAGGTCAGAGAAACTAACACGGCAGGCTGTCTTCCAGGGTGTTATGGATGCAATTCCTGGACTAGGCCGTTTAACTTCGGCGATGCTCACTTTCATTTTGTAGAAGATTGCCTGTTCGAACAACTTACTCAATATAACAGGCATATGGTCTCCTGCGACGGATCGGGCGGAAGATACGTGGTCCGCTACTGTACGTTGAACAGTCAGGTTTCCGGCACTTCTCCGGACTATATAGATGCTCACGGGGACGGGACGGAGGGGTTGGGAGTCGGAACAAGAGGAGGAGAAATCTACTCGAATACATTTCTGGGAACGTCCGCATCGGTTGGACGTAATATAGTCCTTAGAGGCGGACAGTTTTTGGTTTACAATAACACTTTTACAACAACAGGGTACATTCCTACGCCAGTATACCTTAATGAGTATCGAGCAGATGTATCAGGACCGGATGGCGGCAGTTGCACGGAGTTACAGAATCCAAGTGCATGCAATCCGGGGGTTCCTCAATGCGCTACGCCCAGTTACTTCAGCACCTGGTATCCGTTGCCCGGCCAGATTAGAGGCACATATCTTTGGAATAATATACTGGGAGGCGTCAATCAGTCTCCTACAATAGAGCCAGATTCTTACGTTTCTCAATATATCCAGGCGAACAGGGATTTCTGGGTATCCACGAGCCAACCGTCAGCATTGTCCGGATATACTCCATATCCGTATCCTCATCCGTTGAGGCAGGCAGTCACCATCAGTCCTCCTACGGGCCTGCACGTGATACAGTAGAATGGGCCAAATCCGGACCGGCGTGGGAGCGCGCCTCTGCAATAGTCTAAAGGGAAAATGCGGGTAAAATAACCAGGACCTGCCGGGCTGTATTCTACAAATTAGAAAAGATGGCTCCATGAGTAATTACACATTTGTAAGAGATATATCAAGGAAAGTAATAAGAAATATTAAGAGTCGTTATACATATGTACCGGTACAAATAACCAAATCTGAGTGGGATTCCAAGTATGAGCACGGAAACTGGACTAGGATTGCAGAGATTGATGAACTAGCCCATTATAGTGTAATAGGGGGGTACATTATATTCTTGAAGACAGACTGTAAAATACTCGATCTAGCGTGTGGGGAGGGACTCCTTAAAACCAGACTTTGTAACTCATACAGCCGTTATATTGGTATCGATACGTCTCCGGCAGCGATAAGAATAGCTAAACAGCATGAAGACAATAAGTCTGAATTCATGATTGGAGCTATGGAAACGTTTAGTATTGATGAGCGATTTCATATAATTGTTTTCAATGAGTGTCTTTATTATTTAAACAAGCCAATCAAGGTCATTAATGCTTATAAGAAAAATCTCGAACCAGGGGGCGCGTTTATAATTTCGATGCATAGTACCGAAAATAACGGTAAGTTATGGAAATTGATCGATGATGGTTTTGATATACTGGATTATGTATCCGTTACTAATGCTAAGGGAATATCATGGATTATCAAGGTCATCAAACCGTGAGGAGATACCCATGGCACGGACATTTGTTCTGGCTCTAGCTTTTTTTCTGGTTGTTCCTGTCGCAGCACCCGGCGCAACTCTGACAGTCGGGCCTTCAGATTGCTCCGATAGCGCAGTCAACGATGCTATAGAGGGTGCAAACAGCGGCGACACTATAAAGCTCACCTGTAAGGGCACGGCTCACTGGAGTAACACTGTAACCATTCCGAACACAAAAGGGATAACCTTACTGGGACCGGGTTCCGACACACCCAAGACTTTTGCGATTTTTCCCTTAGCCATTGTGCTCAACAATAACCAAGGTTCGGCAATACAAATTAATTGTGAAAATAACATGCCCTTGTCCAGAGTGACCGGATTGAAATTTCGAGGGCCGGCCAGCATGTATCCATATATAGAAGTTCTGGGAAGGGGGTTTGGCGCAGGCGCCGGGGCCTACAGAATAGACAATTGCTATTTCGATACTATTGGTTCTGAGCCTGTAATTCTCCTTAACGGCGATACCGGCGCACTAACAGGATTGGTAGATGATTGTACATTTCACGATTGCTGCTACGATAATTATGATATCTTGGTAAGAGAAACTTATTTGGGTAGCTCCTCTAGCTGTTATGGGTATGATTCATGGATCAGACCATTTACATTCGGCAGCAGCCAGTTTCATTTCATCGAAGATTGTCTATTCGAATCCATTACTCAGTATAACAGGCATTATGTGGCCTGTGACGGAGCTGGAGGAAGATACGTGGTCCGCCACTGCACATTGCATAGTCAGCTTGCCGGTACTTGTCCGGACTATATAGATGCTCATGGGGATGGAACATGTGGGTTGGGAACAGGAACAAGAGGAGGAGAAATCTACGGGAATACATTTTTGGGGACGGCTGGAACGGTTGGACGAAATATAGCCATTCGAGGTGGACAATTTTTAATTTACAATAATACTTTTACCACTAGCGGCTACCTTGCAACACCAATAACAATGGATGAGTATCGGGCCGATGTAGTGGGTGCTTCGGAGAGTTGTACGGAAGTCCAATATCCCAGCTCTTGCAATCCTACGATCCCACAATGCGTCACCCCTAGTGACTTCAGCCAGTGGTATCCATTGCCTGGACAGATTAGAGGCACGTACCTTTGGAACAATCTATTGAGAGGCATTAATCAGTCTCCTACTGTAGTGTCAAATCTTTATGTTTCGACATATCTTCAGGCGAATAGAGATTTTTGGGTATCCAAAGGCAAACCGGCAGCTTTGGCCGGATATACTCCGTATCCCTATCCTCATCCGTTGAGAAAGGCAAACAGTACCAGTTCTACTACATACCTGGGCCGAATACCGTAGAATGGGGCCAAATCAGGACCGGCATGGGAGCGCGCCTCTGCAATAGTCTGACAAGGTAAGGAAGAGTGTAAAATAGTGGAACCTTTAATCACGATTATCGATTTCATATAATGGTGCCCTTTGATTAAACCTTGTCTGTCGAGCCGGAAACTGCGATTTGCACTGATACTGCTTTTGGTGGCGGCTATCTGTTCCCTTGTGAGTCGAGGTACGGCACTGTGGCTAAAACTTAAGATGACGTCCAGCGGTTACTTCCATTACGGCAGGACAGACCTTAAGGCGTCGGGCGTTCTGCACGGGTCCTCTCTGGCGTATGACGGATTGGACTGGAACAGGATTGCGGAAGTTACGGACGGGGCCATTGAAAGTTGGGCAACGGCAGGCTCTTCTCCATCGGAGTGGGAATTGCTGCACCGAAGATCTAGTCATGTCCTTCGTACGTTCGTTGTTATTTCTCCCTTCGATCTGAATGAATATTTCCTGAGCGATTTTCGCGCCGACATCGTGCCACTGGTCCAAACCATTCGAGATTTAAAGGAATGCGGGGCTGACTGGGAACTCAGCAAAATGATCCTCAGGCAATATCCTCTTAAATATATTCGCATCCTCTTTCCGACTGCGGGCAGATCAGACGGAGTTATGGTTGGTATCCGATCTCTGCTCATGAAATCAGCCCGCGCGTCCGGCATTGATGCAGGTGACGGGCCGAAGTTTGGAGGCACGTCGGATATTGTGGAGCAGAAAGTCAGTGACTGGTCCACGGGGCGGCTGCAGCGCCGGTTGGCGGGGATGGAAGTTAGTTCTCACGGCAAACACTCGTTCTCCGGTCTCAAAAAGATGGCCCTGGAGCGGTTGCTGCGTCAGGCGGGACAGCAGGGCGAGGTGTTTGTTATTGTTATGCCTTTGCCGCCGGTTTACAAGAATGAATTTCTTACACCCGGGATTGCGCAGGATTTCGAGGAGGCAATGCTGTCCATAGAGAGGCGTTTCCCGCGGGTCCGAATGATTCGTCTTGACTACATTTCTGCCTTTGACAGCAACGATCTGTTCTGGGATATAGTCCACTTAAACAGGGATGGTCAGAAGATTGCTACGGAAGCTCTCCTCAAAGAAATGCAGGGGAGCGCCGGATGAGTTTCGTTTCCTTCGAGTTTGTAGCGTTTTTTGCGGTCGTACTTATCGTGCGGAGTCTGATTCGCAGCGAGTCAACCGAAAAGTGGTTCCTGCTCGCGGCCAGCTACCTTTTCTATATGAGCTGGAACGTTTACTGCGGTTTTCTTTTGATGTCCATTTCCTTTATCGACTACTTTGTAGGCGTAGGATTGGGAAGGCTCCAGAGCCGGCCTTATCGCAGGCTGCTGCTGACAGTAAGCATCGGTGCCAATTTGGGAATACTGGCCTTTTTTAAATACACTAACTTCCTGCTGGACAATGTCGGTTCAGGCATCTCGGCCCTTGGGTTCCAGGTACAGCCCTGGCACTATGATATTCTCCTGCCCGTCGGAATCTCTTTTTTCACCTTTCAGAGCATGACATACACCATTGAAACCTATCGCCGAAATATTCAGGCATGCCATAGCCCGCGAGATTTCCTTCTTTTCGTGTCGTTTTTCCCACAACTTCTTTCCGGTCCAATCAATCGGGCAGTGGACCTGCTGCCTCAATTTGCAAAGCGTGTTCGGGCAACTCCCCTGGAGTTTGAGGCCGGCCTGGCGCTATTCGCCCTTGGCGCGGTAAAAAAACTCGTCATCTCCGACCAGATCGCGCCTAATGTTGACCTGATCTTCTCCAACCCCGGCGGTTACGACGGCTTTACTCTGTTGCAGGGCGCCCTGGGTTATGCCGTACAGATCTATTGCGATTTCTCCGGCTACTCGGACATGGCGATCGGCTGCGCGCGTATGATGGGCTTCAAGTTCATGGACAACTTCCGTATGCCTTACAGCGCCGTCAATATTACCGAATTCTGGCGGCGCTGGCATATCTCCCTGTCGTCGTGGTTCCGGGACTACCTCTATATACCGCTGGGCGGGAGTCGCAAAGGTACGGAGCGTACGTACGTGAACCTGATGGTGACCATGCTGCTGTGCGGTCTTTGGCACGGCGCGAGTTGGAATTTCGTCTTCTGGGGCGGACTCCACGGGGTTTCGCTGGCGGCGCACCGGGCCTGGAAGGCATGGAACCCCTTCACGCTCCGGAACAACGGCCCGGCCGTCCGGCTTATCGGGAGCCTGTGCGCGCGCTTCCTCACACTGTCCGTGGTAGTGGTTGGCTGGATATTTTTCCGGGCGCGGTCCTGGACCCTCGCCTGGACCTACTTGAGCCGGATGGCGACCTGGAGTCAGGACGGCACGGGAATGGTCTCGCCCTATATTCTCCCGGCGCTGGCTGCGGTAGTCGGTGCACACCTGCTAGTGAATAAGGACTTTGACTGGGTGGAGGAAATTCCGCATCAGGCTGCATCCGTCCGTATTGCCTGCTATGTGGGTTTGGTTCTGTGTATCGTCTGTCTGGGGGCCGCCGACTCGGCCCCGTTCATTTATTTTCAATTTTAACTACTGGTGTGCAACGCTCTCATATATGTTATCCAGCTTTGTCAAAAACACTATTGTGCCTGCCGTTTTCGCGAGGATTCCTTTTGGCCTGCTACAGCACTTGACCGGTGTGGTTCCTCTGGTTCCTTATTATCACGTGGTCAGCAATGAGTGCGTTGCGCACGTGAGGCATTTAGGTCCGTATAAAAACGTGAGGCAGTTCAGAAGAGATATCGATGCCTTCTTGAAATTCTATGATGCAATGGATCTTCGCGATTTTGTGAGCCGCCTCAGGGCTGACCGGCCAATTCCGAAAAATTCGCTCCTGCTCTCATTTGATGACGGTTACAGGGAACATTACGACGTGGTAGCGCCGATACTGCTGGAAAAGGGTGTCACCGCAACTTTCTTTCTAATTGCAGAGTTTCTTGATAATAGGGGCATGGCCCATAGTAACAAGGCAAGCCTTTTAATCGATCGTCTGGAGCGTGCGGGTGCGGATACGCCGAACAAGGACATATTCGCAATCCTTGCCGACCGGGGAATAAGGGATACGAATCTGAAATCTGCATTACGGTCGGTTCCATATTGCAAGAGAGACGTTTTGGATCAGGTTGCGCATGCTCTTGATTATGACTTCGCTGCTTATCTTCAAAAGGTCCAGCCCTACCTCACATCCGAGCAGGTCAAAAAGCTTATGGATATGGGGTTTACAGTCGGGGCCCACAGCCTGGACCACCCGCAATACTCCCTGATCTCCCATGACGAGCAGCTTCGTCAGACATTTGCATCCGTTCGTTTTGTCCGTGAGCGGTTCGGCCTCGATTACGGCGCATTCGTCTTTCCCAATGGCGATGACGATTCCTCGGATGAGTTCTTTGCGGAAATTTTTGCAGGCGGCGTTATAGATGTATCGTTTGGCGGGGTTGGGTTGAAGAAAAATATTCCTCCCCGGCATTTTGCGAGACTCACAATGGACAACCAACCGGGTTCACCGCAGGGTGTGATCGGACGCTATTATGCCAAGAGTCTCTATGACCTTGGGACAGGCAGACGGCTTATCGGCAGAAATATTTTTTAACGTCCCGTTATGAAGGCTGAAAAGGCGAACTACTATGGGTGCGGGAAAGTTTGGAAACACTATTTCTGAGATTGCCAACGATATTCTGAAGGACCGAACAAGCCTGAAAATGTTGGAGGCCGGCTGCGGATCGGCCAGCTACTTTGATTTCGCAAATGTGGCTGTATCGGTTGGCATTGATATTTCTCAGGAGCAGCTTAACCAGAATAGATTCATACAGGAGAAAATCCTGGGTGATATCCAAACTTACCCTCTTGATAAGGAGGAGTTTGATATCGTGGTTTGTTGGGACGTGTTGGAACACATACCCAGACCTCGGGAGGCCCTGCTTAATCTCTTCAACTCTGTGAAGAAAGACGGATTGCTGATTCTATCGTTTCCAAACGTGTTTTCATTCAAGGGATTGGCGACCAAGTTTACCCCATTCTGGTTTCACAGACTATTGTATCGTTGGTCTAATTACAGGTCCAGCCCTTCTCGCACGTACTTACGGATGGCGATGCTTCCGGGCAAAGTCATCGACTTTGCACAGCGCAATGGATTTTCGGCTATTTATAGCATAGTTGAAGAGAGTGGCACCATAACGAAATTATTTAAAAAAGGTAATTGGCTGATAGATGGATTGTTGTACCCAATAAATTGTATCTTTCTATTTCTATCATTTGGGAAGTGCCAATCCTTGTATTTGGACAATTGTATCATGGTTCTGAGGAAGCGGTCAAATTAACTCCGAGAGGTTTGGTTGAATGACCCGTGTTCTGCTTGTTAATGGTGGTGCTATCCCGCATTACCGTATTCCTGTTTACGGTTACCTGGGAAAGTATCTTCAGAATTACGGCTTCGAGTTGACAGTGGCTGCTGAATGCATTCAACCAGGCAACCATCCGGTCGAGTTTGAATACGCTCAAGTGCCTCCTTCTATCTGTAGCCTGGCCCGATTCCTGAGCACAAACAAAGTCGATGTCCTGATCTCCTGGGTAAACCTCAAGGAACTCTATTTATTTCCATTGCTTCTCTTCACCAAGTTGCTCCTGTGCAAAAAGACGATTTATTGGGGACACGGCCGCGATCTTGCCGACAGAGATGCGGTAATCAAGAATCTGGCGTATGCGGCCGAACATGCGCTGTGTGACTCCATTATCATCTACGCTGAACATCTGAAGAAATATGTCGCTCCTCGTTTTCATAAGAAGGTTTTTGTGGCCAACAACACCCTGGTTATTGATTATCCGGGAGTGCGGGTGCGCGCTCGCGACAAGGTCCTTGCAGAATACGGCATTCATACCAAAAAGAACATTATCTGTGTCGGCCGTCTTCAGAAGAGAAAAAGATTGGAGTGCCTGGTCGAGGCGTTTCTTTGCATGAATCGGTCTGATATTGGCTTGATCATTGTGGGGCCTGATTCCGATGGGATAGTGAGTAAGGCTGAAGGCCGGAATATTTACAAACTTGGGGCCATTTACGGGGTCAAGAAATTCGATTTGCTTTCAGCGGCCGACGTCTACTGCCTTCCCGGCGCCGTGGGACTGAGCATCATCGACGCCTTCCACTGCGGTCTGCCTTTTGTCACGGAAGAGGGGGATGAATCCGCAGAAATCATGTACCTCAAGGATGGGATAAATGGCTTTATTGTGCCGAGAGGAAATATTGTCGAGATGGCTCAAAAACTCGAACTCCTGCTGGACAACGATGCACTTCGGAGGCAATTTTCCGAGGCGGCGAAGAGGGAAATCGCTGAAAACGGGCACATCGATAAATTTTGCACCGGTTTCCGGGATGCACTCTTCCACGCTCTAGGACGGCAGGCTTGATACTGTGAAACCTGTCGAACAATCAGGATTATCTATGAATTATGTAATTCCCAGGCGTATCGTTCATATATGGGGGAAAGGGATTAATGATCTGTCTCTGCTTTCGAAAGCTGCTGTAGCAAATGTAAGACTTCTCAATACTGACTACGAATACTCATTTTATGATGATAAGAGAATTGATGACTTCATTAATGCGATTTATCCTGAATATCGAAATGTATTCCATTCCTTTTGTATTCCAATCCAGAGGTATGATTTCTTCCGTTATCTGGAAGTTTATTATTTTGGTGGGTTTTACTTGGACCTGGACGTGTTCCTGGTGTCCAGTCTGGACGACCTGCTGGGATTCAATTGCGTATTTCCGTTTGAAGAACTGACGATGAATATCTTTTTGCGCCATGAGTATGGGATGGATTGGGAAATCGGCAACTATGCCTTCGGCGCAGCGGCTGGACATCCATTTCTGCGAGCCATAATAGAGAATTGCGTGAGAGCACAGCAGGACCCGGAATGGGTACAGCCGATGATCCGGTCGATTCCGCGGATATTTCGTGATGAATACTACGCTTTCTACACCACCGGACCTGGGTTGGTTTCGAGGACGCTGGCGGAGTTTCCGGATGCTTCCTCCCAGGTAAGAGTGCTTTTTCCGGAAGACGTATGCGATTCCGCTTGCTGGCGCAGGTTTGGCGATTTCGGAGTTCATCTTCAGCTCGGTACGTGGCGTAAAGGAAGGGGAATCCTGAGAAGCGGCCTGGGCAGGCTTTGGGCGTCATGGAGAAGGAAAGAATTGCTCAAAGAAAGTTTGAGGCTTGGTGAGAGAAGGTCATTGGAATTTCGAAAGCCGTAAATTCTATGGCTTAGGAATTGAGGGATTGAGGAATTAAAAACGGATTGAGGGATTGCGTGGGTGAATGACTTCCATGAAGCTGGTCAAGAGAAAGGAATTGTGGGTCCCCACCTGGTGGGGATGGGTCTTGATAGTCTTCACTGCATTCGTAATGGCGGCGTGCTGCATGAGAAACATCCACTCATTCCTCAGTATCTCCGAACCGGTCCAGGCTCAAATCCTTGCCGTGGATGAATGGATGCCTCCTCAGGCGCTGGAAAAGGGGGCCCGTGAATTCCAGGACCATGGGTACAGTCTTTTGGCTGTGCTCGGTAATGAGAGGGGTTGGGTTGTCCCAACGTTGCGAAAAGCAGGGGTTGACGAGAGCAAGATCGTTGCCATTCAATCCGATCGGGTGCAAAAGGACCGCACCTTCGCATCGGCAGTCGCTCTTAAAAAATGGCTTCTATCCTCCGGGGCGCCTGCCAAAGCTATTAACGTGATGACTCTCGGGCCGCATGCGCGCAGAAGTCGCCAGCTCTTCCGTAAAGCGCTGGGCCCTGACTTTACGGTTGGAATCATTTCATGTGTGGACCCGTACTATGATCCTGAGAGATGGTGGGAATCGAGCGAGGGTTTCAAAGCAGTCATCGATGAGACCCTTGCATACATCTACACTCGGCTTTTTTTCTTCCCGGCAGCGGCCCTGAAATGATAAAATCTCAGTCCATGGATTGTGTTCATTGCCGAAAGAGACGAATAACTATCATCTCCATGAAAAAAGCGCCGATCGTTGGAATGACAGGCTAGGATGGCGCCTATCCGGGAGAATCTGTGATTGAAGTGGGGAAGATATGCAAAAAGTCTGTATCGTGATTCCTTTTTACAATGGCGATGAATACATCGACGCATGTTTGAGGTCATTGAGCCTGGGTTCGTGTGCTCAAGCCGAGAAGATCGTCGTGAACAACAGCGACAAGCCAACCAAACTCCGGGATATTGCAGGATTTTATGAGAATGTGACCGTGATTGACACTGAACCTCGAATAGGCTTCGGGCGAGCTTGCAATGAAGGGGCCAAACTTGGCATTCTGAGGGGAGCTCAGTATATCATTGTACTGAACCAGGATTCGATTGCACATGAAGATCTGGTTTCAGAATTGATAAATCCATTTGCGGAAGCCGCCGAGCTTGTTCTTACCGCGCCGATACTATACGATTATGCTTTTTCCTCAATTGAAGGTTTCTTTATCAGACACTACCTTAGCAGGTGTCCTGACCTGTTTTATGATGCTTTGAGTAATCGCGTCAAAACTCGGTACAAGGTGGATTGTGTGTGCGGCGCATGCTTCGCCATCAGGTCAGAATTTATCAACAGGTACGGCCTGTTTGATCCTATTTATTTTATGTACGAAGAGGACGATGATCTATGCAGGAGAATAGGATACACCAATTATGATATAGCAATGATACCTGGAGCGAAGGTAGCACATTATCATAGCCATGTGAATATTTGCAAAAACGACAAGATGAGAATACAAATTCAGAATCGACATTCTCTATCAATTTATCAGTTGAAGGACGTACACATGCCTATTTTAGAGTCATGTATAAGAGTATGCTGTAGAAATACCATTGATTACATTAAGTGGATCTTATCGTTGAAAATGTGGTATGTATTGAATGCCTTGATCACTGATAGTAAATTAGTTATTAAGCTACCATATATTATACGTAGTCGTAATGCAGAAATGGATATCGCTAAAAAGGTGCAGGCCGATCGGCAGATCGAAAATGCGCTGGGGCGCCCAACACGGGGTATTGAGAAACCATGTGACGACTCTCAATGAACAGTGTTGCTTCCATTATCACCGGAGGCGGCCGTAATGCGCGAAAAGGGACCTGAGCATGGGAAACCGTTATGGATTGCGACTTTCTAGCTGAAATCTCCGAAAAAAGCTTCAACTGGTGTCTCGGAAATGCCCGGCAGTGCCTCGAGACAGGAAATTCAAACCGTGCACTGGAATGGTGTTCCTCTGCCGCGTTGCTTGCTTCGGGGAGGGGCTTTTTTGGGCTGCTGGCGTCCGCTGACATGGAAGATATCATTTATCGCGCGGCTGGTGTGTTGCCTCGTCCCCTCTTCGAAAAGAAAGCAGGAAACGACGGCAGGCGCTGGCTTCATGTTTTGAGCGAGGCATATGAAGTCTTCGGGCATACCAAACTGTGCCGGCTGTGGATTCAAAATGCTCGGGCAGAGGATAGTCATAGCGTCCTATTGACGTCGCAAGATTCGCCTGTCCCTGAAAACTTACGAACACTGATAGAGTCAAGGAGCGGATCGATTGTCAGGCTGGATCCCTCGCTTCCACTCCTGGATCGCGCTGAAGCGCTGCGAGAATATGCTTATGAGCATGCGGATGTAGTCGTTTTGCATATCCACATGGATGATGTGATACCTGCGGCCGCATTCAGCATACGTGGAGGGCCTCCGGTAGTATATACGAATCATGCCGATCATATTTTTTGGGCCGGGCGTTCTATAGCTGACGTTGTTTTCGACATCCGTGATTCCGGCCACGCGTGGACCGTCAATCATCGCTGTGTTCCCCGTTCTCAGATAGTGCCCATCCCATTGAACCGAGTTCACAGCGGTGGGGGCGCGCCTCAACAGGAGAGGGTTAGAGCCAAAACGAGGTTGGGAATTCCAGATTCCTCTCCGGTCCTGCTAACAATAGGGTCACCTCATAAATATCTGCCGATGGGTAGTTTGGACTTCACGGTTGCTGCCGAGCGGCTGCTCCAAAGAAATCCCGATGTATTTTTAATCGCGGTTGGACCCCAGCGCACCGGCCAATGGAAGCGGCTGGCCCTATCGACAGAAGGACGCTTTCGACCTGTGGGAATCCAACTGGAGATCGAAGACTACTACATGGCGGCTGACATCTATTTGGAGGGTTTCCCATGTGGGTCGTTGACGGCAATGCTTGATGCCGGCTTGGCTGGGTTACCCTGCGTTACAGCGCCGAAACAGGTTGCCCCGACCTGTTCTTCCGATGGAATCGCCTTAGAAGAAATACCGCGTCCGATTGATCTGGACGACTACGTGGCCCGCGTTGAAGCGTTGATAGCCGACCCGGTAATGCGCAGGCAACAAGGAATTGCTTTGTCTCATCGCATTTCTCAACACCACTGTGCCGGTGGCTGGCTGCAACATCTTGAGCACGCCTGTGCTCACATACCCCCGGTGCATGAAGTCTATGCTGACAGACGACCCAACCCCGTACCCATAGAGAGTCGCAATTATTTGCTGACGGTCTCTAATCCGCCTGGAAATGACGAACCATACGTTTCACTCCTTGTCGAATTATTAAGTGTGGTCATGCAGAAAGGGATTCCGAGCAGTATGCTCGGGGACCCATTTCTGAAGCTGGTGGTTGAGCAATGCTGTGCCCGCATGACTTGCGCCGGGGCACGGGGCGGGAGTGCGGATCGGCTGCGCAGCGATATTACTCAGAGGGCCATTTCCAAGGCTATGACAAAGCTGGCAGCCCGGAATATTTTGCGCAGAAGGAGAGCAGAGGCGATAAAATGCGCGCTGCAGGCCTGTCAGCATAATCTTCGGCGGCTTGCCGACCGGGATATCTACAGAACCCTGGCCCGCTCTATTTTGAGTGAATCGGCATATGGGAAAATAAAGCGCCTCGTGAGCTTAAGCTGGTGATCTTTAATCTGGATGCTTATCCGGAGCGTCTAAACTGAAGCAATTCTGTACAAATACAATGAATCATGAAGGTCATATTATGCCTATAAAGAGATATATTGATAGCGAAGCAGACATCAACAAGAGATATAACTTAATAGATTTCAATACCCGCATGAGCTTGTTTGATGTGATGTGTAAATCCCCAATACCTAGCACAGAGTTTTTGAATAATATCGGACTATTTTTAGACAGAAGAATATTATCCCGCTATCTGTTTATTAATGAACTCTACCAGAGAATACTCGGAATTCACGGCTGTGTAATGGAACTCGGTGTGCGTTACGGGCAAAACTTGGCTTTATTTACAAGCTTAAGAGGAATCTATGAGCCATTCAATCACAACAGGAGAGTCATAGGTTTCGATACTTTCGAAGGATTTCCTGTGATAGACAAAACAAAAGACCTGAAAAATGTGAGGATCGGGGAATATTCCGTCCCTGAAAACTATGAACAATTTCTTAATACCGTTCTCAGTGTTCACGAAAACATGGCTCCTATCGAATCCATCAAGAAATTTGAACTTGTAAAAGGAGATGCTTCGGAGACAGTTAAGAAATATTTGAATGAGCATCGTGAAACAATAATTGCTCTTGCTTATTTTGATTTAGACATTTATAAGCCAACAAGAGACTGTCTTGAAGCGATTTTACCATATCTTTCACGGGGGGCTGTGGTGGGTTTTGACGAGATCAATGTCCCCGATTGGCCAGGTGAGACCGAGGCGCTAAGGGAAGTGCTGGGAATAAATAATTACACGATACACCATTCGAAATTCAGGGCCTCTGCCGGGTATATTGTTTACGGTGAGTAGGTTAGCTGTCGCTCCCTTAATGCTTTAAAAGGTGTTCGAGTCACTCAAAAGGACACCCTGTGTCCGTTGGTTCCAGGCGTGACAACAGGTGGACAGTCCACTAAAAGCCCATACCAGCCTGGATTTACACGTTAGGTAAAAGAGTTAACACCATGGAGGTTTTAGAGGAACTGAATATGCAGGCGTTTGCCGCAGAGCACTTGGAAGGAACCAAATGAAAACATCAAGAATAACTGCCATAGCCCATGCTTTGCCGACAAATTACATAAGCCAGGAAGAATTGGAAGAGCGATTCGGGGCTAAACCTGTCAGATCAATCAGCAAGTTGTCGGGGATATTTGAGCGAAGGGTTGTTGCTCCCGGACAGTGTGCTTCCGACCTGGCCTATGCCGCTGCAAAGAGATTGATCGAATACACTGGAATCGATCCGGCAACGATCGGCCTTTTGACATTTGCTTCGCAAACCCCGGACTATCGCATTCCGGCAACGAGCTCGGTCCTGCAAGGCAGGCTGGGGCTCTCGGAGAAGTGCTGTACATTCGATATCAACCAGGCATGCAGCTCATTTATCCATTCATTGCAGGTGGCGCACTCGATGGTTGTTGCCGGTACAACTAAACGGGCATTGGTTTTAAACGCGGATGCACTTACTACTTTAATAAATCCCAGGGACAAGGGACTGGTTACGTTGCATGGCGACGGGGCAGCCGCAGCCCTTGTCGAATCCTCCGAAAAGGAACAGGGTGGAATCGAGTTTTTGGAGACCGGAACAGATGGGACGAAGTTCAAGCTTTTGATGGTCCCTGCTGGTGGGGCAAGAATGCCAAGCAGCCCCGAAACTCGAATGGAAGTGACTTACGAAGACGGGTGCGTTCGTAACCTGGAACAGATATGCATGGACGGTCCTGCTGTATTTCACTTCGGCGTATACAAAGTGGCGGATGTCCTGAAAGATGCAATGAAAAGCCTGCAATTGACAATTGATGATTTTGACATGGTCCTGCTGCATCAGGCAAACAAGACCATGTTAGACCTGCTGTATCGGGCTCTTCACGTGCCGATGGAGAAGCGGTTCTATTACCTTGAAAAAACCGGAAACAGCAGTGGTGCATCTCTGCCTTCGCTTTTATCGCACGCATGGCGTGAGGGCGCCATAAAAGGCGGCGCCAGAACGTTGCTGGCTGCGTTCGGTGGGGGGCTGTCGTGGGGCGTTTTGTCCATTAAATGGCCAAAGAATATCGTCGCGGCAGTTCCCGGCCCTGTTGACGTCCCATTCGTACAGGAAGCGGACCTGCAGCGCGCAACCGATATAAAATAGACCATACTCACATTTGGAGTATAGGAGTCAATATGGGTCTAAGCCTGCATCATATTGGCATTTTAGTCAAGGACATCAATAAGTCCGCATCGGAATATTCTAAAATGGGATACGAAATTGTCAGCAAGGTTATTCATGATCCTACGCAGACCGCTTTCGTGCAATTGCTAAAGCTTAGTGAAGATTCTGTTTACATAGAGCTAATTTCGCCGGACGGTCCAAGCAGCAAACTTTCCAATCAATTGAAGAAGGGAGGAGGTCTCAACCATCTATGTTACCAGACCCCCTCCATAGAAGAAACGTTTGACAAAATGAGGGATAAGGGACTATTCGGACTACATGCTCCGGTCGAAGCCGTCGCCTTCTCCGGCAGGAGGATCGCCTGGCTCATGGGTCGCGATGGGATTCCGGTGGAATTAGTAGAAACGGATAAGGATGAGGATGGTTGATAGAAAAAATACCTTGATAAAATTACGCCGCGTTTTCAGGGAGGTTTTCGATGATAGTCAGCTTAGCATCTCTGAGAGCACTTCAAGACCGGACATTGAAGATTGGGATTCAATTGCCCATATCAAGCTGGTTCTTACTACAGAAGAAGTTTTCGGTATTAGATTCACCACGGACGAAGTCGCCTCAATAAAGTCTGTCGGTCAATTTATCGATATTATCGAACGGCATGCAGCCGGCGCCCGGTGAGCCAATCATGAGCAAAGACGTGATCGAATATATTTTCAGTCAATATGACGATTCTGGAGTTGTTTCTGCATTGGACAGCCTGTTTGCAAGTGATGGTTATTACACTACCAATATTGCAGAGACTATTGACAATTCTCTCGAAGCCAGAATGGAATCCGGCAGCATCCTTATTCGCGATTGGCTCCTTTCTTTGGCCAATTCGGAGCGCATGTTGCCACGATTTTTATATGCGCGGTTCCTGGAACGGCAGGACAGGTGCGCGGAAGCTGTCGAAATACTTCAGTCCCTGGCGGATTCCGCACCCAGGGCGGAATCTCTCATCCTTCTGGATACAGTCCGCCTCCTGGTGAGAATGAAATCCTTTCACAGGGCAGCAGAAACACTGAGACTGGCATTATCATCCGATCCGCCTTATTCCTTTCATATCAAATGCGAAAGACTGCTCCAGAAAATAATCCGTTCAAACGAATGGCAGCCCAGAGCTACAATAAGAATTGCCCTGCTTGGGAGCTCCACTTTATCTTTCCTGGCCCCTGTTATACGGGCCGCATGTTTTAAGGCCGGAATCCTTGCCGAGATGCATACGGGGGAGTATGGCAATTTCCGGCAGAATATCTTAAATCCCGACTCATCTTTATATGCTTTCAAACCCCAGGCAGTCATTTTGCTTCTCAACCATCGAGATCTTGCGCTGCCTCCAATCTCTGAGCCAGGCGCCGCAGAGCAGATTGCGGGTGGACTGAGAAACTTGTGGGCCATACTGCAGAGTCAGAATCCCTGCCACCTGATCCAGGTGGGATTCGACTCGCCCTCGTATGGGTCCTGGGGTTCATTGGAGGACATCCTGCCCGGAGGGCGCGCCAGAATTATCAATCATACCAATTTACTACTGTCTGAAAATCTCCCGTCCGGCGTTTCTTTTTGCGACATCAACAGGGTTGCACTTCAGTTAGGCAGTAAATTCAATTCCGATGTCGATTGGTATTCAAGTAAGCAATATCCAGCCTTGGAAGCCCTTCCCGCCTTGTCTAATTCCATTGCCGCCCATCTTCGTGCGGCATTCGGATATGCTGCTAAAGTGCTCGTCGTTGACCTTGACAATACCCTTTGGGGCGGGGTCATCGGTGAAGACGGCCCCTCAGGGATTATTCTGGGACCTCCTTCGCCCGAAGGTGAATGTTACCTCGATCTACAGCGGTACATCAAAGAACTTAAGCAGCGCGGCATACTTTTGGCCGTATGCTCCAAGAACAATTTTGAAGACGCTGAAGCGCCATTTAAAGAGCACGAAAGCATGGTCCTTCGTTTTGACGATTTTGTGATCTTTACTGCAAATTGGCAGGATAAAGCTTCAAACATTAAAGAAATGGCGCAAAAGTTGTCTCTTGGTTTGGATAGTTTTGTTTATTTGGACGATAACCCGCTGGAGCGTGCCTGGGTGCGCTCCAGGTTGCCTGAGGTGATAGTGCCGGAATGCGGGAATACGCCATGGGAGATGTTGGCTGCTTTGAGACAGGGTATGTTTTTTGAGACCACCGGATTATCCGAGGAAGATATCGGGCGATCTCAGAGTTACAAGTCCAATTTTGCGCGACAGGAACTTGAAAAGAATGCTGCTACGCTCGAAGAATTTTTAGCCGGGCTTGAAATGGTGGCCGAAACCGGACCGGTAGACAACATGACTCTCGCCCGTGTGACCCAGTTGATCAATAAAACGAATCAGTTCAACCTCACCACCCGGCGTTATTCCGAACAGGAAGTGCGTCGCATGGCGGCATCTCCCGATTGGTGGACGAGGTGGTTTCGGCTTAAAGACAAATTTGGCGATCATGGTTTAATCGGCGTGATCCTGGCTGGAAAGAGCGCCAATCAATGGAATGTTGACACGTGGCTCATGAGTTGTCGTGTGCTGGGACGCAAAATGGAGGAGTTCATGCACGCGGAACTCGTCAAAGCTGCCTTTGACGACGGCGCTGCAATGGTAACCGGTGAATATATACCTACCAGAAAAAACGAGCTTGTCAAAGACATGTATCCCGGTCTTGGTTTCGTGCAGGGGAACGGTCCGAACCATTTTGCCTTTCATATCATGGACCTGGAAATACCAGGCTGTGAGTTTATCCGAAAGGCTGAGCCTCCGGGGGTCGCCGGCGCCTCGTGACGATGGCGCCCGCAAGACGGCGCGCCTGGACCCCGGAACCGGTTACAACATATGCAAATATTTTCTCGGTTGTATTATCGTTCAACTGCCTTCCGGTAAGATTCGCTCCGATCATCTGATACCAAGTTGCGTTCAAGTTGATGTAGCATAGGGCCTTGTGCCCGTCCGCACTTCCAAGCGCCCACTATACTACTTTCGTATGCTCGCTTCTCGCACGTTCTTGAACGCAACTTGGTATGAAAACCTGTTTTGTGACTTGGAGCTTTTATGAGCAAAGATGAGTTTTATGCGCACCTCGAGTCCATTCTGGAATTGGAACCCAACACGATTCATGGCGCGGAAAACCTGAAAGACCTTGACGGATGGGATTCGCTGGCCAAGATATCATTCATTGCAATGGGGGACGTGGAACTGGGTGTAATCGTGTCTGCCACCGGCCTGTTGGCTTGTAAGACGGTTGGAGACCTGGTTCGGTTATTCAACGGAATAATAGTCTAAGACTCGGTGTAACATTATGGCTGGTTTTACTGTCAGAGGCGCCGCAATAAAAGGGGTTGCGTCCGTGGTGCCGGCGGGGATTGAAGGTCTCGATGAACTGGCTCGCGTTTTTGGTGAAGAAGAGACCAGGAAAATCGCACAATCCACAGGTGTTTATAAACGGCACATTTCCACCAGGGATCAGTGCACGTCCGACCTTTGTTTTTATGCTGCGGTCAAGCTGATGGAGAGACTCAACTGGGCCGGGGAATCCGTGGATGCCCTGATTGTTGTGAGCCAGACATTTGATTACATCATGCCGGCCACGAGCTGCTATCTTCACGGCCGGCTGGGGCTTTCGAAGAACTGCGCGGCATTTGATATTGCCCAGGGATGTTCGGGATATATATATGGGCTCTGGACCGTGGCCAGTCTCATAAATAGCGGGTGCAAAAGGGTTTTGTTGCTTGCCGGTGAAACTCCATCCAAGGTTGTCGCTCCTTCGGACAGGTCTACCAGGCCCATATTCGGCGATGCAGGCTCCGCAACCGCTTTGGAATACCAGGAAAACGAGCGCATGTATTTCGAAATGGGCAGCGACGGTACCGGTTACGAGCACCTCATCGTCCCTGTTGGGGGATTTCGGCGAATGCGCGACTCTGAATCGGGCAGGCGCACCGAAAGGGAAGGCGGAAATATCCGAAGCGACGAAGACCTTTTCATGAATGGAGCGGAAATCTTTACGTTTAATCTTCGCGAAGTGCCTCCTATGATTTCGAAAGTACTCGCCTCGGCAAATTGGACCATAGGCGGTGTAGACGCATTCGTTTTTCATCAGGCTAACGGGTTTGTGCTTGATCACCTTACAAAGAAGATGAAGCTGCCGAGCGAAAAGGTCCCAAAATCATTGGCGGAATTTGGAAATACCAGTTCGGCCTCCATCCCCCTGACAATGTCCCTCAGATTCCAGGACCGGCTGGAAAACCAAAGGCTGCGCATGATACTGAGTGGTTTCGGAATGGGGTTTTCCTGGGGGGCCGCAGCGTTGGAGATCGGGCCGATCGTTTTACCGCAAGTGGAGGTTGTGCAATGATTAATCCGATGGACATGACTGGGCGCTGCGTGGTCGTCACCGGCGCTTCCTCGGGGCTGGGGACCGAGACTGCCGTGCTGCTGAGCCAACTGGGGGCAAGAGTAATACTGGTGGCAAGAAACAGGGAAAGACTCGCCCAAACGGCAGAACTCCTCCAAGGTGACGGGCATGGCATCGAGCCTTTCGATCTCACAAACTGTGACGAGGTCGCGGCGTGGATGAAAGGGCTGGTTCCGAAATATGGCCTTCTCGGCGGCACTGTCCATTTCGCAGGCGTACACAAAATGCAACCCAATCGAGATTGGAATACCAGGGATTGTGAGCAACTGATGACTATCAACCTCACCGCCTGTTTTGCGCTGGCGAGAGGGTTCCGGCAGAAGCGGGTCCATACGCAGGAAGGTAGTATAGTCTTCATCTCATCGGTGGCAGGATTGGTGGGCGAGATCGGCCTTTCCATGTATTCAGCAAGCAAGGCAGGGGTTGTCGGCCTGACGAGATCGCTTGCCATGGAATTGTTGCGAGACGGTGTCAGGGTGAATGCAATAGCTCCCGGATTCGTGTATACTGAAATGATCGATGGCATGTTGGACCGTTTGCCGCCGGCTTACCTGGACGGCCAGAGGGCGAAGCATCCATTAGGCCTTGGGAAGCCCAAAGATGTGGCTAATGCGGTCGCCTTTCTCATGGCTGAGACAGGGCGCTGGATTACTGGCGCCACATTGGTTGTTGACGGCGGCTATACGGCGCAGTAGGAATCCGGTATATGGACCATTCAATAACAGCAGAAAAGTTCGGCGTCCGACTGCGGCCGGTGAGGCTTGAGGATGCAGGTTTCATCACAGACCTGCGAAATAGCCCTCATGCTTTAGGATTGATCGGTGACAGCGCGGAGTCTGAGGCATCCCAGAGGACTTGGCTGCAAGCATATTTCTCAAGGCCGGGCGATTACTACTTTATCGTTGAAATCGCTCACAGCCGTCAGATGGTCGGTACTGCGGGTGTTTATAACATTGAGGGCAAGTCCGGAGAAGCGGGAAGATGGGTTCTCCTGCCTGGTATCCCGGCCGCTCCGGCCAGTGCCTGGCTCTATTTTCACGTCTGCTTCGAAATCCTCGATTTAGATGTAGCGCGGGGGGTGGTTGTAGAATCGAACACAAGTGTGGTCTCATTCCAAAAAAGGATTGGACATCGCTGCATAGGCATGGCGCCCGAGCCTCGTATTATTGGCGGAAAGCCCGTCAATCTTCTTGAATACCGGTTAACAAGGCCGGAGTGGCCGAAAATTTCCGCCAATCTCACTCGCTATGCACTGATGGCGGAGAAGTTGTTGACACGGGACTAATACGATTATGGTAACAATGACTCGAAGCGAGATCGATACGATCGTCCTGGAGACTTTTTCGCTGGTTATGAAAAAAGCTTTTGAACCCGGCGAGAAAGTTGAACGTGAAAAGGAGCCGGCCTGGGATTCACTCAAGCATATAGAGTTGATATTTGCCCTGGAAGATAAGTTCGACATTCGCTTCACTGAAGATGAAATGGCCGGGCTAAAAACCATGTCGAGTATCGCCGAGAGGATAGCGGCGAACTATGCAGCATGAAATCCGCATTGACGGCTTTGCCTTTGCTTTGAGGCCGGTTACCACCGGCGATGCGGAACGCATCGTGGAATTGCGCTCAAACCCCCAGCTTTCTCGCTACCTGCACCCGGTCTCAGCAAATGTCTCCTTGCAGCGGGAATGGATTCAGACCTACTTCAGCCGCCCGGGAGATTATTACTTTGCTGTCGAACGCAGGGGGCATGAAACTGTTGAAGGTTTTGCCGGTATCTATGATCTCGATCCCGAACGCCGTCGAGCCGAATGGGGAAGGTGGGTGCTTGAGCCCGGATCCCTGGCCGCCGTGGAGAGCGCGCTCCTGGTTTACCGCGTTGCATTCGAAATGCTGGAACTGGACGAGGTTTACTGTAGGACCGTGGCCGAAAATCGGTCCGGAGTGTCGTTCCATGATTCGTGCGGACTTGTCCGCTCGGACCGGACCGGATTCGTCGAACTGAGCGGGGTGCGTTTCAGTTTTATCGAGCACCGGCTTGCCAGGGGAGAGTGGCCCGAGGTGAAGGCGCGGTTAAGTGGTCTAGCTATACGCATAGCCGGGAGGGTTTGAGATGTCGGTATTCGAAGGACTCTGTTTTCACCATGTCGGGGTGGCCTGCAAGGACCTCGACCGGGAGGAGGAAATGTTTTCCCTTCTGGGCTATTCCCGGGAGGGGGAGGATTTTTTCGATCCCATTCAGTGCGTTCGCTGCCGGTTCCTGGCCGGACAGCATCCGCGGCTCGAACTCCTGGTCGCCGGGAAAGGGAGCGGGGTGCTTTCCTCATGGCTCAACGCCGGGGTCAAGCTGTACCATCTTGCCTATGAAACCCGGGACCTTGACGCTACGATTGCGAAATTGCGCGAACGAAACGCCAAGCTCATGGTGGCGCCGGTTCCGGGTACCTGCTATGACGGGCGTCGGATCGCCTTCCTTGTGCTTTCCAACCGGTTGATGGTAGAGTTGATCGAGAAATGACTAATTGCAGTATAAAAACCTTCGAGGGTATTTAGCGCCCGGCAAGTCTGGAGGGGTTTTGGAAACTTCAGTTAATCACTGCAAAATAATCGACCTTCCAAAGATGGCCGATCCGCGAGGCAATCTGACGTTTATTGAGGGTGACAAACACATTCCGTTTGCAATCAAACGCGTTTTTTACCTCTACGATGTACCAGGCGGCGCCGATCGTGCCGGGCATGCCTTGAAAACCTGCCATCAATTTCTTATCGCGATGTCCGGCAGCTTCGACGTTATTCTTTACGACGGCCGCGAAAAGAGACGGGAGCATTTGAACCGCTCCTATTATGGGCTGCACATTCCTCCGATGATATGGAGGGAGATTGACAACTTTTCTTCCGGTTCGGTGTGCCTTGCGCTTGCTTCGGACTCATATGATCCAAACGACTACCATCGGGATTATCACGAATTTCTGCGCGCTATTGCGGAGGTCAAGGAGTGAGAGTTCCCCTTCTCGATTTTTCCGGCCCATACGATGAGCTAAAGACCGAGTTGGATGATGCCTATGATCGCTTCATGCGCTCGGGCTGGTATATCCTGGGCAAGGAAGTTGATTCATTCGAAGAAGAGTACGCAGGCTATTGCGGGACGAAGTACTGCATTGGTGTTGGCAACGGACTTGACGCCCTTCACCTGATTTTGCGCGCCTTGGGTATTGGCCTTGGGCATGAGGTGATCGTGCCGTCAAACACATATATAGCCACCTGGTTGGCTGTTTCGTATGCCGGCGCTGCTCCTGTGCCCGTTGAGCCCGACCCCCGTACCTTCAATATCGATCCCGATCGCATTGAAGCCGCTATAACGCTCCGGACCCGGGCGATAATGCCCGTGCACCTCTATGGCCAATCCGCCGATATGGACCCCATCATGAGCCTTGCGGATAAGCACGGTTTGAAGGTGATCGAGGATGCGGCGCAGGCGCAGGGGGCTCGCTATAAGGAACGCCGAACGGGTTCGATCGGCCATGCGGCGGGCCACAGCTTTTACCCCGGTAAGAATTTGGGTGCGTTCGGCGACGGGGGTGCTGTGACCACCAACGACGCCGAACTGGCAGATCGCGTTCGTGCCCTCCGCAATTACGGCTCGCACAAGAAATACTACAACGATTACAAGGGCTTCAACTCTCGGCTCGATGAACTGCAAGCTGCCTTTCTGCGTGTAAAACTGGCGAAACTGGATGAATGGAACGAGCGGCGGCGGGCTATCGCTGGATACTACATCGATGGACTTCGCGACATTCCCGATCTTATTCTGCCTTTCGTGCCCGACTGGGCCGAACCGGTGTGGCACCTTTTTGTGGTCCGGCATCCCCGTCGCGATCAGTTGGGGCAAAGACTCGCCGAGGCCGGCATCGGCACGCTCATCCACTATCCCGTCCCCCCACACCTCTCCGGTGCTTATGCCGGCGGCAATGGCGCAGCCGGCGGGTTGCCCATAGCCGAAAATCTCGCTGCTACTGTGTTGAGTCTTCCTATGGGGCCGCATCTCAAAGCCGAACAGGCAGCGGAAGTAGCGCGAGCGGTGGGAGAGGTCTCCCATCCATAATAGTTTTCAATCTATATCCAATCGTGTAAATCAAACAAATCTCCGGGTCTCCTGCATGTCCAACAGCCACCGCCAGATTTTTAAATCCACCGCCCTCATCGGGGGCGCCCAGGTGATCAATATCCTCCTCGGCATCGTCAGGACTAAAGTCCTGGCGATCCTGCTGGGGCCGTCGGGGATGGGAATCGCCGGGCTGTACCAGTCTGCCACGGGGCTGATCGGGACGCTGGCCGGTTTCGGCATCGGCAGCGCCGGGGTACGGCAGATAGCCGAAGCGGCTGGGACAGGCGATGAAGACAGGATCGCCGGAACAGTAAGGACACTCAGGCTGACTTCCCTCCTTTCCGGCCTGGTTGGAATGATCGTCATACTCCTGTTCTGCAGACGGATCGGCTATACCACTTTCGGCAACGACTCGTATACGTTTGGCATTGCGTTGATGTCGCTCACGGTCCTTTTCGGCGGGATTTCAGCGGGGCAGTGGGCGCTCCTGCAGGGTATGCGCCGGCTCAAGGACCTTGCCGCCTGCGAGGTGATCGGGGTTCTTTTCGGCACAATTGCCAGCACCACCCTCGTCTATTTTCTCCGCGAACGCGGCATCGCGCCCTACCTGGTCGCCGTCTCGGGGTTTGGTATCCTTTCTTCCTGGTGGTATGCGCGCAAGGTCAGGGTCAAAGCGGTCAAGATCACCGTTCGCGAGATTGCGAAGGACTCGAAGGGACTGTTGAACATGGGCCTGGCCTTCATGGTATCGGGCCTGTTGGTCTCCGGAGTCGCTTATCTCACCCGCGTACTGATCTCTCGCCAACTGGGCATGGACGCGGTCGGGCTCTACAGCGCCGTCTGGACGCTCTCCACCCTATATGTCGGGGTGATCCTTAACGCCATGGGGGCAGACTTTTATCCCCGCCTCACTGCCGTGTCCTCAGACAATGCCGCTGTCAACCAACTGGTCAATGAACAGACCGAGATGGGCATCCTTATCGCCATCCCCGGCATCCTGGCTACCCTCACCCTGGCGCCCTGGGTCCTGAGGGCTTTCTACTCCGAGGCTTTTATGCCGGCAGCCGATGTAATCCGATGGCAAATCCTCGGCATCGCCCTGCGCGTGGTAAGTTGGCCCATGGGTTTTGTGCAGCTCGGCAAAGGCATGTCAAAGCTCTTCATGCTCACGGAAACGGTCTTCGCAGCGGTCAATGTCGCGCTCTTGTTTGTCTGCATGAAATTCTGGGGGCTTGAGGGCGTCGGAATCTCTTTCATGTTCCACTATATCCTCTACACCATTACGATGCTGGCTGTCTGTCGCCGGATCAGCGGGTTTGCCTGGACCAGGAGATTGCTTCTCTTCATCCTTGCTGCGTGCTGCATTATCTCTATTATCATGCTTGCAATTCGCAATCTTCCATTTCAGCAGGGAACCTTATGTGGGTTGGTAATCACGGGACTGACCCTTGCTGCCTGTTGTTTTGGGCTTCAGCAATTGCTCGATCTCAATATTAAAAGCCTGATCTTAAAACTTAGGAATTGAGGGATTGAAGTTAATGGAGCAGGGAGCAAACGTTTCTCGCTTCTCAATTAATCCCTTAATCGTTAAATTCCCTAATCCATAGTTAGGATGAATTATGCGTTGTGCGTTTAAACCTGATTTATCTTCATATGCAGATACTATAGGAACGGGTGCTCGCTCAATGGTTCATAGCCCGGGAAAAAGAACTTTACTATTTGGTTTCCTGCTGTTGGTTGGGTTTCTCGTTTTCGGCAGGACCGTGATAGATCTTTTCCATTCAAGGACTGAGCTCTATTCTCATATACCTGCAATTTACCTCATCATCGGATATGTGCTATTCACGGAAAGAAAGAGAATATTCAGCGAAGCGGGTTATTCTCCGGTTTACGGCGCCGGGCTGGTTCTTTTTGGCTGCATGCTGTATTTTTTTGGAATAACAAATCAATCCGGCTTTAGCCCTAACGATTGCTCGTCCATTTTGTCCCTGGCTTTTGCGGTTTACCTGGCCGGGATATTTCTGCTCTCCTTTGGCCTGAAAACTTTGCGGAAAGCACAATTTGCGGTTTTGCTGCTCCTTTTTACCATCCCCATACCCGACCTTGTCCTGGACAAGGTGATATACTTCCTGCAGGTCCAATCCTATAATGCTGCCTGCTGGGTTTTGGACGCAGTTGGACTTTATCCGATAAAGCAGGGCTTTTCCATAATTCTTCCCGGTTTGAGCGTCGTGGTAGCCAAACGGTGCAGCGGGATCAGGTCCAGCATCGCACTGCTGATAGTCAGCACCCTGTATGCCCGCTACTTCCTGCGGACAAACTGGGCCAGGCTGCCCCTTATTATACTGACCATGTTTGTGGCCCCGTTCAAAAACGGGCTCCGGATCGCCACTCTGGTGTGGTTGGGTATATACTGGGACAAAAAGATCTTTGCGAGCTCTTTGCATACAGCCGGAGGGATTCCTTTTTTCTTCATCGGGCTGGCCTGGCTGACGATGATTTTGTTAGTCCTGTCCAAAGTGGAAAGAAGATTAGGCGCGCGAAGCCGCGAAGCAGCGAAGGAAGAGAGATAAACAGGGAAAGAAATAAGCGGCACATTGATGGATTCCCGCAGCCCCTGGCATTTAGCCTCCCTTAGCTTTTCCCTTTCGCATCTTTCCTTGACCCGTCCACGATCGGGCTTCGCGTGACGCCATTTTTGTGCTTTTTGCCCTTACCCTTTGTGGTTTCGCGTGAACCGGGAGGAAATTGATTATGAGTTCATTTTTAAAGACCGGCTCGGCATTTATTCTGCTTTTCCTTGCTTTGGCCGCATGCGGGGCTTCCTCCGAGGTGAAGAAAGCGCGTCACCTCGAAAATGCCGAGAAGTTTCTTGCGCAGAAGCAATACAATGAAGCCGCCGCTGAATATGTCAACGTCCTACGGATCGATCCCAACCACAAGGAGGCAAACAAGAAACTGGGTTCACTGCTTTTCTCGGTTGGAGATCTTGTGCGGGCGCAAAGGTATTATGAGAAAGCAAAGGACATCGATCCGGCGGACCTGGAGGTGAGGATCAACATTGCCCGGATCCTGGCGATGTCGGGCAAAACGGATGAAAGCCGCCTGGGGATAGAGTCAATCCTGGCAAAGGACCCCCAAAATATAGATGCCTACGGCTTGTTGGCAGGCATTGCCGCCACACAGGAAGAGGTCGCGGATACAATCTCACAGCTCGAAGGGGTGCAGTTTTCTTCCGCAGATCTGCCCAGGTATCATTTGCTCATGGGGCAACTGTATATGAAAAAGGGTGACCCGGCAAAGGCGGAGAGTTCGTTCCTCGATGCCCTCAAAGGAGAATCCAATCTCCCCGAAGCACACATGGCGCTTGGCGATATAGCTGTTATGAGGAAGGACCTCCCTCAGGCGGAGCAGGAGTACAGGGCTGCCGCCGAACTGTCGCCGGCGGCGCCGCTTGTTCAAATTAAGCTCGCCGATTTCTATATTGCCACAAAGTCTGTGGATAAAGCCAAAGGCGTTCTGGAGGGTATTATCGAAAAGGATGCCGATTTTTTGCCGGCGCTCAATCGGCTGGCTCGGATTGCGCTCGAAGAGAAAGACCTTGACCGGTGCAACAAACTCCTTGAGTCTGTCTTTAAAAAGCACCCCGCCGATCCTGAAGGGCGGGCCACCCGCGCCCAGGTGATGCTTGCGGGAAATGAACCGGATAAGGCCGCAGAAGAACTCCGGGAAGTCATCAAAGCCCGTCCCGATTGGTCCTGGCCCAGGTTTCTGCTCGGCCTGGCATACATGAGCAACGGGGACCTCTACAGGGCCAGGGCGTCTTTTAAAGAAGCCGTGGATATGGGAGCTAATTTCATGGAGGCATCCCTGCGCCTCGCAGAAGCCGATGTCCGTACCGGCTCCTATCAACCGGCGACTGAAATCCTGCTTCGGCTGGTCGAACAAAATACCGATAGCCTTGAAGCTTTTATGCTTTTGTCCGACGCGGCCAGGTCTCCGGCAGAGATCGACAGGGCCATAGAGCTCGTGGAACAGGTCAGGCTCAAATTCCAGGATAGGGCGCAATACCACCTGGGATTGGGTTCGCTCTACATCAAAAAGGGCGACCTGAAAAAGGCCGAAAGTTCCATAAACGACGCATTGGCGATAGAGCCGCGTTCCGAGCCGGCTTACCTGCTGATGGCGGACTTATCCCTCAGAAAGCAGGACCCCGGCCGGGCCGAACAGGAGTTGAAAAAGGCGGTCGAACTTTCTCCGGCGCCTTTGGGAGCGCTTATGAAGTTGGCTGAATTCTACCTCGCAAATAAGAAAACGGCGGAGGCAAAAAGGGTGCTTGACGATTGTCTTGTGAAAACCCCCGATTTCCTGCCGGCTTCCTATTTTCTGGCAAGAATTGCCCTTGTAGAAAAGGATTACGGTAAGGCGGGAAGGTTGCTTGACGCGATTTTGGAGAAAAAACCGAACTTCGCGGAGGCCCTTGTCCTCAGGGGGCGGATGCATCTTGGCCTGGACAAGGCAGGTGAAGCGGCCGGGGACTTCAACGAAGCATTGAAATACAATCCGGGATCCATACAGGCCCATTTTTTCAAGGGGCTTGCCCAGTGGCAGTTGAGGGACACCGAGAGTGCAAAGGCATCCTTCAGGCAGGCGCTCGATCTCGAGCCCGACTTTGTCGTAGCCAGGCTGCGGCTGGCCGAACTCGACCTCGCCACGGGCGCTTTCCAGGAGGCTATCAGCGGTCTGGAAGGTTTAATCGAGAAGGGACACGGGGACCCGGCGATTTACAACCTCCTGGGCGCAGCATACCTTGGCGTGAACGATCCAGTCAAGGCGGTTGCGCTGTTTAAAAAGTCGGTGGAGGCAAACCCCGGAGATTCCAGGGGACAGTTTCTCCTGGGGCTTGCTTTGCGCAGGCAGGGTAAGAATGTCGAAGCAGGCAAGCATTTCGAGGAGGCTTTGAAACTTTCCCCTGGTTCCGTAGAACCCCTCGTGCAGCTTGTGTCAATTGACATCGTGGAAAACAGGCTCGATTCGGCCCTGGAACGCGTCAATAAACAGGTCCAGCTCTACCCGTCAAAGCCTGAATTGTATCAAATCCTTGGCAGGGTATACATCTCGCGAAAAGAAACCGAGAAGGCGGAAACCGCTTATATGAAAGCGATCGAAATCGATCCAAAGCTCGTTTCCGCCTATGTGGAGCTGGCTAAGGTGTATGAGGATGCCCGGAAAATCGACCAGGCAATTGCAAAGGTCGATGAAGCTCTAAAGCTGGACCCCAAAAATATCACTGCTCTCATGTTGGATGGCGTGCTCAGCGAGCAAAGAAACGATACTCTGAAAGCGCGGCAGGCATACGAGGCGGTCCTTGCGATAAACCCAGGTTTTGTGCCGGCGGCAAATAACCTGGCTTACATTTACCTGGATAACCAGGGAGACATAGAAAAAGCCTTGCAACTTGCAAAAACAGCCCGTGACGGCGCTCCCGAAGACCCCAATGTTGCCGACACGCTGGGATGGACGCTCTATAAAAAGGGCAACTATGAATGGGCGCTGGTCTATCTGCAGGAAAGCGCAACCAAAATACCGGACAAGGCGGAAGTCCTGTACCATCTGGGAATGACGCATTATCAACTCGGCAATGTGGACGACGCAAAAAAAGCCCTGAACCGCGCTCTCGAGATCGGGCCTGAATTTAACGGCGCCCCTGAGGCAAAACGGGTCCTGGCTGAACTCGGATCAAAAACGAATTGAATTTTGAAACCGGACACATCCAACTGGCGCTCGCCGTTGCCGGCATCGCTCTCAGCATAGTAACGGCAGTTCTCGCGCTTTGGCGTGATTTCAGGTCTCCCGTCTACCTTGCCTATGCCTTCGGAATGACTGTCCTTGCAGCAGAGACGGTCCTTTCTCTTCTTACCGGCGGGGCCGTTTGGCGGGATGATGCGATTGGATGGGCAAAATGGAGGCTGGCTGCGGGAGCGCTTGTCCCGGGGAGCTGGCTCCTTTTCAGCCTAAGCTACTCGCGCCGGAATTATAAACAGTTTGTGAAGAGGTGGAAGTGGATAATTCTTGCCGCCTTTGCAGTCCCCCTGCTGCTGGTTTGCTTTGCGGGAGGCCATCTTTTCATCGGTTCCAGATATATATTCACACAACAGGTCTGGCTGTTTGCTCTTGGTTCGTCGGGCTATGCCTTTCACGTCTTTCTGCTTCTCTTTTCCGTCCTGATTCTCGTCAATTTGGAAAAGACGCTCAGGACTTCGTATGGGGCGATACGATGGCAGATCAAGTTCTCCATTCTTGGCATCGGTCTTATTTTTGCCGCTCGTGTTTATACCGAGGCGCAAACCCTGCTTTATTCCATCGTGGATACCCGGCTTTTTGCAATCAATAGCTCGGTCCTGGTGATCGCAAATATACTGGTCATAGTGTCTGCCCTGCGTAATCGCTTGCGTGAGGCCAGTATCTACGTCTCTCAGGATTTCCTGTACAATTCGCTCACCCTGCTGGCAAGCGGGTTCTACCTGCTGATGCTGGGGATAACCGTCAAACTGGCAATTTATCTCGGCTTGAGCGAAACGCTCTTTCAGAGTGCTTTCTTTGTTCTTTTGGCTTTGCTGGGTGCAGCCGCCCTGCTTCTTTCGGAGCATGTGCGCTATAAACTTAGATGGTACATTCACCGCAATTTCCGGAGGCCTTTCTACGATTACCGAAAGATATGGACCGATTTCACGCATAAAACGGGTTCCCTGACCGACACCAGGCTCCTGTGCGCAGCCGTCGTCAAAAC
Source organism: Syntrophobacteraceae bacterium (assembly GCA_049520035.1). GTDB lineage: Bacteria > Desulfobacterota > Syntrophobacteria > Syntrophobacterales > Syntrophobacteraceae > SbD1. The sequence continues at coordinate 1,768 of JBEKQE010000015.1, read as the reverse complement.
AGTTTCCGAAACTTTCCTGGCGTCCGCCGTGAGCATCTGGCTGGTTGAGGAAGCTCAGCGCAGGCCGGTCCTTACCGCCTCGACCGCTCTTTCTGCCGGGCAGGGCGGCAGCGAGTCCGCCGATAACGAAGCGGCTGTGCTGGTGGAGAGAATGCGTGGACAGCAAGAGCCGGTAGACCTGGAAAGCCCTGGATGGGAGCTTTTTTCCGAACCGCTGAGCAGCTTTTTGGAGGGAGCGGAAATCCGGTATTGCGTTCCTCTTGCCGCAGGAGGGGAATTCATCGGGGTCCTGACTTTGAATAATCGCACAGGACCACCGTTTTCCATCGAGGATTTTGACCTGCTTAAGACCTTTGCGGACCAGGCTGCCGCCCTGATCCTGAACCAGAAGCTGTTCGAGAGTCTCGGACGAGCCAGGGAAATGGAGGCTTTCCAGGCCGTATCGGCCTTTTTCGCCCATGACCTTAAAAATGTCGCATCGACGCTGTCGCTTACTTTGGCTAACCTCCCTGTCCATTATGAAAACCCGGAATTTCGGGCGGACGCGCTCAAAATGATGTCGAAAAGCGTGGAGAAAATCCAGAATATGTGCAGCCGGCTCTCAGTGCTCGACCAGAAATTCGAGTTGCGCAGATGCGAATGCGATCTCAACGAACTCGTTTCCAACACGATATCAAACCTGAACCTGGGCTGTGTGCTCTTGACCGACCTGGGCCCCTTGCCCAAAGCTTTCCTTGACCCCGAGCAAATCCAGAAGGTGATACTCAATTTGTTGCTCAATGCCAACGAATCTGCTGCCGACGGGACCGAAATCCGGATTGCCACCTGCCGCAAAGGGGACTACCTGCTCCTTTCGGTTACCGATCAGGGTTGCGGCATGCCCAGGAAGTTCATAGACCAATCTCTTTTCCATCCCTTCAAGACCACCAAGGAACGCGGATCGGGCATCGGGCTTTACCAGAGCAAGATGATAGTCGAAGCGCACCGGGGCAGAATCGAAGTCCAAAGCCGCGAGGGCCGCGGGAGTACTTTTTCCATGTTATTACCCTTGACAGGGTCTAACTCCCGCCCTTAGCCCCGGCGGGGGCGAATTTGGAGAATAAGGTTTTTGTGTCGGGAAATTTTACAGATTTGGAAAATCAGTTTCGAGGCGTCAACGTCAGTGGACCCTGTCTACGAACCGGCAACCTTGCCCCTTCCGGGTCCAGGGTTGACAATATTGGGACTCTATCGCAGCCGCAGGGAGAAAGCCCGGCATTAGTTTTTCTCCTGGATCCCTACGCTCCGCGAGGTGCCACCCTGGGTTTCGGGGTTCCAAATACATTGCCCTGAAAGGGCTACATAGAAATTTTCCTGTGTCGGCATTTGCATTTTGCAATGCGGGTTTTATGTAACCCCTTCGGGGTAGAGAAAAAAAATTATCGAACCCCACACCCAGGGTGGCACCTCGCGGAGCGTAGGGATCGTGGGCTGAATTATTCAGCCCTTTCAGGGCTTGACACGCCAATTCCGAGACATTTTAGGAAATTGCCGTCATGCATGTCTAGTTTCTTATTCGGGTCTATATTTTAATGGAACATCTTATGGGGAGCTGAAGTTTTTCATGGAATTTTCAGATTGTGTCGGAAAACTTTACAGAAATGATTGTTGTCTTTAAGTGCTTGATATCTTTTAATTATGAAAGGATTATCCACCATGCGTCTCTGGGGGCCGTAAAAACATTTTACAGTTTTCAATATCCCGATAGGAGAAATCCGCAATCGTCATA
>JBEKQE010000014.1:0-46298 GCA_049520035.1 Syntrophobacteraceae bacterium | reverse complement strand
TTATAGTCTATCATACGAGGCAACCCGCAGACGCCCAACACGCACGATAGACCATACAGGGGTTGCCTGCCGGGCTATGCATCACTCGTCGCATAGGGTTGTTTATAGTCTATCATACGAGGAAATAGCCTCTCGGCGAGGTTGCCAAATAGGCCCGCGGGTCGGTCTCCTCCCGATCCATGCCGGCGTCATTTCGTCTCAGCGATCCAGAGTCAACCGGAATAATGCATCAACTTCTCCGCTCGGCATCCAAACTGCATGTTGGGATTGGATTTTTGCCTGAAAAACTTCCCATGCGCCCCTGAAGCCACCAACAGCATACAATTTTACCAATAGAATACTCAAGTGAAATGTCAATGGGACTTGTTTTTGCAATTTCAGGACACACCTCTTCCCCCTCAGTTGGTGGACTCGTTCCGCCGCCCATCGGGTAGGGAGGGCGTCAGGCGAATAAGATGCGATAATAGCGTGCGAGGGAAAAAGCCGACGCAACGTGGACGTACCACTTTCTGGCATGATACACCACCTTGGCCGTTGTAAATCGTAATCACCTTGTGCGCTTCGAGATTCGAATTGGTCACAATAAAACCGACACGAGGGAAGAGCTCACCAACATGCCATTCGATCTTACAGACAATCCTTCGGGGCTTATTCCATTTCTCCGCCTGGTAATGAAACTCGATCACCCTAACCTGTACGCCGCTCTTTGGAGGACGACCGGCGGGCCGCTTCAGGTGAGGCAGGATGTGTCTCTTCAGACTATTGTTGCTGGGAAGCCGAATGAAGTAGGTGATACCACGCCTTCACAAAATTCATACAGGTCTGGACCGGCAAAGGCTGCATCCCCCCTGAGCCAAAACTGCTTGAACCAAGACCTATAGCGGTCAACTAGAGGAGAGATAAGGTCCAAGACGCCATCGGCTGAATGCGCGTTTCCGGGTCTCAGTCTTGCGCTCAAAAGATCACCCTTGTTGGTCAAGCAAAACAGAGGATGGTAGCAGACCTGATCGAAGTAAGCGTTAAACGCTGCACCCTCCTGGTTCCCGTGGACGGGATCTTCGGTGGAATCGACATCGATGATGAGCCGCCTTTTGTTCCTACGTCGAAGGAGTGTGTCGGCAGATCGGCTGATCATATCTTCCAGGGCTTTCAGCCCTTTACCAGTTGTGAGGATGTTGTTTTCAAAGCGACTCAGTGCGGATTGGCAGGCTCCGCTTTCATGCTCTTTTCCCAGAGCCAACCGAAGCGCCTGATCTCGACGCTCCGCGAGGCGGTCATTGCAATCCTCATAGCCTGCCGCAACCTGATAGACTCTCTGCCGCAGTAGTTGGAGCAAAGAATGATCAGTATGCCGAGGCGATCTCGGGTCATCAATCAGAGACTCTACACCGCCAAGGATACTTAATAAACCGCTGATCCATTTCTCTCATCAGGAGAAAGCCTGTATCGGACGTGATCTTTGCGCCCTGAAAATCGATGCTGATGGAGCGGTCAAATTCGGGCCTGATGGTCCCTCTCCGTTTGTCACCAACCGCGCGCATGAAGATCTTCCTCCCCCTGACGAATTTACGACATAATATTAGGCAGTTGTGACAAATGCATTATAATTGTCAGGCATGCTCACGCATAATCCAGCCAACCCGCAGACGCCCAACGCGCACGATAGACCATTCAGGGGTTGCCTGCCGGGCTATGCATCACTCGTCGCATAGGGTTGTTTATAGTCTATCATACGAGGATAAGTCTGTCATACCAGGAGTGAGACATGATAGGATTGGACGAGGCCAAAGCGATTATCCATGGCGCCGATCCGGACCTTGATCCCGAACAGTACTCCGAGATCGATGCCGCAGCCGTTTTTGAAAGTGGCTGGCGCCATCTCGGAGACGATTTCTTCTATAATGACAGCAATAGACAGATTGCAGGACCCAGTGGCGGCAGAATGGATATCGACTGATCCTACGATATTTGTAATGGTATGGGAAGGGAAGCCTGGCGCCATGGCGTCACTGGATTTTAAGCGCAGGCCGGCCCTCATAGCTCTCCCACGGACGGAAACTAGCTAAAGTACAAGCCGCCGCTCACATTGATCGTCTGGCCGGTTATGTAACCGTTTCGGGCCAACATGAGGACCACGTCGGCGACTTCTTCAACCTTCCCGAAGCGGCCAACTGGAATGCGGCCGGGGTCTGCCTTGATCTCCCGGAGCATATCGGTCTCGATTAACGCTGGAGCAACTGTGTTGACCGTAACGCCATCCTTTACAAGCAGCGCGGCGTAGGAGTGTGAAAGACCCCAGAGTCCTGCCTTCGACGCAACATAGGGCGGGGCGGTAATCCCGCCGGTCTGGGCCGCAACAGAGGAGATATTGATGATCCTTCCCCAATGCAACTCGCGCATTCCCTGAAAAACTGCCTGAGTGACGAGGAAAGCCGACTTGAGATTTACCGCAAGCACCCTGTCCCAATCCTGCTCGGTGATCTCATGGAGTCCTTTTTGAAGAACAATCCCGGCATTGTTCACAAGGATCTGGACTCGCCCAAGCTCGCGCTCGACTGTGCGGATCATCTCTGCGGTTTCCGAAGAATTCGATACGTCCGCTTGAACCAGGACACCCTGCTGCCCCGTCTCGCGAACCAGGGCCAAGGTCTCCAGGGCTTCTTTCTCACGGGTGTGGTAGTTGATGGCAACGTGTGAACCCGCTCTTGCAAGCGCCGCCGCAACAGCACGCCCGATGCCGCGGCCGGCGCCGGTGACCAGCGCCGTTTTGCCATGAAGATCGTCCATACGTGGTTCCTTTTTTATGATTCTCCCAGCTCCTTATGTTCGAGGAGCGGTCGGGCCTTCTCCATTACCAGGTCGTACTGTGTTTTAGTAAAATCGTTCCACACCGCATCGTTTTGCGTCTGAATCTTTTTCACTTCCTCCACCATGTTCGGATCGACGAAATCCATCCGGCCGAGCGCCACGGCTCGTTCGGTCATAACCGTCATGCCGTAGGCGCACATCTTGATGGTTTCATTCATTGTCTGGCTAAGAGCGGCGAGAAGCGCGGCGCCCTTGAGTCCGCCTGCCTGGGAGTTGATGATGACGATGGCACGCTGCTGAATCGGCCGCGTCACTTTCAGAAAGGCGTCCAGCATAATGCTGATGGCGTTTATGGCTTTATATGTTACGGCCAGTTCGCCGATCTGGACTTCAGTCAGCTTATAGCCGTCCCTGGCAGCCCGGAATTCCTGAGTGGTTGTCTGCAGGCTCACTTCTCTTTGGTCGTCAGTGGACATCAGTTCGGTCCGCCTCTGCATGAGTTTCGAGTATTCCTCCGAGCCGAGCACGGATTTTGCCTCAGGAAGAGGCTTGGCTTCCTCGATAAGTTTTTCAAGCTCTTCGTTTTCCTTGAGTTTCTGTTCGATCTCAGCCAGTTCTTTGCGGCTGACATCGAATTGTTCTCTTGCCTTTTGAGCTTCTTCCCGATAACGAATGATATCATCTCCGAGCTGCCGAAAATGTTGGTCGGCTTCTTCTTTTGACCCGGCCAGCAAGGTTTTCTGGACCTGTATCCGGTCAGCCGACTTCTGGGTGACGTCCCACTGCTGGCGCAAAAGATCGGGCAGGATTTCAAGAATGTCTGCTTCAATTTCATGCTCGATCGATTTTTTGGCCCTGTCGCTAAAAAAGGGAATATGAGCCGAAGCCAGCTTTTGCTTGAAGTCGGCCGCACTGCCGTCCTGGCGCGTGGCCAGAGCGGCCAGGACTTGCGACCATTTCTTCTGGAGATCGTCATTTTCCGCCAGCAGGTCGTGAATGGCGATTCCCAGGCCCCTGGATACTTTCAAATAGTTCTGGCTCGCCTCGGTCATCTGGGCCGTGGTTTTGCGCGCTTCAACGTCAGTTGCGCTATCCTCACGGAAAACAGACTTGATTTCATCTACCGACATGTCTTTGGCCTTTTCCATCTGGCCGATGGAAAGCGGGACCAGAGTCAATGCTTTGCTTTCTGCAGTTTGGGTTTGCTGTTCCATTGTTCAAAACCTCCGTTGATTCGTGCCGGTTAGCCCTGTTTGATTGTCTGGTCGTTGCTGCTCACCGCCACCAGTGTTTTCTCGATGGCTGTTGCCGTCGACGACAAAGTGAGCTGAATTTGATCCATGATTTCCTCCTGCCTTCCGGGATCGGCTTCGGCTTCTGCAATGGAAGCATCCAATGATTCAAGGGTAGCCTGGATGGTCTCTATGCCGTTCCGGATGATGGGTTGATTGCCCACCATGCCTTCAAGCCGGTGAAGGGTAGACTTTTTTTCGGTCAGCATCTTCTCCAGCCCTTTTTCGCCGTCTGCTATGCGTTTTTCCAGGGTCCGGACCTCCAGCGCCAGGGAATTAGGGTCCTTGGTTTTAATGAAGGTCTTGGCCCGGCGGTATTTTTTGGCAAAATCGGCCGCCCCATCCAGGTAATCCCGGACAAATCCGCTGTAGGCTTTGATAATCTCAGCGACCACGGGACTGTTTTCGGCATCATAATGGACAAGCCGGTCGCCGGTATCCAGAATGGAGCGCAGTTGCATCGTCAGTTCATCCGCCATGCCTGTCTCGGCCCTCAGCTTTTTGAGCGGTTCTTCTTTAGCCGCTTCGGCTGCTGCCTCGGTTTCGGCCGCCGCTTTGACTTCTTTTTCCATTCTGCCTTTAAAACCGGTGCTTGTGACCCAGAAAGCCAAAGCCGCTCCAGCGATCAGAACGATTATGCTTAATGCCGGGTTTCGCAACACAATGGCTATAATCATGGCCGCTATAATGATAACGACAGGCTTCAAAAAAACCTCTTTCGGGATTTTCTTCGATTCCATATCCTGCCTCCCTCACTCAGATTCTGGAAAGAAGAATCTGCCGCAAGATGTCGAGCGATTCCTGTATGCCCTGATCACTCCAGTTTCGCAGGCGCATCGTCTCGAAATACTCTGCGGTTAGATCCGCAGACATAATGATGGCCTTGAGGTCGTCCCGGCACGTTGTGTCCTTGCCCAACCAGTCGCCCAGAATACTGTGTCCCTTGCTGGACAGTTCATCGAGCGACGATCCGATGTTTCCCAGGACATCCTGAAATTTCTTCCTGGCATCCGCTGCATGCTGTTTCACTTTCTCCACGACATCTTCCATCCGAACAGTTTCCATGCCCCGGACAAGCTCGATGACTTTTTCTCTAAGCTCATCGATCTCACTGCGCAGCGTTTCAGCCGTCTCGCCGGATTCCAGTCGGGCTATCACGCGGTCCACGAGCTCTCGAAGTTTGCCGGCTTCTTCCAGTAAAATGGATTTTCTTTCCTTCGGGTCGGACATTTCCTTTTCCTCTCGACTGAAATGAAAAAATTACTCTGTTGTGAAGCCTACATTGAGTTGGCAATGAAAATCGCCACGCTGATTTCTATGCAGGCCACGAAAACTGCTACAGCCTCATTACGCTGCTTGTCCATCTCATCAGCATACGAAACCCTGGGCATAAATATCTTTCGGGCCAGCACCTTAAAAACAAAGAGCGCCAGGAGGCCCAACGCGAGATAAATGCCAAATCCCTGAAGTCCCGGTATCCATCCGGTAAATGGTCCGATAATACTGGCCCTCAAAATAATAGAGATGGCGATCAATATTCCAGCAACATCGACTCCTTCGGCAATGTTGCCTTTGATTTCGATCTCCTCCTGGATATTGCGTCTTGAAATGGCCGCTTCCAAATAGAAAACGATTACCAGAGCTATTTGACCGAGGGCAAAAAACACGCCCGCTGCCCAAAGGCCTCCGCCCTCTCCGGTGAAGGCGCCATTCATTATTATGCCGGTACCGACAAGAGTAGAGAATTCCACAGCCCCTACGGCCACATTACCCTTGGCTACCGCCTCGTCGTTATTGACTTTGCGGAGGATTATCCTTTTGTTGATTTCAAAAGTCACGAAAAGCAGAACCACGATCATGATCGCGCCTTGCAAAAAATTCCACAAATCCACCAGGATCTTTGGCGATTTGCCGGAAAGAATGCCGGCAAGAGCCAGAAACAGACCGAGACATATCCCGGACTTTCTAAGCCCGACAGCCAGATTGCTTTCCAGGAGCATTGCCTTGTCCTCATCAAAAGGCGCGCGCTTGTCGTCGACCAGTTTGACGAACCACACCACCAGCATGCCCAATAATGGATAAACAGCCATCTGAAGCACTATGTTCCAGAAATCCACTCCGATCTCCTTTCGTTCATCAGTGTCGGCTATTCGAATCTGTGCGGTACAAAAGGGCTCAGATTATTGGTTACAATAGTCTGCGATTCCCGGATGCCCATGCCGGCGCTGGCGCCGCCGATTACCCAGCAGCCAGGAATCGGATAATTTCCGTCAAAACAGGGAACAGGGGCAAGGGCCTGGTAAATGTAGCCTTCTTCCCCATAAGTGCCGGAGGTATGAAACCCTTCTTTACCTTCGTGGTACACGGTAACGTTGGCCCCTTCCCTGGAGAGCAGGGGTTTTCTCACGAATTCTTTCATCCCCCTCGGTCCATCGAAATAGGCTTCGAGAAGATTGGGATGCCCTGGGTTAAGTTCCCAGAGAACAGGCAGTATCCCTTTGCTTGAAAGAATGAGCTTCCATATGGGCTCAATCCAGTTCATCCTGTCGAATGTTTGTATCAGGTATTGCCCGTACTTGTCTGCCAGGAGCCACTCCCAGGGATAAAGTTTGTAAAGGTTTTCAATAGTGAGGTCATCCAAAGTGGTGAATCGAGTGAATGGTTCGATCCCCAGGCCGATATCACCTATGAAAACCAACTCTGCCTTTATTCCGGCCTCAATGGCCGTATCCATCAGATAAGTGGTGGTAACCAGGTCTTCCATACTATCAGCGACACAAGTCAGGTAGAGTTTACTGCCTTCTTCCCATCGCCGGAATATTTTCGGCCAGCTTTCAAGGAGTTTTTCATGGATGGAATTAAACTGATCCGATCCGGTATCAAAAACCTCCTGAAGCCAGAACCACTGAATGACACTGGCTTCAAGCAAGGCCGTCGGCGTGTCGGCGTTGTATTCCAACATCCTGGGTGGGTTGACCCCATCATAAGCGAAGTCGAACCGGCCATAAAGCGTGGGGTCCTTTTTCATCCAGGATTTCCTGATAAGAGGGATGGCTTCTTCCGGAATGCCAAGTTGCGCGAAACGATTATTGTCGATGACATACTGGACAGCTTTCATGGCCAGTTGATGAAGATCGTTAGCTGCATCGTCGAGAACATCGATTTGTTGTGAATTAAAAAGGTAATAGGCGCTTTCGTTCCAGTAAGTGCCGTCAGGATTATGATGATACAGCAGTCCCGAGGCTTCTACCTTGGTTTGCCAGTTTTCGCGGGGTTGGATTTTAATTCTCTTCATCTTCTTCTCCTCATCCTCCCATCCCGCCGCCGCCATGAGCACCGGCACTGCCGCCAAAACCACCTCTGCCTACCGACCCGCCAAGCGAAGCCGAACCGCCGGAAGGACTTCTGCTTCCGCCTGAGGGACCGACTCCGGGAGAAGTCGAAAAGCGGCCGCCCCCAGAGCTTCCATAACCACGGGGCGGGGCATAACTGCCGCCACTGACCACGCTTCCCGGACTGTATCCTCCGCCGCCGTAGTACCAGAAAAATATACCCGGACCGCCTCCGCCATAATGTCGTCTGTTTTCATCGTTCACGCATTTTTCTTCAGTAACCACCTTCCCGGTTTTGTCTACACATCGCCTCCTCTGAGCCGAATCGTCACAACCGGTCATGGTTGCCACAAGGCTTAACATCGCAACGCCCAGCACAATTTCATGTGACTTTCTTATTTTTCTCCTTCTTTTCCGGGTCACTGTTGACCTCCCCATAATAGGACTTGCATGAGAATATGAGACTTCATAGCTCTAAATTGCTGTTTGTATTTCCAAAGATTGGCTTCCTGCCGGATTCTTTCCACCTATTGTGCATCCATAAATACTGTTCGGGAAATCTCCGGATTATTTCCTCTATTTTCAGGTTTATTTCCCTGGTGATTCGAAGGATCTCGGAGCGCTCATCTGCTGTGGCCGGATCTGGCCAAATAGGGTCCGACACGAACCCTTCAAAGAAGTAAGGATCATTCGTGCGGCACGCCGCGACAACGACAACCGGACGTCCGTGCCTGATCGCGAGCAGCGCCGGGGTCGGAGTAACTGTGGCGCTTTCTCCGAAAAATTTAATCCTGAGCCCCCTGCTGGTGCTTTGGTCCGGAAGCATGCCAACCGACTTCCCCTGCCGCAGCATGCGTTCCAGTGAGAACATGGCGTTCATTTTAGGAATCATGAGCTGCCCGCTTGCGATGCGGCTGGAGAGAATGGCGCGTTCCAGATAGGGATTGTCGAGTGGACGGATGACTATGGCAAGCGGAATGCCGATCAGAGCGCTGACATAGGGCAGCATTTCCCAGTTGCCGAGGTGCGGGGTAACGAAGATGCATCCTCCGGCCTTGTCATGAATCATCTTTGCCTTCTGAAAAAGATGTTCCAGATGCTCGCTCTTGTAGCGGCTATCACGGACGAGCCTTGCGCCCTCCAGGCGAAAGGGCGATCTTATCATTTCAACGGCGGTCAGGAAAAAAGCTTTGCAACTCAGGCGGGCAAGCTCTGTTATCTCTTTTTCACTCATCTTGTCGCCGAAGGCGATCTTGATATTTTGCAGGGCTATTTTACGTCTTCGAGGTATAGCAGCGTAGAGCGCATATCCGAGAAACCCGCAAATTACCCTGAGCGCCCTTAGAGGGATCGACCTTGTGATGGCGACAGTGGAATAAAAGGCCAGGTATTCGACAATCTGTAAAGTCTTGCCTTTCCTTTTTTTTCCCATGTTCAGCGCGCCCGGCCCTCGACCAGAACGCTCGAGCACTGGCCGATTATTCCATAACTAACAGATAGAAAGCTTCTGCCCCTGGCCTCCCTGGTCAAGGCTGAAATACCCATGCCCTCGAAAGCTGCTTCGGTTTTCGCGAAATTGAGCGTACCCGGAACAATGCCTTCATTAATTGCTGTGATGCCAAGGATAACTTCACAAATGTCGCTTGCCGCGCCCATGTGCCCGGTATAAGCCTTGAGGGCGCAAACAGGAACTTCATCTTTTGGAGCGCCCATGATTTGAGCGATAGAGTTAAGCTCCGATCGGTCCCCTTTGCGCGTCCCACTTCCGTGAGGGCATATAAAAGCGAGGTCCGGCCAGTCGATGGCCCCATCCTCCAGGGCGGCGTTAATGGAATTTTTCGAAATTTGCTCCGGAACGCTCAAGCCTTTCCCCGGCGGGACTTCAATGCAGTTGCCAAACCCTTTTATTTCGGCCAGAATCCGGGCGCCTCGAGCCTTTGCCCGTTCAGTGTCCTCGAGCAATATGGCGGCGCCCCCCTCTCCGGGAATGAATCCATCCCGCGCCCGGTCAAGCGGCCTGAATGAAGCCGGACCATGCCTGCACTTGGACAGGATTCCGAGTCCGTCCATCTCGTACATGGGAATTTCCGTGATCCAGCATCCACACCCCACGGCAAGCGCTACATCGGCCTCTCCGGTGCTAATCTTGCGGGAGGCGAGCTCCAGGGCCAGGGCGCCACAGGGTGAAAGGCTTGCAAGGCTCGTGTTTGGACCCATAAACTCGAATACAGCCGACAGAAAGCTGAAAAGATTGTTGCTAATGGATTCGAGCAGGAAAAATGGATTTACCTTGTCCATGGCCGATTTGTTGAGGACGGATAAATCCGTTCCCTTTTCGGGGTGCTTTGTCGCATCTTTGAGGGCGGGGTGCATGAACTCGTATCCGACCTTCGTAAGGTCCCCCGAGGCTAAGAATAAAGATCTGCGCTCCCTGGGGATAGCCGGCATATCGATATTCGAACTCTCCACGGCCTCCCTTGCAGCTTCAAACCCGAGCACCGAACCTCGGTTCAGGAACCGCACCTGGCCGGCCATGTTGGCCGGAATACCATTCGGCCGCTCCAGCCCCTTGACTTTTCCGAACAACTGGAGATATTCCGGCCGGCCGGCGCGCTCATGGCGCTCGATGCCGGTCCTGCCGGCCAGCAGCCCCCTCCAGTTAGCCTCGACCCCGTTTCCCAGAGGCGTGACCAGGCCCATTCCAGTGACGGCAACCCGCCTTCGTAAAGACATCGAGAAACCCTTCAATACTAATTAAAGGATTTAACAATTAATCCCTAACTGAATCAATTCCTAAATTCCTGAATTTCTGCGGGTAAGTATTGCAAAAAACCTTTTCTGCTCTTCAACTTCCTCGATGGTTTCCAGGTTGACCAGGTTCCCCTGAAACTCCGCCTTAATCTTGCGTTTTCCATTGACCTCCGCCGTCCCTCTGTAGATTTTGAGGTCATGCGAAGGCGCGGGACCCACACTCACATTCATCAGTACCTGGTCGCCGGGAAGCACAAAGCCGTAGAAATTGCATTTCAATACCCTGGAAACCAGAAACCATTTCTCGAAATCCGAAGACGCCGCATCGAGCCAGCCGCTGAGCTGAACCAGGGCTTCAAGGAGCATTATGCCGGGCATGATCGGGTTTTTTGGAAAATGGAATTCCAAAAAGTCCTCGCTCATGGCGACATTTTTCACCCCGGTTATTTTATTCCCAGGTTCAAGGGACATTATTCGGTCAACTAGAAGGTATCTCATGGGATGGCTTCCTCCATGATTCTTAGTCCGGTTTTTCGGCGGCAAGGATTACAGAGGCGATGGCAAAATCCCCTGAATGGGAAATCGATACCGTGTACTGGTAAACTTTCCTTCGGCGTCCGATTTTTTCTGTCCAGCCGCTTAGCGAGAGCGCAGGTCTGCCGGACCTCTCAGGCGCCACTTCTATTTCGTGCAGCGCGCCGTCTATTCCGCTCCCGGACAATCCCGTTCCGAGCGCCTTCAGGCAAGCCTCTTTGGCCGCGAACCGCCCAGCCAAATGAACGTAGGGGTCCGGCCTGGAAAAACAATATTGCCGCTCCCTGTCTGTGAAGATTTCTGAGGCAAATTCCGGGCGCGCGAGCATGATACTCTTCATTTTCGAAACAGCTACGATGTCGATCCCCTGCAAGATATGAATCACGAGACGCTCAAACCTCCATCCACCGGGATCGCCTGCCCTGTAATGTAATCCGAGAGTTCTGAGGCAAGGAAGAGGACCATGTTGGCCACGTCCTGCGGGTTGCCGAATCTCTGCGCAGGGATGCGGTCCATAAGCGCTTCTCCAGCCCGCCGCCTGGCACGGGTGCTCATTTCCGTTTCGATAAAACCCGGCAGGACGGCGTTTACCTGAATTCCCTTGGGAGCAAGCTCGATCGCACAAGCGCGGGTAAATGAGATCAACCCGCCTTTGGCCGACGCGTAGTTGGTCTGGCCCCGGCCGCCGCGAATTCCTGACACCGAGGCGATGTTTATTATCTTTCCGCAGTGTTTGAGCACCATCAATTCAGCGGCCATACGGGTTGTCAGGAACGTTCCTCTGAGGTTTACGTCATGGACCGTATCCCAGTCGGCAACACTCATGGCGAGCAGGAGTGTGTCACGAATCACACCCGCATTGTTTACCAGGATATCGAGCTGACCGGAATAGCTCCTGATAAATTGAAAAAGCCTGTCCACCTGAGCCGGTTCGCTCACGTCCGCCTGGAAAATCTCTGACTCAAATCCTTCGGAGCGGATCTCATCGCGGAGCTTGCCGGCTTTTTCACCGGATTTATTGAAGTTTATGACGACCTTCGCGCCGGCGGTCGCGAGCGTCCGGCTTATGGAGGCCCCGATACCACGTGCGCCTCCGGTGACAAGGGCGGTCTTTCCGCTTAGGTCGAGCTTCATTTCACATCTCACCTGAATACTTTCTTACCACAATCGTAGCATTTTGCCCGCCAAAGCCGAATGAGTTCGACAATGCTGCACGAACAACTTTATGGCGCCCGACATTTGGAACGTAATCCAGATCGCAGTTGGGATCGGGATTGGACAGATTTATTGTGGGATGGATTTCATCTCTGGCAACCGAGAGCACGGTAAACACAAACTCCGGCCCACCCGCGCCGGCCAGCAGGTGACCGATCAGGGACTTAGTCGAACTTATCGCCAGTTGGTTTGCCATCCGGCCAAAAACCTTCTTTATGGCAATTGTCTCGGCCAGATCGTTCATCTTCGTTGATGTGCCGTGAGCGTTTACATAATCGATTTCACCCGGCCCGATCCCCGCATCCGCCAATGCCCGAGACATGGAACCCTCCGCCCCCTGCCCTTCCGGATGCGGAGCAGTCAGCCGCCACGCATCCATAGTGGAGGCGTATCCGGCAACCTCAGCATAAATCCTTGCGCCTCGACCCAGCGCGTGAGACTCATCTTCCAGGGCGGCCATGCCCGCCCCTTCGCCCATGACCAGTCCGGACCTTTTTCGGTCAAAAGGACGGCAAAGGCACTCAGGCTCGGTTCTTGACAAGGCAGCGGACCCAAGCAACACGAAAAATACCAGCCCCACCGGGTTTATCATTGAGTCGGCGCCTCCGGCCAGCATCAGGTCAGCCTCCCCTCTTTTGATCGCCCTGTAAGCAGTGCCCAAGGCCTGAGTCGCCGATGCGCAGGCGGTAGTAACGGTCGTATTCATTCCACTCAGGGCAAATGTTCCGGATATAACCTCAGCCGGCTCGCTCGAATTATTGCGGATTATCGATTCCCGATTAACCAGGTCCAATTCGGCCGCAAACCGCGCTGAATCGAATTTTCTCTCCGGGCTGAGCCAATTGTAAATGTCTTCCAGCCGATTTATTCCAAGCCCCGAGCCAAGCGCCACGCCAAATCTCGATCGGTCTCCTCCGTTTTGCGCTAACCCCGCGTCGCTCAATGCCTTTTTCGCGGCCCAAAGAGCAAAAAGGGTCCGGCGCTCCCCTTCTGTTTCGGCCTCGGAGGGGAACTCGCTGCAAATCCGGCCCCAATCTTCGGCTGAGACCTGTCCGGCTGCCTGAACAGACGATTTTCCGGCACAAAGCAGCTTTACTCTGCTCACCCCGCAGACTCCGGACAACGCCTTGCGCCAGCTCTCCTCGACTTCCAGCCCCAACGCCGTGGCAAGTCCAAGACCTGTTATTACTACCTTTCGGTTGCCCATGTCAGGCTTTTTCGGTCCCCTTCCAACCCCCGTAGTAGCGAAACATTCTACGCAACGCATCCTGGTCCGCCATGGGGGAATGGACGTAGATGATTCTGCCGATCGATGCTATTTCGCGGCCATCAACGCCCATCCGCGCCGAACCCAGCGAATCGCTCATCGACGTTGACACCAGGCGTCCGCAAATCTCAGCGGAAAAACCGGGCCTGAGATCGGGCGCCACCTTCACATCCTCGATCAGCGACATTACGGCCGAGAGCCGAAAATCATGGGTATGTATAATCAGCCAGCCAAGGAGCTGGGCCATGGCCTCGATGAACATCACCCCCGGGATGAGGGCTTCTTTGCTGAAATGCCTGCGGAAATACTCTTCAGAAAGGCAGAAGGTCTTTATCCCCGTTATAGATTCCCCGGGCGCAAGGCTGGTTATCCGGTCATAGAGCAGAAGTCTCATTTAGTTTCACCGGCGGTTTTCTCGACAATCATGGATGCGCACCGGCCTTCATAACTGATCCCATTTATGAGGACCCGGCCCGTGTTTGAGGGGCCCCTGGGCGCGCCGCCTCCCGTTGGCGGGTATGGGCAAATAGCCCTCGGCAACACTGCCAGATCCTGAATGCTCAGCCCAATTGCAGTATTCAGGATGGGTCCGGCTGCAAGCGCTTCGCCCAATGTTTTGGCCGTAGCAACCATAACAGGCGCTTCCAAATCCATGTCGAAAATCTCTCGGACAGCTTCCATCTCGTTTTGACTCAAACTTCCGAACATAATCAATTCGATCTGGCCGGGGCCCAGTTCAGCCTGAGAAAGCGCTCCCTCTATCGCGGAGATTATGGCTTGCTCGGAAGCGAAACTGCCTCTATGGTCCTTTTCGCATGAAAACCCGAAACCAGCGACCCTGGCCAGGATGTTCGCCCCTCTGTCAATGGCGCCTGACATCGGCTCCAGGACCAGCATCGCCCCGCATTCTCCGAGGACAATCTCCGAAGCGGCCCCCTCTGGGCTTCCCGCTCCCGATTTGTGCTCAGGAGGCCGAATCATTCCTTTCAACCTGGCCCGAGCGAGGCTGAGCGGCGATATCTCCTCACTCACGCCCCCTGCGAGCGCCACTTTTGCTTTTCCTTCCCTCAGAACTTTGACTGCTTCGGCGACAGCCTGAATCCCAGCGTCCCCGTGCGGCGAAAAAACGCAGTTCTCTCCGCGCAGACCGAAGTGTATGGCGGCCTGGCAAAAAACCACATTATTAAGCATGCCCAGAGGCCACAAAGGATAAATTTCCTGATAGCCGCTGAAAAAGAATCTATCGTAATCCAGATCGCCACCCCGGCTCAGCGACTTGAGTACGGCCGGAAGCAGGTCTTCGACGTGATAATCAACCATTCCCATCCCGGCGAAAAAGCCGATATCCTGAGGATCGAACATATCCGGCCTGATTCCGGAGCTGCACAGGGCTTCCTCCGTGGAGGCCAGCAGAAGCGAAAGATGCTTTCCCATGGACCTGGCAAGCTGTGGATGAATATCGGTCTTGATTAAGGGGGGATTTTTCACCTGAGCTGCTGAAAATCCTGGCTCGCCGGTATCGAAATCCGTAATTTCTTCGATGCCGGATTTCCCGGACCTCAACCCCCGGCCGATTTCCATAATCGAATTACCGAGCGAGCAGACCGCTCCCAGTCCCGTTATAACGATTCGATCGGTCAATGGAAATGAACTGCTCTCAGGGATGGCTGTCATCGGCGGAATTTACCAAGGCATAGACAGGCGTTTTGCCCGCCGAAGCCGAAGGAATTGGATAGCACGACCCCGTGTTCCAGTTCGCGGGCCCGATTGGGAACGTAGTCGAGGTCGCATTTCGGGTCCGCGAATTCGTAGTTGATCGTCGGCAGGAGCACGGAACGGTTCATGCCCATTATGGTAAGGCCTGCTTCTATTGCGCCGGCGGCCGCAATCGTGTGGCCTATCATCGACTTGTTGGAACTGACGGGAATCTTCTTCGCTCTTTCTCCCAGAATCTTTTTGATCGCCAGGGTCTCTATCTGGTCATTTTGGAGAGTCGAAGTCCCATGAGCATTAATGTACTCGATATCGGCGCAGGTAAGGCCGGCATCTGCGATGGCCCCCTGCATGGCAAAAGCCGCGCCCTCGCCCCTGGGATGAACGTCCGTTATCCGAAACGCATCGGCAGAAGAACCATATCCAAGCACTTCAGCGAAAATGGGCGCCTTTCGCTCGAGAGCACGATCGAGGCTTTCGAGAACCAGCGCCCCGGCCCCCTCGGACATCACGAAGCCATTTCTTTTTCGGTCGAAGGGCCTGGACGCTTTCTCGGGAGAGGAGTACCTCTCGGAAAGCGCGCGGATCAGAACGAAACCGACAAAACCCGAAAAGTTGAGATTGGATTCGCACCCTCCGGCAATCATCACGTCCGCTTTGCCCTCTCTAATGATCCCGGCCGCCTCGCCTATCGCCTGCGCCCCGGCCGCGCAAGCGGACACAATAGTGAGATTGCTGCCCCTGCAATCGAACAGAATCGACAGGATCGAGGTCGCCACGTCGGGTTTTCTGCGGAAGAAATTAAAGAAGGAATAAACACCGTTTTTTGTGAGGCCGCTGACATCCCAAGCGTCTTTGCCGCTATAGCGGTATAAGAGGAGCATGTCTTCGACCGAGGGGTTTTCCCCGTGATACCCGAGGCTTACGCCGATTCTATCCCTGTCTTCGACCAAATCCAGCCGGGCCGCTGCGACGGCTTCGGAAACCGCCGATATCATGAGCTTGAGGCCGCGTGAGCTGCATTTTTCTATTCCCTGAAGACCTTTAGCCGGGAGAGTATTCAGCCAGGAATCGTCCACCTGTCCTCCGATTCGGCAGGGCAACCCCTCCGTCTCAAAAGAACTTAGAAAGTCTATCCCAGAGACTCCGTTTCGAGCATTCTCAAAGGTTTCCCGGCTGTCTTTCCCGATCGGGGTGACCATTCCATAACCCGTAACGACCACCCGCTTCCTCGTATGATAGACCATAAATAACCCTATACGACGAGTGATGCATAGCCCGGAAGGCATCCCCGGAAGGGTCTATCGTGCGCGTTGGGCGTTCGCGGGATGCCTTGTTCTGGGCATATTCAAATACGGTCCTGAAGCTTATCATGTCGTTAAAAGATTTTTTTATTCTCCTGGACCTGCTTTAACCAGATTTGTATGAGGTCATCACCACTGGTGAATGTCGCCGCCTCACCACACGATCCGCAATGTATGTGGGTTTCCTCGTGCAGGCTCCAGCTCTGGGCCCCACAGTTAACACATTTTTCAGGCAGCGTATCCAGAAGATTCATTACCCCTTCGACGATAGAGCTGACCGTAACCATTGCAGGCAGATCGTCCATGTCCATGCCGGCTTGAAGCTTGTTGCCGGACCCGTCGTAGCGTATGGCCAGTACTTCGGCAGCTTTGCCGGTCAGCTTGCCGTCCGAATCGATTGCGCTTTCTTCACCGAACAGTTCCTCCATATGATCGAGGACGGAGCGCCGGGCCATCTTGATCCCGAAAGTCTGTTCCAGGCGGTAATTTATGTCCAGGAAATCGAGCGATTCGGCGCCCAGGTCTTTCATCAGGGAACTTTCCGGTTTAACGCGCGCCAACTTGATATCGATTCCCTCCGAGATAGCTTTACTTACTTCCTCCAGGACCCTCTGTTCGGGAATGAGATTTTGTTTCATTATGATTCAACCCCTTTTCTTGATTTCTGCTCTCCTGCCCATGCGGGGCGGTATAGTCTATTGCTCAAGCCATTGTCAACCACAATGGTCTGGCCGCGAATCCCGCGAGCAGCGGGGCCGCAAAGAAAAACAACTACGTCGGCAATGGCCTCCGGACTAACGCAAAGTTCATCAGGTATGTGCTCAAGCTCATCCATGTGCTGCCGCAGGACCTTGAACGAGTCCGTCCTTACCACGCCACCGCAGATTCCGTTGACGGAAATGTTTCTGGGAGCCAAACTCTCGGCGCAGTCTCTCACTACCGCTTCCATTGCCGCTTTCATGCTTCCAAGAGGGTAGGCGGGGTTGTAGAAACGGCTCCCGAGACTCGATATGAAAACGATTTTACCCTCAGCGGCCCCCAGGAGATGCAATGCCTCCTGAATGCAGAAGATATTCCCCATGAAGTTGGTTTCGACAAGCTGGCGAATTTCCCTCTCCAACAACTTTTCGATCGGCTTGAAAGGAGCTTTGGCCGCATTGAGGACCAGAAAATCAAGCCGGCCGTATCGTCCTGAAACCACCTGGATCATCTCCCTTACAGATGATTTCAAACCGATATCAGCCTGCACGACAAAAGCTTTCCGCCCCAGCCCCTCGATTTCGCGGCAAACCTCCTCCGCTTTATTTTGCGAACTCCCTCCGGCCTTGGAATGATTTATAACCAGGTTGGATCCGGCACGCGCAAAGCCCAGAGCTATAGCGCGACCGATTCCCCTCGAGCTTCCGGTTACAAGCGCCGTTTTACCTGTGAAAAAATCCTTGTCCATCACAGTCAGCAAACCATAACGTCAAATTTGAGTTAGAAAGCGGCATTCTAGCATAGCGGTGGAATTTTACAACCGGTTGCCAATCAGAGTTTGCCGGCGAACCAATCCGGCGAGTGCAAGGAACTCATCTGCCGAAAGAGTTTCCGGACGCCTTTTCGGGTCAATGGCGGCTTGCTCGCACGCTTCTTTTATGGCGCCGGCAGAAAGGCCGAAGGCGCCCGCAAGGCTGTTCCCCAGGGTTTTTCGCCGCTGCTGAAAGGCTTTGCTGACCAGTTTTCTTAGAAAATCGAAATCAGGACCCGCAGGGCGCTCATTCGCGAAATCGATCCGAAGCACGATTGAATCCACTTTCGGAGGCGGATAAAACTGGCGGGGTCCGACGGTGAACAGTGCCCGCACTTCGGAGTAAATCCCGAGAAGGACCGTGAGCACCCCGTAGTCTTTGGCGCCTGGAGCGGCGGCAAATCGCATTCCAACCTCCTTCTGGACCATGAACACAGCCCGCTCGATTGCCGGAAAACTCTCGAGCAGATGAAACACCAAAGGGGAGCTGATGTTATAGGGGAGATTTCCCAGCACAATCAGGCGCTTTCCCTCTGTGTCACGGAGATTTCCGAAGTCAAACGAGAGGGCGTCCTGTTCGTAAATTACCGCCTTTTCCGCCGGCGCCCTTTCACGCAGGTACTCAACCATCTCTCCGTCCACCTCGATCAGATGAAGCCTTTTAACTTCGGGCAACATGAAACGGGTGAGCGCCCCAAGCCCGGGTCCTATCTCGACGGCGACATCGGCATCTGTCAGTTCGGCGCTTTGGACGATCCTTTCGGCGGTTGCCGGCTGCGCAAGGAAATGCTGCCCGAAACGTTTTCGCGGCCGGAATTTCTTCTGAAAAAAATACTCGCTGGGCGACAGGAAATCAGGCATAGAGAACAAGACTCACGGCCGGTGGGGTTTTATGAATGATAACGTCGTTTATCATACATAAAGAAGCTGGTCTATTCAAAAGGGATTCATCCACGTGACGCGAAGGCTAGTTAGGACATCTTGCCTGGGCGGGGAACAACTACGGCTCCCAAGACTCCGCGAATCTGGCGCAGTCCGTCTTGGAGGAGGGTGTGCTCCTCCACCCTCCGGGATGCGTCCCAGACGAACGCGATGACGCCCGAATAGTCCGTGCCCTTTACGAGGTAGAGGCTCGTGTCTGAGCCCACTTCGTCTATTACCTTTGTAACTTTATCGGTCTGACGCAGGAACTTCACTTCAATTATGAGCTTCATAGAAGGGATAAAAAGGTCGGTTCGTGGCTGCTTCTGGCCAAGGGACGGAAAATATTCCTCATCTTTGAGGTCCGGAAACACGGGGGCCAGGAGAAAGTAAAGGAGGTTCTGAACATGGTACTCGTGGTCAACGTGCCACTTCCGGGCCTCTCCCCCCTTGGTTAGTGCCTTTTCTTCCCACGTCCAGCGGCGAAGGCCTGCGGGGACGCGATCGAGAAGCTGAAGGACATCGGGGGTGGTGATGCGGCCGGGGACGATCACCGGAGCGGAGCGGCGAATCCATGAGAACGCCGCGAGGCGTAAGGCTGCCCGAACGACCGGCAGGTCCTCCGTTACCTGCTGCTTGAGCAGACCGAGGGTCAGGCGCTCGTCAGCCTCAGCCTCCTCTCTACCAGCTTCACCGGGTGCGACCGAGCGGGCGCGGAGAGCCGTTCTGACATCCGCCACGCCGACATCGGTGGGAAGTGGAAGCTCCGTGGACCCGAGAGCGTGAAGGGCTGCGGAAAAAAGGCATCTCTGCCAGGCTTCGATTGCCGGAAGCTTCGCGGCGCGAGGAACGAAACCGAGCATCCACTGCGAGGTGGCGACCACCTCGTCACCCAGAAGGAAGCAAGCGCCAAGGGCAACGCCAAGAAGCGCCACGGCGTCCGTGAAAAACGGCGCCGGTTCGCCGGCGATCTCTGCGCTTCGTCCGCAGAGCCACTTGAGGCCGTGACGGAGGGCTTGCGCTTGTCCCTCATTGAGGCCGGATGCGTGGGCTGCATACCCGATGGTAGCGAGGTCGTGATATGACCGAGTAGTCGAGAAATTGGTGGCGGCGGTCGTGGCTAGAGCTACAAGGTCGTCGCGTGGGGTGTCTTTGTGAAGTGCCCACGCGAGGAAAGCGCGGTCCGACGGGCTTAGTTCGGGGACACTCATGACGCGGCGCCAGAGAGCGTCAGCGGCGTCTTGCAAAAGAACTTCGGTGACCGTGCTCATAGGAACCACCTTGAGCGTCCAATGCGCCCCCAGAGAACGTCCGCGTTCCAGTTCGGGAGGCGGCCGAGTTTTCCGAGGAGGCCCGCGATCATTCCCGAGTACTGCACCGTCACGGGAAGAGAGCCGGGGAAGAAGCTTTTCCACGAATGGTTAGCAAAGGCGTAGACCTGTCTGGCGAGGTAGGTTGTGTCCGTAAATGTAGATTCTTGGTGGAGTCGGAGAAGGACGGGGGACGGGAGCCCATCTTCAGGGCGTTTCACGTCGCGGGGGCCGGTAAGCACAATCAGAACTTCCGACTTCGAGAGCTTGAGCATCTTGCCACGCTCTGGTGCGTAAGCTCCTTTTTTCCTCTTCGCGTCGTAGTCATACACACCATCCTGGCCCTCGTCGAAAAGGAGATACGGGTGGTCTTGGCTAACCTCCAGAAAAGCGAAATCAACGTCGTACCGTCCCAAGGTATTCATCAGATTTTTTACAGCTTCAGCCTCGACATTGCGGAATGGCTTGAATGCATGGAAGACAAGACGCACATGGTCACCGTCCTGCCAGTTCATGTCGTGTGAGACAGAATCAACCGTGTCCTTCAAGGTGGCCAGGAGCTCACCCCCGTAATTCTGGTAAGGGACGGCTCGGCTTCGGTTTGCGATGCGGTAGTCGCCGTCACCCGAGAAGACGGTAGTGAATCCCACAACCCTTTCTCGGTTGCCGAGTCGTCCCTCGCCAACCTCGGCCGAGCCGATCCCGATAACGAGCTCGTGGGCGATGGCACGATCGCATCGGAGCAGCCACGGCGTCCCCCCAAGTTTGCTGTATGTGGCTAACGCCATGTTGTTGAGAGCGTAGGCGAGCTGTCCTTCCCACAGAGACGCGGTCTCAAGGGTAAACTCTTGCACGGGTGTCTGGTGGGCAAGGAATGCGTGCTTTGTAACGAGATAGGGGTTGCTTGCTCCCTCCAGCTCTCGGAATCCCTTTTCAATTTGGATGAGAGCGAGGTCCCAGCGCTCCTCGTCGGAGATAGCTTCTTGGGCGGCGCGCTGGTAAGCGTCAGCAGTTGAGTTATTGGTGAGGAAGAACTTCGGAGAAACGCCGTCGAGCCGATACTTGCCAATGAACCCGTTGTCAAACGGTCCTAGGTTTCTCTTGGGGTGCCGTTGGCCGTTGAAGAACTTATGGAGAAACTGCTCCACTCGTCCCTGTGCGGACGCTTGACAGACGATCGCGATTCGCGGGCGGTTCTTGGAAAACGTCTGCTGGGAGTAAGGCCCGCATTTTTGTATGCCTCGGTCCGCCCACGTATCTGTCTTGGCGCCTGTCGGGTCAAAAACGTACACTGGTTTAGGCGCGGTTTCGAGTGTTGGAAGTGCCTCACCTTCCAGGAGAGAACCCACTGTGAGGGCAATGCCGTGGCTTACCTTGAGGGACTGTTTCTGGAGGTATGCGATGAGCTTGCGGATTTCTTGCAACTTTGCTGGTCCAACGCGGCGCGCGGCGGTTTTCTGGAATAGGGTCTCGCGGATCTCGTCTGCCCTGTCGGTGAATATCTGGTCGAGGAGGTTACTAAAGGTGTGGGAGCTGGGTTCCACATAACACTCCCGCATCTTCACTGAGGCCGCCCCTTCGCGAGCGTCGTCAAGCTGGAACTCGTCACCTTCCAGTGCTGAGACGCGCCCAAGGAGTTCGAACCATGGTTCGAGTCTTGGGTCGTTGTTGGGACACATTCGGCCAACATAAGCCCCCTGGAGCCTGATCCCAGCGGCAATGAGTTCGTCCGAAGACGCGGTCACACGTCGGCGAGTTCTGTAATCGAGAGCCAGACCAAGGAAAGGTTTTTGATTGGCGAAGTAAAAGACCCGAACATCGAGTTTGTAGCGCGGCAAGAGCGCGAGCCACGCGGGGACAGAGAGCCCCCGAGGAAGGACTTCTTTGAGAAGGTCGTTTACACCAAGAAACGTGATGGGCCGGTGACTGATGACCGGCCTACGTAGAGTATGGAAGTGGTCTATGAGGGTTTCGCGGAGGAGAGCCGCTACTAAGCTGAGATTCTCGCGAATGGGGAGTTCTTGTTGAGAGTCTCCTACCGTCAGGGCATTCTGAATTCGCGGGAGGCAGACGACGTGGTCGCCCCGGCGAGCCACTGCGTGAGTTCCACGGTGCCTGTGCCGAAGCTGGGCAATGGTGTCGTGGCCTGTTTTGGGGTCGTATGCGAAGACGCCCACCTGGATAGCGGTATCAGGGACTTCAACAGGGGCGATATTGAGCACGGGCTTTGAATAATGCTGAGTGTAGCTCATCAGATTCCCATTGCTGTGACGGTCTGCAGCATCACCTTCACATAGCTGTCCTTATCTTCTTCCTGGAATAGAATGTGTCGCGCTTTCATCGCGGGCTTGTCCATGCCCCAAAGCATCTTCAGCGTGTCCGCTGGTGTGTTCGATAAGATAAATGACTCCAACCGTACGTTTGGGTCACCAAGGCGTTGCTCGATTTCCTTAATGGTCGCGTAGAACTGGATTTTGGGGTCTGTTGGGCCGAGGTTCCGGATGCCCTTGGGGTCCACGAAGATCACGTGCTGTTGGCCGGCGATAAGCAGCCAAACGATGAAGTCCGGGTGAAAGTTACCGGCCTCGAAGAAGCCCACGCCCCTGCCCTTGCTGAGGTTGCGTAGCAGGTAGAGTTCCTTATCGGCGAAGAAGTCGCCGGAGTTGTCGTGAAACGCTTTGATGTCTTCAACGAATAGCCGTTCGCCCTTGTTGAGCGGCACCGGGCTGATCTCGACGATCTTCTGGTCAAGGTAGAGCAGCGGCTCGTAAAGATGCCGGCCAAACCAGAGCGCTTTCAGGCCGTGAAATTCCCACGGCTTGAGATCGCCTTTCTCTATCAGCGCCTTGAGTTCTTCGAGTTTGGCGACAATCTCATCCTGAGATTTCTCGATTAGGATGCGGTAGTAACCTTCGCCGGGCTCGTCCTTCGCGCCCAGGAAGTTCGGATCGTCCTCGGACAACTCCTGGTACTCCAGGTGCGGCAGCTCCCATTCCCGCTTGCGGAAGGTGTAGTAGCGCTCGGTGTATTTCTTCAGAAGGGAGAGCGCGATCTCCTGCCACATCCGCACCTTCTCGAACGAGTCGAAGGCCAGCTCCTCGGCCGGGATCAGCAGCTGACACCAGCTCTGATCGACCAGTAGCGGCTCAATACCTTCCCTCGTCAGGTTCAGGTTGTACCAGCCGCGCTCGGCTTTGAAGCGCTCCAGCTCAAAGTACAGCCGGTCGAGGTCAAGGAAGGCGATGTGCCTTGCGGTCAGGTGGGTCTGGTTGGGCGCGGCCTCCGCATTGCCGCCTCCGGCGCCGCTCGACTGCATCGCCTGGATCTTCGGATACCAGTTGAGCACGACCTGATTCCTCTGCAGGTACTCGGTTGACTTGTCATTCGATGGGTCCGGTTTGACGAGCGTTGGCACTGGCCCGAGCCTGCGGAACGCCTCGCCGAACTCCGTGCTCACACCATTGATCGTCTTTTTGAGCCGGATGATCTTGAGCTTCTGCGTACCCAGGTTCTTGATTACGGGGAGCAGAAACTCAATCCGGTCGTCGTTGGTGGGCAGCCCCTCTTCTTCAACGAAGTCACGGAACTGCGCCATGTAGTCGGCGCGGATGCCGAAGATGGAAAGGGTTTCCAGCACACCGATGTGCTTCGGTCGCGTCACGTCTTCGGGGAGCTGGGTCTTGCCGCTGCGCTTAAGGCTTAGGTCAAAGCCCTTGAGGCGCACGCCCCGGCCGAAGAGCTGGATGATCTGGGAGCCCTCGGTCTGGCCGACGTTCATCAGGCCCATCGTGCTGACGCGCCAGCTGTTCCAGCCCTCGGTGAACTTCTTTGATCCGATGAGCAAGTTCACCGTCGAGTGCGGTCTGTTAATCTCATGGAAAAGCGAGCCGGAGAACTCCCGCTCCCCGATCTCTAGCCCGCTCTCTTCGCACAGCTTCACCAGCTTGGCGTCGTCACCGACGTTGATGACGCCGAATGGCTCGTTGTCGCCGACGTGCAGCGCGATCTCACCGGTGGCGCCTTTTAGGTTTTCGACGTGCAGCAATCCGCCACCCTCGGCGTTGAAGAGCGTCGAGAGGGTCTCCTCGAACGCCTGCGTTGCTGAAAGCCCCACGGTGTTAAGGTATGTGAAGCGGCCGGCGAAGAGGTTCCTCCCGTCGGCGGTGACAATGCCCTGATTCAGGACGCGCTCGATGCGCTGGATGCTCCCTGCCCGGTCAGACACGTATCGGGCCAAAAAGCGCAGGATCTCGATGATGTCGGAGGCATCCCGCGTCGCCAGCGTCTTGGTGACGCTGCCGCCGACGAAAATCCAAAGTGGCTTGTCGATGTTGAACGGCCGAAATGCCGCCTCCTGCTCGCGGTACAGCCGCTGCTGTTGAAAAAAGGCCAACAGGCAGGCTACCAGGTAGAGGTCCAGGTGGTTGGCTTGCGTCTCCTCGTCGAGGTTGAGGATTTGGTAGTCCTTGCCGAAACCGTCGCCGTAAAAGTAACGGTATGAATAGTCGAAAAGGATGTTCTTTGTATAAAGATCGGTGAGTGCTTGGCTGCCCTTCACGGCCTGGCCGAAAG
Organism: Syntrophobacteraceae bacterium; assembly: GCA_049520035.1. Classification (GTDB taxonomy): domain Bacteria; phylum Desulfobacterota; class Syntrophobacteria; order Syntrophobacterales; family Syntrophobacteraceae; genus SbD1. The sequence goes on along the minus strand of JBEKQE010000014.1, from coordinate 21,769 downwards.
TAGCGGAGTACTCGAAGGAGAAGCCGTTTTCGCATAGCGCGTTGCGAAAACGCATCCATGCTCCCTTCTCGCCGCCGGAGGCGCCCCGGTGGCCCTCATCCACCAGCACGAGATTGTTCCCCTCGAACGCATCGATGGCGATGGTCTTGTCGCCCATCTCGTCCTTGAGCTTGTGAATATCGAGGATCTCAACCGCCTGCCCAGCGAACAGCCCGCGCCCGTCCTTGTTGAAGAGCTCCGCCGAGATTCCCGCCGTTTTGAACTCGCGCAGGTGTTGCTGGCTCAATCCCTCGTTGGGCGTGAGCAGGAGGATACGGTTCAGCTCGCGCCGCCGGGCGTGCTTCTCCAGGTAATACTGATACTGAAGGATGTTGGCGTGCATTAGCAGCGTCTTGCCGCTGCCGGTGGCATTCCAGTATGCAAGCTTGTTGAGCTGGGGCCACGCCTTGGCCTGCTCGTCGAAGGCTGCAATCCGGTCGGCCTCGGGCTTGTCCGCGTTGTAGGCGGTGATCTGTGAGTTTAGGGCGTTTAGTAATGCCTGTGGATCGCGGAAGTATCTGTCGAGGTAGATTTCCGTGAAGAGGAGCGTTAGGTACTGGAAGTACTTCCAGATGATCGGCTCTTCGCCACGCGTGATGCGCCGATCGTTCAGACGCTGGGTGTGCTTGACAATGTTCTGGTCGTATTCGAGCAGCAGTTCCGTGGGCAGTTGCGTGAGATTGAAGAGCTGTGCCGTGAGCGCGTGATGGAAGTGGTGGACGTTGTTTTCATCCAGACCTTCCAGCTTCTCGTTGCACAGATACTCCGCTAGTTGCTCGAAACGCTCCACGTTGAACAGCGAAAGCAGCCATTGGTTGAGTACCAGCTTGTAGGGAAACGGCACCTGCGGCCGGTTGTTGGTGCGGCGGCGCGGCACCGGGGATGCGGCGGCGTCCACTGCGATTGAGTTCTTCCGGGAGCGTCCGCGTGGCATCACATACCTTCCGTATCGAACATTAGCCGGTGGAAGTCCTCCTCGATCAGCCGCACCTTCCAGGTGTCGTCCGGGGTCTTAAGATTTTCCAAATTGTTGTCGCCGTTCACATAGACTAGCTGGAACTCAAAGTCCTTCGTGGAGTAGCCCTGTTTGGTGAACCACTCGTCGAGCACCAAGTTGTCCTGCTCTGGCTCGCTGGTGAGCTTGCGCCAGATGACGAGCGTGCGTCTACCGTCCGGCGTGGTGCCGGTGACGGTGCGGAACCACCACGGCCCGGCAGCGTCCTCCTTGATCCGTCCCTTGAGCCGAAGCCTTTTCTCGCCGTCGCGCTCCGACTCGGCTGTGAAGCTCTGGGGCGCGGCGGTGTGCTGGACGGTGAGGCCGATCAGGTAGTTGAACGTCTCCAGCAGGTCGACGTTCACCTCGCGGCTCTCGTCGCTCCCCGGTCGCTTGACCTTGAGTTTGTAGGCCGTGGGGTCCTTGAAGGCAGCAATGTTGAGCAGCGACTGACTGCCGCGCGTCTCGACATCGAGCATGTAGCGCAGCAGGTACTGCTCCTTCAGGCCGTCCGCGCCCTGGGCATCGGCCGTTTCCAAAAGGGTTCGCTGCGGGGTGGTGCGGCGTGTCTCCAGGTTGTTTAGGGCGTCTTCGTAGGATTCGAGACGGATGACCTTGACGATGCGCGGGCTGCGTTCTGCTTCCTCCTTAGTCGGCGGCCGCTTCGGCTTGCCGTCCTTCCATTCGGGCGTGAAAGTGACCTTCTTGATGCGCGGCAGTAGCACCGTGTCGAAGTAGTCGCCCATCTCGACGAGGATGAACTTGCGATGCCCGCCATCTTCCCTGTTGAGGTTGATGACGGCGTGGCCGGTGGTGCCTGAACCGGCGAAGAAGTCGAGGACAAACGAGTTCTTTTGAACATTTCCTGCCCTCAAGCAGTCGACTACGAGCTTCAATGCCTTTGGAAAAGAGAAATCCGTGATGGCCCCAAAGATCCGGGTTAGGAGATTGGTTCCGTACTCAGTCGCGGAGTACTCTTTGTCGTCCCACCATGTGACTGGGAGCATCCCCTCTGGGTTCATGCGCGACTTCATGTAAACACCGGTCTTCCCCGACTGATCGGGCCGTGCGCAGAAGTGATCGATTTGCTCGCTGAAGGACTCCGATCCCCATTTCCAACGCAACTCCTGCCCTGATTCATTGACTGGCCAAATCACTTCCTCCCCAAGCTGCGGTTCTTCAACCAACACCCATGAGGAGCCGGCCTCATTCCATTCGAACAAGGGCAGCCGTACAACTCCATTCTTGGCAAATATCGGATAGAACATTCGGGGACGCGCTTCGCGCGTCGCCTCCCTACCACCGTGCTTCCTGAAGTTGACCGACTCGAAGTACCCAATCTCATCCCGTTCTGCGTAGCGGGCTAGTTGCCGCTCGGTCCTCGGCAGGCGACCGACCACCGCTCCCTCGGACGCTGCGATAAAGACGGCGTACTCATGCGCCTCTGCAAAGCCCTTTGGAGTCGACCGGCCTGCCGGATTACTCCTCACTGCCGCCACACCTAACGTGGCATCAACACCAAGCGTAACGTCGATAAGACACCTCAGCTTAGCGAACTCGGTATCGTCAATTGCTACGCAGGTGACACCACTCGGGCGAAGACACGTCTGTGCCATGAATAAGCGGTTCTCGATCAAGGACAGCCAAGACGAGTCCTTGTAGTCATTTTTGTAGGCGATTGCCGATGCGTCCGTGTTGTATGGAGGATCGATGTAAATGACGTCGCACGCGGACCTGTGGCTAGTGCGCAAAAGCTGCAGTCCCTGAAAGTTCTCTGAATCTACCAGCAAGCCGTCAGCCAGCCCGTCAAGGTCGCCCATCTCCTCGATGAGTCGCGCGGTGAAGTCGGGTGCGAAGTGCCGCGTGTCCAGCACCAGCGTTGGATGCGCCTTCAGGAACTCCGTTGTGAGCGGCGCGCTGTACCCCAGCGTCGTCAGGTCCCCCTTGATCTCGTCGATCGCGAACAGCCGTACCCACTCTTCTCGCTGGGCATCGTTGGCGGCGATCTCAGGGTAGAACTCCTCGGGAATGCCGTCGAGCTTGATGCAGTACTGCGTCTCGACGACGAACTTCTTCTTGAGCCAGAGCTTCTTCTGGAAGTCCTCGAGCTGGGCGAGGAAGTCAATGATCTTGCCCGCGATGCGACGGATGACCTTGATCTTCGAAAGATACTGATCGACGCGCGGCACCGTCTCGTTCTCCACGTCGTCCAGGTGCATGACCTCGTTCTTGATATAGAAGTCGAGTTCCCGGCGCAGGAAGCCGCCCAGGTCTTTGTGGATGAAGTAGTCGAAGGTGTTGCGGGCGGTGTAGCGACGAAGGTTGGCCTCCAACCTTGAGTAGTCGGCCTTCTCGCCGCTCGCCGTGACGTGCGGCTTACCGAGCTCCGCGATCCATAAGAGCAGTGAGGCGTCAGCCACGGTCAGCAAGCGCTGTGTGGCAAGCGCGATCAGGTCTTTCTGCGTGGGCGGCTTGGTCTTGCCATAGCGCGTGTCCTCTGGCCAGTCGGTGAGCGTTGCGGGTCGGTATTCGAAGCGGATGGTGAGCTCGCCTTCTGTCTCAGCGATGAAGTCGTGCGCGGATTCGCCAGCGGCCGCAAGAAGGAAGACGCGATCCTTGCCCTCGGCGGTCTTGACGTTCCCGTGCTCGCCCTCGATGGCATCCGAGAGCCGGAAGTGCACTCGCATGGGGTTCTTTTCAGCCTTGGGCCGCAGGCGGAAGGCGTAGTCGCGGAGGTACTCACTGGTTTTGATGTAATACTGGTGATTGTTGGCCCAGTGGAGCGTTACCTCTTCTCCCTCATAGGGGATGGCGTAGACGCCTGGTTTGTAGACGCGCTTGGCCAGGAAGTCGCCCTCGGAATAGTAGCGGCGGAAGAAGCTGAAGAGGTGGTCGTAGACCTCGTTTTCCAGCGCGCCCACATCCACCGCGTCGCTCTTGAGCCGGGCGCGCAAGTCCTTCACCTTTTGCGTCGTCTCCGGGTCTACGCCCAGGTCGTGCGCCTGGGCGATGGCCGTGGCCAGTTCTCTCTCCAGCTCGGCCTTATCGGCCGTGCGGTAGAGCCCGAACGCTTCATTCACCTGCGGTAACAGGTCTCTGTCGACGAACTGCGTCACCTCTGCGGACTTGGCGTGCATGATTCGGTACAGGCCGAAGTCCAGATCGGGCTGGTCGAGCTGGAACAACTCCTTGAAGAGGGTCTTTAGCTTCTCGTATTTCTGGTTCATCCGATGTCTCGTTCTGTGTTTCTCATTGTTCCTTGGCCGATCACTTGACGGCCCAATGGATCGTAAAGAGTACTTCGGTTTCGGTCCGCTGGGCCGTCCACTCATCCTGCGCAGCCGAAGAGTTTCTCCATCGTTTCGTGGTCGAGTGAGGCGCCCCTCTCCTCGAAACCGGAGAGATGATCTCTTATTCTTCCTGTTCGGTCAGTCGTGGCATGGGCACCCTCTTTTTTTCATTACAGGTACTTCAGAAGATTCGCAATTTGCTCCGGATCGGGAAGCTGGCCTTTCTGCAACCAAGTCGTTTATGCACTTAACCACGTTCAAAACTCAGGAAGATCCCATTGTAGCCGATCTTGCGGCGGATACGCCCGCGAACGGCGACCACGCGGCCTGTAGGCACCTGGGTTGTCCGGCCGGCGTTGTAGTCTTGCGCAAAGCGCGTTTGTGTCACCTCGACCCCGAGGCGCTGAATTGCTTCTTTCAGGGTGGTCAGGCCCTTCGGCAGCACCAGTTCGTCATTGAACGGCGATTTTACGGCGCGGGTGTAGATGCCATAGCCGACCTTGAGCAGGCAGCCCTTGCCAACCAGGCCGCGCAACACACGGCCCACCTGGTCATAGCCGCCGAGGTCTTTAAAGTCGGCGCGCAAAAAAACATCGCCGCGTTTGCGGGCAATGCGTTTCATAACGCGCGTTTCCAGGTTTTCCGGCCTCATATTATCCTTTGTGTGCTCCCAAAATACGACATCTAAAGGCACTTTTCCAATTGAATAATCAAGGAACTAAATCTCGGCAAATCAGTCACAACCCCCTCATCATGATCTTATGAAATCATGATCTTATGAAATCATGATCCTATGGAATCATGAATTTCGGAATCCGCTGCGGGGCAGACCCGCCCAAGGGCAGCCCGTTTTCAAGCCCCTGCCCTTCCTGATTGATTTGAAAAGCCGTGTATACGCTACGCCGGCGCGTGCTCCGGAAAACGCGTCACCTTGATGCCGCCGCGCGGCGCTTGGCGCGCCAGAGATCATATTGCAGTTGCAGGCGCAGCCAGGTCTCGGGACTGCTCCCGAAGGCCTTGGACAGGCGGATCGCCATTTCCGGCGATACGCCGCTATGCCCGTTCACCAGCTCGGACAGCGCCTTGCGCGTGACACCCAGCCCCTTGGCTGCCGCCGTGATCGTCAGACCAAGCGGCTCAATGCACTGCTCGCGGATGATTTCGCCGGGATGCGGCGGGTTGTGCATCTTCATAGGTTCCTTCCTTTCCGGCGGTCAGTGGTAATCAAGCAGATCGACATTTGTGGCGTTCTCGCCCTCAAACTCGAACACGATCCGCAAATTACCCGTTACGGACACCGCCCATTGTCCTTTGCGCTCGCCTTCTAGAGGATGCGGCCGAAACCCCGGCAGATTCATGTCGGCGGGTTCCTGGCTCACGTTCAAATAGGCAAGCACCTGCTGAAGTTTTCGCACATGCTGTGCGGATACCCCAAAGCCTCATTGCCGGGTGTCATGCGGGCCCTTCCCTGTAAACCTTATCCACCAAACGCCCTGTGGCCGCGAAAGCTTCGTCAAAGGTGATCGTTTCGCCGGGTCCGGCAAACGACACCTGCAGCACAAACGTTTCATACTCGGAAGCCCACAGCCTGTCATTATGCAAAAGATCCAGCATGGCGGCGAACCGTTCCCTGGGATTTGAAGGCACGCTCGCCCCTCCCCGTCCGGTGTCTTCTTCCGCCGTCCTTTCCGCCAGGGCCGGAAACCCGGATGCCCCCGCGACGGCGCCTTCGAGCGCCGCCAGGTCATACAGATGCCGGACGATCGCCGGATCGTCAGCCGCGCCACCTCTCCGGCGCGCGCACACGCGCCAGGCCAGCGTGCTCAACTTGTCGGCGGCGGTTTCTATGGGATCGATGCAGGGAAAGCTTGAAACTTCAGGCGGCTGTTTCTGCGCCTGTGCAATCAGTGACTGAAGCGGCCGATTGATCGGCTTCAGCGCCGGCTCCTGAAAGGACATTTCAACACGCAGGTGAGGCCGGATGCTTTCATCCGTTGCGAAATGACTTTCATAAGCAAGGCCGGCCGCGAAAACCCGGCCTTGATTGCCAATCAGGGGCACGCCCAAAAGCTCGAATTCACTTGTCATGAGGGCGGATAGAGTCTGCTCGCAGAACGCCCGCCGTTCATACCGGCTTGCCGTGCCGCTTGCGGCTTGCGGCATCATAACCTTGAATTCGATATCTCCGGAAAACCGCCTGATAAGGCCCCATCCCTTCGACAGCGACGTGCCTCCGGAAAAGACCGGCGTCGCGCCGGCATGATCGAGCAATGCAAGGACGCCTAGGGCGCGGACGACATGCCAGTCCTTCTCGACCAAACCGGGGTGTGTGCCGAGAACGTTGGCGAGTTGTTCAATGAGGTGACGGTCGATCACGTTCGAAACCCACGAAGGTCCAGTTATAACCAATCTTACGGCGCAGCCTCTTCCTGACGGCGACCACCCGGCCCGCTTACGCATGCAGCTCCCCGCCCGCCTTCGCCTTGCCATGAAGCGCGGGAATCTTTTCCAGGGCATCGCCTATTTCCTGCGCCGCGCGCCGCAGCCCGTAGTTCTTTTGCAGGTTCATCCAAATATCCGGCCCCGTGCCGAACCACTTGCCCAGACGCAAGGCCGTGTCGCCCGAAATCCCGCGCTTGCCGGCAATGACCTGCGTGAGCCGGTTCGTCGGCACACCCAATTCTTTCGCGAGCTCGTTTGCGCTCTTGTTGAGCGCCTTCAGTTCGTCGGCCAGGTGCTCGCCTGGGTGGATAAGAAGCCATTCCATTTTACACCTCCTGCTCAATGATAATCCACGATTTCCACGTTCAGCGGTCCAACTTCAAGCCCCTTGTTCTAAAAATATGTTGCAGGCACGGTGCTTAGCGGGAATATGCGTCCAGTTCCAGCATTCCATGCTGGGGGCCCGAACGCATCCAGATTCGGTACGCGGCGGATGCGATCATCACGGCATTATCCGTACAAAACTCTACCGGCGGCAGATAAAGCCGAAAGTTTCCGGACGCGGCCTCCTGCGCCAGCCTTGTCCTCAACCTGCTGTTTGCGGCTACTCCCCCGACAGCCGCAATGTCAGACAGGCCGCACTGCTGCGCCGCTTTGACGCTCTTTTCCACCAACACGTCAACAATAGCCTCCTGAAAGCTCGCCGCGAAATCCCCCAGCGTGTAGGACCCAGCCCCGCTACGGGCAGAATCGGAGGCAGGGGGACCGTGAACGCGGATAAAATTGGCGGCGGCAGTTTTTAAACCGCTGAAGCTGAACTCAAGAGATTCTTTGTCAAACCGGGAGCGCGGGAAGTGAATCGCCTCCGGATTTGCGCCGGAAGCGAGTTTGTCGATCGCAATACCACCTGGATAGCCTATGTCGAGCAGCTTTGCTATTTTATCGAATGCCTCTCCGGCCGCGTCGTCCCTCGTAGCTCCCAGCAGCCGGGAGCCGCCGTCCCGATCGACCCTGTATAGAGCGGTATGGCCGCCGGAAACGACCAGGCAAATAAAAGGGCTCTCCGGTACGCCGCCGGAAATGAAAGCGGCCTGGATATGCCCCTCGAGATGATTAACCGCAATGAGCGGCTTACCCAGAGCATAAGCCATAGCTTTTGCGGCGCTCAAACCGACCAGCAGCGCCCCGACAAGTCCAGGGCCTTGCGTAACCCCAAGCACGTCAAGTTGTTCGCAGGAAACCCCTGCTTTTTCCAGCGCGCTTTCGATTACCGGGATGATATACTCCAGGTGCTGCCTCGACGCCAACTCGGGAACCACCCCGCCATAAGGGCTGTGAATAGAAACCTGGCTGGCGATCACGCTGGACAATATCTCTTTTCCGTCCCTGACAACTGCTGCAGCGGTTTCATCGCAAGAAGTCTCAATTCCCAGTATTATCAATCACATGTTCCTATCATAGGCCATCAATATTTCTTGACAAAGCTTTTCCGGCACGATATCAAATGCGAATCCAAAAAGTTCATCAACAATTTATCATACATCTTTATCAAAAGGACCGGCTTCATTAGTTTCAAAACCGATTCCCGGAAATTACTCGACTAGAGGAGACCGATGTTCGATTCGGATATCCTGCCAGACAAGCATTCCCTGATTTTAGGCGCCGCGTTTCTCGCCGGCCTGCTCTGGGCTGCAGTTCGAGATTACCTTATCTTCCATACTCTGATCGGGATATTCACGGTAGTAGCCTTATGGAGCATTTTTGTCACAGCCTGGAATTCCCGCCACATTGTCCGTAATGTTTATTTTTCATTTATCGGCATAGCTTTCCTTTTCGCAGGCTTGATCGAACTGCTGCACATCCTTTCATATAATTGAAAACCGGCCTTGTGGTTATTGCATTCGGGGCCGTTGCCGCCGGATCGCTTCTTTCCGTCTTCTACCGGCAAAATTTCCCTGCCTGTTTCATTGATGGGATCGCCCCGACCGGCTTCGAGAAGATAAGCGAATACGTAATAATCCTGCTGTTCATTGCATCACTATTTATTTTGTCGTTCAAAAGGCGCCAATTCGAGTTAAACGCGTTCCGGGTGCTCGCTGCCTCTTTAACGCTCTCCATTATTCAGGAGATTTGAGGAAGACTATCCCTATATTCATATCGAGAAAACTCTTTTGCTTGAGGAACCCGATCCGCCCGACGCACTCAAGATCGTCATTTTCAGGATCATCCAGGAGGCGCTGAACAATGTCGCCAAACACAGCGGCGCAAATTCGGTCACTTTAAGGCTTGCCCAGGAAAACGGAGCAATCGGGATGACGATTCGGGATAACGGCAAGGGGTTCGATGTCGCCGAGGCGCGGGAATCGGCCAGGATCAGCGCATGTGTCGGGCTCTCCAGCATGACCGAGCGCGCGAGGCTTTCCGGCGGCGCCCTTGAAATTCAGTCGTGCGAAACCGGTACTGAAATCAGGGTAGTCTGGCCCCTCTGAATGATTCTACAATCTAAATTATTGTAAACTCCACCTTTTGACCAACCATACTGGAAATTCTTCTTCCCAAAACTCCCCTTTCTGGCATAATACCAAGTTTCGGGTTGCTCGTCCGTCCCCACAGTGACAGGGACACCCGAAAAGTTTGAGAACCCGCCGGGGTTATTTCTTTTTAACGTCCTAATGCCTAATAAAATGGAAACATGCGAGCATGGGCAATGCAATGAACAACATGATCCGGTATTTTCTCGACAATTATCTGCTCGTTCTGGGGTTATGCGGCCAGGGGTTGTTTTTCGGCAGATTTCTGGTCCAGTGGATTGCCAGCGAGAGGCAAGGCAGAAGCGTAGTTCCTCTCTCCTTCTGGTATTTCAGCATCGGCGGCGGAGGGGTGCTTCTCATATATGCCATACTAAAAAAGGACCCCGTGTTCATTCTCGGACAGGGGGGCGGTCTCATCATATACTTCAGGAACCTCTACCTGATTCACGTGGAACGCTCAAGGGGCAGGGTCTAGAGTTTTATGAACTCCAGGACACTCCTCTACTCGACTGTTCTTATCGCGCTCTGGTCCGCAATTTTCATCGCCACGATTACCCGTCCGGCGCTTTTCGACGACGCGGATTCTTTCCATGCAGAAGCAGTCCGCGAGATGGCCCAGTCGGGAGACTGGGTGACGCTGAGGGTAAACAACGGCATCAGATACCTGGAGAAGGCCCCTTTCATGTACTGGCTTGCGGCCCTCTCGGTTTCCGCTTTCGGGCTTCAGGACTGGGCTCTACGGCTGCCCCTTGCGCTGTTCTCCCTTTTGTTGATATTGCTGGTCTTCAGGTTCGGGGCGCGGTTCTGGGGCCAAAGAGCAGGCTTCTGCTCAGGGATTGTGATCGCAACCTGCCTTGGCCATTATGCATTTACCCGGATACTTTTGCCTGATGTGATTTTATCCTTCTTTATCGCTTTTTCCCTTTACATGTACGTGCTGATAACATTTGAAGAACAGGGGCCGAAAAATATCGGTCCGGTAGACCTGAGGTGCGCCGCTCTCTATATTTCCACAGCCCTTGCCGTACTCACAAAGGGACTGATTGGGGTCGTCTTTACGGGCGCAATCATTTTTGCGCATATTCTGCTAACTGGAAACTGGAAGGTCCTCAGGAGGCTCCAGATCGGATACGGGATTGTCATTTTTCTGATGGTAGCAGCCCCATGGCACGTTGCGGCGGCCCTTGCCAATCCAGATTTCCTGCAGTTCTATTTTATCCGCGAACATCTCCTGCGCTTTCTTGGGATGCGCTATCCCAAAGACTATGGTACCGTTCCGCGCCTGCTGCTCTGGGGCCTTCACCTCGTGTGGCTTTTCCCATGGAGCGCATTCATGTGGGGGCTTGTCCGATATTTCCCCAAATCGGTGCGTCCGCAGGAGAAAACCCAACGGGCATGCCTTTTTCTATTTATCTGGATTGGCGTAATCCTGACATTTTTTTTCTTCAGCTCAACCCAGGAATACTACGCGTTTCCCACATTTGCCGCAGTCGCGCTCCTGCTCGGCAAGGCCATGGCGGACCTCGACGCGCGGGAAACCTCCCCGAAGTGGGGCATCATCAGCCTCGGGGTCTTGGCCGCCACGGCGCTCTCAACAGGCGCGGGCATGATCGCTCTCACATGGTTGGGCAACCACTCGGAAGAGGCGCGTACCCTTGCCGGAACTCTTACCTCTCATCCGGAGCGCTACAACCTCGCTTTCGGGCACATCCACGACCTCACTGCGGCGACTTTCAGCCTTCTGTCGCCACTGGTGTATAAGACCGCTGCCTTACTGATCCTCGGCCCATCAGCCGCATTTTTCCTCGCTCTCCGAAAGCGCTGGATGGTCTGTTTCCTGTTGCTGACCACCATGATGATAGGGCTGTGCCATTTATACAATGCCGGGATGGTTGCCTTTGAGCCGGTGCTCGGCTCCAAAAGCCTCGCCAAAGTTGTCCAGTACTACTACCGGCCGGGAGATAAGATCGTCATAAACGATTTTTATGAGAAAGGTTCAACCCTCAATTACTACACAGGCCTCCAGGTTTACGTCATGAACGGCGGGTTCGGCGTTCTCTGGTACGGCCTGCAGGATAAAACAGCCCCAAGGCTGTGCCTCACGCAGGATGAACTGCTCAGCGAGTGGACGTCCGGGAAAAGGATTTTCCTGTTCAGCGAAAAAAAGCCGCTCAAGTCTTTGCTTTCATTGCATCCTGATTTTGGTTATCGGGTATTGGCCGAAGACGGCGGAAAGAAAATCCTGATAAACTGGTGAAATGATTTTGGAGATTTATGTAATTGTCCCCCCCTTTCTCTAAGGGGGAAGGGTGGATCTTAGACTTGACCGACATATCCAATGTTTTTCTTCTGAGACCAGAAGACCAAATTGTTCCCCTTAGGGCCGACCAAGGGCTGCATCTTCATCTGAACTGCCCATTCCCCCCTCTGGAAAAAATACCCCAACCAGCCAATTCCATTATTTCGCCATCTCATTTATCTTGACTTGCTCACAAAATTGCCCGATATCTCAAAGACACAGTCGCTCCCCTGTTCATTACGTTCGAAGAGGTCAAAAGATGAAGTTCTGGCGCGTTCCCCTGGATACCGAAGAGATCGTCATTTCCAAAGGGATCGTTCATATCATAGAAGACCGGTGCAAAGGGTGCGGCTACTGTATCGAATATTGTCCAAGAGATGTTCTCGAGGCCTCCGAGCGCTTCAACTCGAAAGGATACCACCCTCCGGCGATAAAACAGCCTGATTTGTGTGTCAACTGTCACTATTGCGAGGCCATCTGTCCCGATTTTGCGATCTACTCGCTCGAAGCTCCGGCCCAAAGGATTTCCGAGCTTTCAATTCAATAACCTCTATGGGTTTTTTCTTTTTATGAAACCTGCAGTTCTGACCGGAGAGTATTTCATGAATGGTGACTCGGCATGCGCGGAGGGGGCGCTTGCCGCCGGCTGTCGCTTCTTCGCCGGGTATCCTATCACACCGGCCACCGAAATAGCCGAGCAGATGGCAAAAAGGCTTCCGGAAGTTGGCGGGGTCTTTATCCAGATGGAAGATGAGATAGCCGCAATGGCCGCAGTTCTTGGCGCTTCCTGCGCCGGAACAAAAAGCATGACAGCGACCTCCGGTCCGGGGTTCAGTCTGATGATGGAAAACATCGGACTCGGGATAACAATGGAGACTCCATGTGTGGTAGTAAACGTTCAGCGTGCAGGTCCTTCGACGGGACTACCGACGCTGGGCGCTCAGGGTGATATGATGCAGGCCAGGTGGGGCTCCCATGGTCATTACGAGATTATAGCGCTTGCCCCTGCTTCGCCCCAGGAGTTTTTCTACCAGACCATTACCGCGTTCAACTTGAGCGAAACATACCGTCTCCCCGTAATGATAATGGCCGATGAGGTAGTCGGCCACCTATGTGAGAGGGTCATCATACCCGATCCATCGAAAATAAGGCTCCAGTCCCGCCCCCGCCCTAAAGGAAGAAAGGACCGTTTCAAACCTTTTCATCCCGGCTCCAATGGGGTGGCGCCAATGGCTCATGCCGGCGAGGGCTATCTGGTGCACTTTACGGGTCTGACTCACGATGAAAAAGGCTACCCGGTGATGACAGCCGAGGCGCATTCGGAGATGGTCTCTCGAATAACGGAAAAAATTCGTGCGAACCTCAGTAAGATCATACAGGTGGAGGAGTACCGGCTGGAGGACGCCGATGTGGCGCTGATATCGTACGGGATAAGCTCACGGAGCAGCCTGGCCGCTGTCGATGAGGCTCGGCAACAAGGCATGAAAGCCGGTCTTTTGCGACTGGTAACCGTGTGGCCTTTCCCGGACGATGCAATAAGAGAGCTTGCAAAACGGGTGCGGTGCCTGATAACGGTGGAATTGAACCTGGGGCAGATTCACATGGAGGTAGAAAGGTGCGCCGGAGGTATGGCCCCTGCCCTGCTGGTCGGTCATGCCGGCGGAACGGTTATTACACCCGCTCAGATACTCGAAAAAATGCTTGTCGGCAGCGGCCGGGGATAAACCACGGACTTATAAGACCTATTGATTTTGCCCGTACGGATCGCTCTTAGCCTTGAGTCAGGACGCGCATGAGCAACAATCGCTCCCCAAAACATCCACTCGATAATATCCTGCGAACCGATCGCATCCCGCACATATGGTGCCCCGGATGCGGAATCGGCACGGCTTTCTCCTCATCGCTGATCGCCATCCAGTCAGCCAGGGCGGACCTGACAAAAACCGTAGTAGTGTCCGGGATAGGGTGTTCGGGAAGAGGCGCCGGGTATGTAAAGCTCGATTCCTATCATACCACTCATGGGCGGGCAATCCCCTTTGCAACCGGCATGAAGCTGGCCAATCCCGAACTGACCCTTGTCGTTTTCAGCGGTGACGGAGACCTGTTTGCAATCGGTGGAAATCATTTCCTTCACGCCGCCAGACGGAACATGGATCTGACGGTGATCTGCGTGAACAACTTCAATTACGGAATGACGGGTGGACAGGCTGCGGCGACAACCCCCAATATGGCCAAGACCTCGACCACACCGCTTGGCAATCCCGAACTGCCGTTCAATCTGCCCCTGCTGGCATACGCTGCCGGGGCCACCTACGTTGCGCGCTGGACAATGCTTCACACGCGCGATCTTACTCAGTCGATAGGGGAAGCCCTTGCGCGCCGAGGCTTTTCATTCATCGAGGTCCTCGCCCCCTGTCCTACCGGGTACGGCCGCAGAAACAGGCAGAAACCGATTGATTCGCTCAAGATCTATCAGGAAAAGACAATAGTAAAAAATGGCGCAAATCCTGCCGAAGTTATCCTGGATTTCAAGCAGGGCATAACTCTTGGGAAATTCGTAGAGTACGACAAGCCGACCTTTTCGGAGGCCTACGAAAGGATATGCCGCCCGCGTGCGTCATGAGACCGAACCTGAATCGCGAAGAATTGAGCCCCTAAGGCTGATAATAAGAGCCGAGTGAGAGTGCGATGGACAGGACCACGAACCCAAAATTGAAAAGAGAGCTTCTCATAACCGGCCTTGGTGGACAAGGCATAGTCCTTGCCGGCCAGGTGCTCGGGATGGCGGCTTGTCTTGCAGACCATCTGGAGAGCACTCTTACGCAGTCCTACGGCCCTGAAGCTCGTGGCGGGGCTTGCAGCGCTCAGTTAATCATATCGGACAAACCAATCCATTACCCTTACGTGCACAATCCGGACATCCTGGTGTGCATGTCCCAGATAGGATACGAGAAATACCGCCACCTGCTCAAAGACAACGGAATCCTCATTATCGATCAGGACATGGTGAGGTCTGCCGATAGTGCCGGCGGGGGTGTTTTCCCGATCCCGGCAACCCGCATTGCCGAAGAACTTGGCAGAAAGATGATGGCCAATATCGTCATGCTCGGCTTTGTAACCTCAATAACCGGCGCAGTTTCCCTGAAGGGTATGCTGACCTCTGTGGCCGATTCCGTCCCCAAGGGAACTGAAGGCGCAAACATAGCCGCCTTCAACAAAGGTTACGATTTCGGACAGGCGCTGCTCAAGGCCAGGCATAAAAAGGCCGCCGCAAAGAAGGGGGCCGGTTCATGAAAAACCCCAAGGAACGCCTTCAGAAGGTATGCGTAATCGGCGCTACCCCGGCGGGGATCGCTGCAACCAATAAACTGGGCGAGATGGGGATACCGGTCACACTGATTGACCAAGCCCCCGACCTCAACGAGAAACTAGCCTCAGATATCTGGCGGATGCCCTCCGGGGTTAGCTTCAACTATGCCCTGCGCCCGGGGCTTCTTCGGATAATGAGAAATCCAGGGATCAGGCTTCTTCTTCCCGCTTCAATCAAGTCGATCAAGCACACGCCCCAGGGATTTTCAATACGTTACAAAAAAACGGCCTCCTACGTTGACTCCGACAAGTGCACCCTTTGCGGTCTATGTTCGGAGAATTGTCCGGCAGTAAGCCCTGACGGCACAAAGGCCCTAAAGTACGGAGGAAGGCATGCCCTTCCGGGAAGGCCGGTAATTGACAAGCGCAAGACTCCTCTGTGCCAGGCAAATTGCCCTCTGGGAGTTAACGTCCAGGGATACATGGCCCTGGCGCGTGCCGGAAAGTACACGGAGGCGCTCGAACTTATCAGGAAGGACAACGTTTTGCCCGGCATCTGCGGAAGGATCTGCACTCATCCATGCGAGGCTGCATGCCGCAGGAACGATCTCGATCAACCCCTTGCCATACGGGACATAAAGCGCTTCATTGCCGATAACGCATCTCCCGACCTGACTAAGGTAAAACCAGCCAGGACTCGGCCCGAAAAAATTGCCGTGGTTGGTTCGGGACCTGCCGGACTTGCCGCAGCATCCGACCTTATACGCTTCGGATATCGAGTGACGGTCTTTGAGAAAGAAAAAGCGCCGGGGGGCCTTTTGCGCTACGGAATCGGACCTTACCGGCTCCCGCGCCCTGTGCTCGACCAGGAAATCGAATACCTTCACCGGATTGGAATCGAATTCCGCCTGGGCTGCGAATATAAATCCTCACTGAACGCTCGGGACTTCTCGGCGATTGTTCTCGCCACAGGATTGTGGGAAGACCGAAAGCTGAATGTCCCTGGAGAAAAACTTGACGGGGTTGTCGGATGCGTCTCATTGCTTTCCGCCGTGCATAGGGGCGAATTAGAGTCTCTTTCCGGAAAAACTGCGGTAATCGGCGACGGCAACGCCGCGTTTGAAGCCGCACGCACGCTTGTTCGACTTGGCGCCCAAGTTACATTGATTTCGTGGTTTCCCGAGGCACTGATCCCAGCGGACACTCTGGAAGTGGAACAGACGCTGACAGAGGGAGTAGCGATAAAAACCAGCCTCATGGTTGCCCAATTTCTGGGAGATGACGGCAGGCTGAAGGCTATACGTCTCTTTCCGACCATCCCAGGCCCACCGGACGCCAAAGGAATCCCATGGCCGGTCCCGATTGAAGGCGGCACGCCGCTCGAGATTGAATTCGAACGCGCCGTCATAGCAATAGGACAGACAGGAAACCCGGCTCTTTTTGACGGCCATGCAGAAAACCTTGCCACGCTTGACGGGCTCACCTGGGTGGAGACCAAAGGAAGGACCCGAGCTAATAATGTCTTTGCCGCAGGTGACGCCGTGACCGGACCCTCGACGGTCGTATCGGCTATGGCCTCCGGTCGGGCGGCTGCCAGGGCCGTTCACAGTTTCCTGACCGGCAAAGCTTTTCTGACTGGAGAACCCGATGAACCCTGCTCTTTATCCCGGCCGCAGGAATTAGACTTTCCAGAGATCACCCCAGAGATTCCGTCTGTTCCCCGCGCGAGAATGTCGGAGCTTCGTCCCGCCTCACGCAGGGAGCTTTCCGTCGAGGTCGCCCTCGGCCTGACTGAAGATCAGGTCCATTCAGAGACATCCAGATGCCTCCAGTGCGGCGTATGTTCGGAGTGCTTCCAGTGCGTCGAGGCATGCTCGGGTGCGAAGGCTATTTCCTACGCAGACGATTCATTCGAAGCCGTCGAACATGCGGGGGTCGTCATTATCGCCGACGCGGCTGCCGCTCCCGGAGTGAAAGGCGAGGACGTGATCCGCGCGTACAGTTCCAGGGCCATCAAACCGGACATTTTTGGCATGACGCTGCGAGGTTTTGCCGCCGCAGCGGAAGCTGTTCTGCTGCTCGGCGACAGCGCTCCGCGCATGAAGGGCCATGGCATCTCGTTTTCGCCTCCAGGACCCCAGCTCACATCAGACCTTCGCATCGGTGTTTTTGTATGCCGCTGCAACGATTCGCTCGGGTGGGACCCGGAATTGGACAGGTTCATTTCCTACCTTCCGGAGGACTCAACGGTGGAATACGCCGAGTCGGTTCCCTCAGCGTGCACACTGGAAGGCGCTGCTTCAATGCTAAGGACGATTCGCGAAAAAGGCCTCACCCGATTCGTACTCGCTTCCTGCGTGTGCTGCCCCCTGGACCTCATATGCAGTGCGTGTACCGACCAGCGAAGCAGGCTGAAGGCCGCGATCTTCCAGGGTACCGGTATAGCCAGGGCAATGGCCGAAACGTGCAACCTTCGAGGCGAGGCCCTTGCCCTCTTGAGGAGTGACACGCCTCTGGCTGTAAGCCGCTTCAAGGGACTCCTTCAAAGATCTATCCGGCGCGCCGCCCATCTCAAGTCCCTCCCGACTCCAGCGCGCCAGTATAACTTCACAACCGCAATAATCGGTGAATCCGAAGCCGCGCTCAAAAGCGCTCACACCCTGAGTCAAATGGGAATGGAAGTCTTTTTGTTCGGAAGCCCGGACAGACCTCTTCCTTCGGCGCCCGATTATCCCCACGTTCACGCATTTCTCGGATCGAGCGCCAGGTCTCTTAAGGGCACAGTGGGAGACTTCCGGGTGGTCGTGATTATGGAAGACAGCACCCACCAGGTTTTCAGCGCGGGAGCGGTTATTCTGGGAGACAGCGCACGAAGAAATATAGCCTATATGCCTCACCCGGACATGCCGCCCCATGAGTTTACACACTCCATGCAGGCAAAGGGCCTCAGAGGAATCCCCTTCTTCGTTCCAGGGGCTACTTCGATACCGGGGCTACTGCTGGCCAGTCCACCGGGCATCAATGCCTCTGAACGCATAAAGGGCACAGCAGCCGGCATTCTCGCAGCCACCGTTATGCCTCGGGGGCCCAGGCAAAACAAAGGATACACGGTTTCTATAAATGAGAACCTTTGCAGGGGATGCGGCCGGTGTGTGAACGCTTGCCCCTATCGGGCGGTGAGCTTTCATACCAACACGCTGGGGTCTGGTTATGCGGTTGTCGATGAGGCCCTTTGCAAGGGCTGCGGCGACTGCATTTCGATCTGTCCGTCCGACGCCGCCGACAGCCCCTATCGAGACAGGCTCTTTCTGGAGCAGATGATTGAGGAAGTAACGGCTCGGGGTTCTTGAAGCAAGGGTTGCCTGTAAAATAGAATGGCACGTGGGTAGACTTTTCCCACGTGTCGGATTTACTCTGACCAACTCGAATCTTGAAACCCCCTGACCGGATAAAAATCCATGGAAGACGATCTCAAAATAATCCTTTTCCTGTGCAACTGGTGCCCGCACGCCGCATTCCAGACGCTACAGGACACGCTTGCTCCGCTGCCCCGCGAGATCCGGATGATAAGGATACCTTGCAGCGGTCGAATCACCAAGTCGCTGCTTTTCAAGGCGTTCGAAACCGGCGCCGACGGAGTCGCCCTGCTCGGGTGCCAGCCCGGCACCTGCCGTTACGGGATCGGGACTCGTGTTGCCGAGAGAAACGTGGAGGACACCAGGGGGATTCTTCGCCTGCTGGGGTTGGGAGAGGAGCGGCTCGGTTTTGCCTCGTTCTATCCCGACCAGTCCTCGGAGCTGCTCGATTTTCTGACCGCGTTCAGAAACACGATTCAGCAACTGGGCAAAACACCTGTCGAACCCCCCCGTGTAACAAAAAAATCTGCCCTCTCGCCCGAGTCGGCTGCCTCTATTATGGCCGCCCACAATATCAACACTTGCCAGGACTGCGGCAAATGTTCATCCGCATGCCCGGTAGCTCTCTCCGGAAAACAGTTTTCCCCCAGAGCAATCGCAAACGCCGTAGTAGCGGGCGACCTGGAATCCTCCTGCATCAGGGAGGACATCTGGTCCTGCCTTACCTGCGGTCTTTGCTATGATCGATGCCCCTCGGCGGTCAGCTTTCCGGATTTTATAAAAGAGATGCGCAACGCAGCATCCGGGAATGGCCGGTTTGAAGCCCATGAAGGTTTTTTCCACTCCCTCATGCGTGCTTTGGCATCGCCCAACCTGCCTGTGGAGCATTGGAGATGGCTGCCGCCCGAAATTCAAACCGACCCGAAAAGCAAAACCCTGTTTTTCGGAGGGTGCGCTCCCTACTTCGACACATTTTTCAAGAATCACCTGGGCATAAGTACCAGCGACATATTGGTCGATGCGCTCAGGCTCATGAACTTTTTCGATATTCATCCGGCAATAATGCAAAACGAGAGGTGCTGCGGCCATGATCTGCTCTGGTCGGGAGACCGCGATCACTTTGTCAAACTCGCCCGGCTGAATGTAAAACTGATCTCGCAGATGGGAATCGAAGAACTTGTTACGGCCTGTCCGGAATGTTACAGGGCCTTCTCTCACGACTATCCCCAAAACGGGATCGAAACCGGATTCAAAGTGACCCACATTTTCGAACTCGCAGAAGCCGAAATCAGCAAGGGAGCCATCGGTTTCTCAAAACTCAACAGGAAGATAACCTTTCAGGACCCTTGCAGGCTAAGCCGCACACAAACCGGATGCCAATTGCCGAGAAATCTTCTTCAACGGCTCAACGTGCGAGGCTTCAGCGAAATGCGCGACCGGGGAGCTTCTTCGCTTTGCTGCGGAAACTGTGCATGGACCGGATGTGACAGTTACTCCAAAGCTATGCAGGTAAACAGGCTGAGGCAGGCAAAAGAAACCGGAAGCAACCTTCTGGTAACCGCCTGCCCTAAATGCCAGATACACCTCAAGTGCGCCATGGAAGACCCCTTCCTTGGAAATGAAATCCGAATGGAAATGGTAGACCTTACCTCCATTCTGGCCCGAACAATACGCTGGGAGTAACATCTATCCAAGGGGAATAATTTTTGGAGAACCAGAGACCTTAAAATGCAAAAAACCTCCATACATGGTCAAAATCCGCGAATCGGCGTCTTTGTCTGCCATTGCGGATTGAACATCGCCAGAACCGTCGATTGCCAGAGAGTCGCCTCCGAGAGCGCTAAACTTGAAAATGTCGTTCATACGCGAGATATCCAATATGCGTGCTCGGATCCCGGTCAGCAGAGCATCAGGGAAGATATTGCCGAGCTCGGGCTTGACCGGGTGGTGATCGCCTCCTGCTCTCCAAGGCTCCATGAACCCACCTTCCGGCAGATGCTCGAAAGCGCCGGCCTCAATCCCTACCTGCTCGAAATGGCTAACCTGCGGGAACAGTGCAGTTGGGTTCACATTAACGAACCACAAGCCGCCACAGGCAAAGCCGTCGACCTGGTGCGGATGGCAGTGGCGAGGGCCCTCAGGCTCGAACCGCTCCAGGGCCGAAAAATACCGCTCAGCAGGCGGACTCTCGTAATAGGAGGAGGCATCGCCGGAATCCAGGCGGCGCTCGATCTTGCCGATAACGGCTACGAAGTCGTCCTGGTCGAAAGAAAACCATCCATTGGCGGCCAGATGGCAAAACTTGATAAAACCTTCCCCACGATGGACTGTTCCATCTGAATACTCGGGCCGAAGATGACGGATGCCGGTCGGCATCCCAAAATAAAGCTCCTCACCCTCTCCGAAGTGATCGACGTGAAAGGATATGTTGGTAACTTCGAGGTCAAGATTCTAAAAAAAGCCCGATACGTTTCCGAGAAGGACTGCACCGCTTGCGGCGACTGTGCAGAAGTGTGTCCGGTCGTGCGCCCCGATGAGTTCAACTCCGGTCTTTCTTCGAGAAGGGCCGTTTACTCGCCTTTTCCGCAGGCGGTGCCTTCCGCTTATGTAATAAATATCAATGAATGTCTCGGTCACAACCCGGTCGTGTGTGCGAAATGCGCCGAGGTATGCGAAAAGAATTGCATTAACTTCCACATGTCCGATGAGGAAGTGGTGGAAAACGTGGGAAGCGTCGTAGTCGCCACCGGCCTGGAAGCCTACGATCCTACGGAACTCGACGAGTACGGCTACACGCGCTATGAAAACGTGCTGAGCAGCACCGAGTTTGAACGGTTGATAAGCGCCGGAGGTCCGACCGGCGGTGAGCTGATCAGGCCAACAGACAGGCAACCCCCAAGGTCGATCGGGTTCATTCAGTGCGTCGGTTCGCGCTCGGCAAGGAAGGGCGCCTTATACTGCTCAAATGTCTGCTGTATGAACACCGTAAAGAGCACCCTGGTCCTGAAGGAACACTATCCTAAAATAGACATAAAGGTCTTTTATATCGACATCCGTGCTTTCGGAAAAGGTTTCGAAGACCTTTACAGAAAGAGCAGAAGTCTTGGCGTGCAATACATACGGGGTTTGCCCGGCAATGTGATTGAAACCGCCGAAGGCGGACTGCGGGTTGCCGTCGACAACAGCGCAAGAGGAAAGATATCTTTTCATGATCTTGACATGCTGGTGCTGGCGGTCGGCATGAAACCGTCCGAAACGACCAGGAAACTTCAGGAGATGTTTGGACTTCAGCTCTCACCTGACGGATTTTTCCTGGAAGCCCACCCCAAGCTCCAGCCGGTCGATGCGGCCACCAGGGGCATTTTCTTCGCAGGATGCGCCGAGGGGCCCAAAGACATAAAGGAGTCGGTCACCCAGGGGTCCGCAGCAGCAGCGCGTATCGTTCGCCTGCTCCACAGTGGAGAAATGCTCTCCGACCCCATTACGGCAGAAGTGATTCCCGAAAAATG